>NZ_QTPY01000014.1:0-199197 GCF_003857765.1 Burkholderia sp. Bp9016
ATGATCTGGCTGTCCGTGAATCTCGATTTCTTCATTCCGTAGAACTCCCTCAACAAGAAAATTCTACTTCTGATCACACCGGTTTCTCGGGGGGATTACCGTTGGATCGATGTCCAACTTTTGGGGTGCAGCTCAGCACTCGCGGGGCTTTTTGTTATACGTGCAGATCGCTGGACTCGCGGAAGCGGCGAGCCTCGCGGAGGGCGATGCTCTTGCAACGAGGCGTCGAAATGTCCTCATGCTCGGCTGCTATCCCGGCCGCGGCTTGCGGCGCGCCGTACTGGTCGCCATGGCGGTTGATGCCGTTCCGCGGCCGCACACGCTTTTGCGTGCGCCGCCAACCCGGCTCCGTATAATCATGAACAAAACCTTTCATTTACGCGGGCTGTTTAACCGGGGGCCGTCGCTGATCCACACCACGCGCACGCTGATTTCCGTTTTGTCCTTGACGCTGGCCATGCCGGCTTTTGCCGGGATACCCGCAGACAACATTGCCTGGAGCGCGCGATCGGTGCAGACGGCCGCGCCGTCGGCGGCGTGCACGGCTTACTCCGGACGGCCGATCGAAAGTGGCCTGCCGCTGAACATGGACACCGTGCTGAAATCGGTTGGCAAGGCGCTGCTGGGTTCCGCGCTGAGCGTGACCCAGGGCTATCAGGGGACGGTTCCGAACCCGTGCGCACGCGCGGGCCTGTGACTGTGCCACCGACGAACGGAGCGGCTTGCCGCTTCGTTCGATCAACGCGATACATCCGATTCCCGAAAGCGCCGCGCGTCGACCGACCGCGGCGCTTTGTCGTTGCGAGCGTGGCTAGTCCCAGAAACTGCGCACCGCGACCGCCACGATCACCGGTACCGAAAACACCAGCGGAATCGCGAAATACTGCGCTTCGCGATCGACGACCCAGCTATAGATCAGCCACGCCACGCCGATCGCGAACGTAATAACGCCAACCAGCACGGCGGCGATATTCACGGCGAGCTTCGAAGGCCGGCGGCGCGCTTTGTCGTTGGAATCGGGTTCGCGCGGGGACGATTTCATCTGAAGAAAGGCCGGAGCCTGGCAGGTGTAAATGCACAGGAGACCCGATCCGCACCGATCCCGCAAGGGGCTGAGCATGCCGGCCCCGGCATCGCCCGTTCCCGCGAGGGAGCGCGAGAGAGCGGGCGAGAGCACGGCCTTACAACCCGAACGACGTCGCCAGCTCGTCGAGTAACGCGCGCTGGAACGCGACGAAGCGTTCTCCCGGCTGCTGCGCGATCGCGAGCTCGAGCATCGGATCGGCGACGTCGGTGCGCATGCCGGTCAGTTCCTCGACGATCGCGAGTCCGCAAAACGGCACATACGCCTCCGAATAGCCGCCTTCGTGAACGATCACGAGCCGCCCGCCGCAGTGACGCTGCGCGGCCTCCTTCACCGCGCGCGTCATGAATCGGTAGCTGTCGGTATGCAGCTGCATGCGCGCGAGCGGATCCACCGCGCTCGCGTCGAGGCCGCTCGCGATGACGATCAGTTCGGGCCGGAACCGCTCCAGCGTGGGCAGCACGATCCGCTCGAATGCGTAGCGATACGCGTCGTCGCCGCTGCCGGCGAGCAGCGGCACGTTCAGGTTCGTGCCGACGCCCGCGCCTTCGCCGCGATCGCCGCCGCCGCTGTAGCCGGGCGGGAAGCAGCGGTCCTGGTGCAGCGAAATCGTCAGCGTATCCGGGTCGTCGTAGTAGATCGATTGCGTGCCGTTGCCGTGGTGCACGTCCCAGTCGATCACCGCGACGCGTTCGATCCCGTGTTTCGCACGCGCGGCCTCGATCGCGATCGGGATGTTCGCGAGCAGGCAGAAGCCCATCGGACGATCGCGCAGGCAGTGATGGCCCGGCGGCCGCGACAGCGAGAACGCGTTGGCCGCACATTCGGCGACCACCGTGTCGACGGCCGCGATCGCGAGGCCTGCGGACAGCGCAGCGATCTCGTAGCTGCCCTTGCCGAACGGCGCGAGATCGCCGAGGTCGCCGCCGTTCGCGTCGCTGAGCGCGCGGAACGCGTCGAGATAGCTCGCGGGATGAATGCGCAGCAGATCGCCGGTCGTGGCCGGCGCGGCACCGTGTATGTCGAGGTGAGCGGCAAGCCCCGACGCCTGCACGAGCGACAGGAAGCGGCGCTTCGAATCGGGCGATTCGGCGTAGCCCGCGCTCGACGGCGGCTGGACCCAGCCGCCGACCGGGAAGAACAGCGCGTGCGTGCCGCTGGTGTGCCAGAAGGTGCGTTCGTCGGTGAAGAAGGCAGTGCGATTCATGGATGGGCTTGACCTGTCACGGTTGGGAGGAAACGGGAATCACGGAAGCGGGCGCGCAGCGATCGATATGACGCAGCGCGGCGAACGATGCGATCGCAACGGCCGTCGCGATCGCGAACAGCGCGTGCATCGTGCCGCCTGCGTCGAGCAGTAGCCCGGCGAGCAGCGGACCGGCCGCGAGGCCCGCGCCGATCACGAAATTGAGCGTCGCGACGAGGCGCCCGGACGTATCGATCTGCGCGACGGTCGCGAGAATGAACGGCAGCACGAAGGTCCACGCGAACTTGAACGCGAAGATCGCGGCGCTGTAGCCGCTCACATGCGGAAGTGCGGCGAGTGCGACGAGCGACGCCGCGAGTAGCGCGTACCCGGCGGCGAGCATCGCCCGCCGCGCGACGCGGCCGCCCGCACACGACGCGAGCGCCGCGCCGGCGATTCCCATCACGCTCGCGATCGCGAGCACGTTGCCGGTCGACTGCGGATCGAGGCCGGCTTGCGCCGCGGCACGGCTCGCGAACGTCCACACGCTGCCGATCGCGAGATAGAACGTCAGTACCGCACCGATCGCGAGCGCGACGTACAGCCGCGGCGTATGCGATGCGGCGTCGCGCGTGGTCTGCGCCGACGCGGCCCGTGCGCCGAGCGTCGCCGGAAAGCCGCGCGACAGCGGCGCCGCGATGACGGCAAGCACCGCGAGCGCGACGTAGAGCGCGCGCAGCCCGAACGCGACGAACACGTGAGGCAGCACGAACAGCCCGATCGCGCCCGCGATCAACTGGCCGACGACCCACAGGCCGTATACGCGATCGCTGTTCTTGCTGGTGGCCGCGCTCGTCATGCAGAGCACCATCAACGAGCCGCCGCCGAGCGCGGTGACGGCGCGCAGCGCGAGCAGCGCGACGAAGCCCGGCATCCACACCGCGGTGAGCAGATTGCCCGCGCCGAACAGCGCGATTGCGCAAGCGGCGACGCGGCGCGCATCGACGCGGCCGAGCCACAGATACGACGGCACGGTCGCGAGGCTGAACGCGCCGAGTTCGACGAAGAAGTAGGTGCCGATTTGCGATGCGGACAGTCCGAGCTGCGTCGCGAGCTGACCGGCGACGGCCGGCGCGACGAGCAGCAGCAGCGGCGTGATGGCGGCGAACACGACGAGCGCGACGAGCGTCGAGCGCGCAAAGGTCGATGCGCGGCCGTCGGACGGCGGCGCGGCATCGGAGCAAAGGGTTTTCATGGCGGGTTCCAGGTGGACGGGATCAGAACAGGTGGTACATGCCGACCATCGCGCCGAACTGCGCCGCGCCGGCGAGCGGCGTCGGGTCGTATTCGTAGACGGTCTGCGAGCTCTGGCCGCTGTTGCGCGCATAGCCGACGTTCACATAGGCGACGGTGCGTTTCGACAGCGCATACGTGGTGCTCGCGATGAACAGCGTCGGATGGCCGATTGCCGGCGTGTGCGAATCGGTGTGGTAGACGCCCGCGTTCAGTCCGATTCCGCTCGACGCGATCAGGTAACGCGCGCCGCCCCAGATGACGGTGCGTGCCGCATCGAGGTCGCCGGTCACGCGTTCGACGCCCGCGTAGACGGTGAGCGGCAGCGTCGCGAACGCGTAACGGGCGGCGAGCGTGCCGAGTTCGCGGCGACGGGCGGATGCGTCATCCGCGGCCGTTGCATCGCCATGCGCCTGATGCAGCACCGCGCTCACCGACAGCCCGTTGCTGGTGTACTGGCCGCCCAGTTCCAGCACGCGTCCGGCGCGCGTATTGCCGGCGACGCCGGCCGTGGCGGCGAGCGCTTCGGCGTCGAAGCCGGCGAAGGTCGGCGACTGGTACTTGATCGAGTGGTCGATGAAGTTCGCCGTCATCGGCATGATCACGCCCTGGCCGCTGTACGACGCGTACCACAGCGGGTCGTAGAACAGCGTCTTGTCGAACAGCACGCTGAACTGCCGGCCGAGCGTGACGGTGCCGATCGGGCCCGCGATACCCACGTATGCGCCGCGAAAAAAGGCGTAGCCGGGAGCGGTCGGAGTGCCGTCGTTGACGTTCAGGCCCTGCTCGAGCTTGAACAGCGCACGCCAGCCGCCGCCGAGATCTTCGTTGCCCTTCAGTCCGATCTGCGACGGCACGATGCCGTAGTTCTGCAACTGCACGGCCGAGTGGCGTCCGTCGGCATGCGTCAGGTACTGCACGCCGGTGTCGAGCGCGCCGTACAGCGTGAGTGCCGATTGCGCGTGCGCGGCGACGCTGCACGTAGCGAGCGTCACGACGGCTGCGGTCGCGGCTGTGCGGATGAAGCGGGGTTTCGTCACGTGGGGTTCTCCATACCGTCCTGCATCGGTGTGTGTCGTTGGTGTTGTCGCGACGCAGTGTCCGCAGCAGGAAAGCTGTCGAACAGTCGTACAGATGAACGGTGCGGAAAACCCGCGGAGTGCGGCACACGCGTGCCGCCGCGCTGCCGCGACGCGTGCTGCGCAGCAGCAACGTGCGGCCTACCGTTCAAATGGATGGGGTTGCCGCGTGTTCCGGCAGCGGTGCCCGTCAAAAATGACGATCGCTATAATCGGCCGGTCTGCGTTGCGCGTATCAGCGGCCCGAACGGGCAGGGGAGCGGAAGGTGAGGATCACGACGGATATCGGGCAGGATCTCGACGCGTTGCGCGACGTGCCTGCCGCGATCGTGCTCGACGAATCCGCATGGCCGCCATTGCCGTCCCGCCGCGCCGATTTCGACGGCGTCACGCGCGGCGACGCATCGCAGCGCGCGCTCGGCCTGATGCTGCTCGACCTGTATGCGGTCGCCGCGCAATCCGGGATCGGCGAGTTCGAGTGTCGCTTCTTTTCGCTGTTGCAGGCGCTGATCCCGTTCGATGCCGCGTGGACCGGCGTCGCGACGCACGTGCCGACCGGCCCGGTGATGCACAACAGCTTCCTGTACCGTCTTCCGCACGCGTTTTTCAGCGACTGGAAACGCGTGCGCGACTGCGATCCGCTCGCCCGTCGCACGCTGCTCGGCGCGCATGGCCGCGCGGTGCGGCTGTCGGTCGTCGAGCCGGGGGTCGATGCGCGGTTTCGCGACTGGTGCGTGAAGTACGGGCTCGCGCAACTGATGTGCGTGTGTACGCTCGATCGGCGCTTCGGTCTGACGACGTTCATGTCGATCTACCGGCAGGGCCTGAACCGGCCGTTCAGCGACGATGACGCGAATCGTTTCGAAGAGACGATTCCGCATCTCGCAGCCGCGCTCACGATCAATCGGGCGGCGCAGCTCACGCGCGAGCGCGGCGACGCGGCGGCGCCGGCGGCGCGCGCGCTGTGTGACAACTTCGGCGTGCTGCACCACGCCGATCACGGCTTCGACGACGTGCTGCGTACCGAATGGCCTGAGTGGACGGGGCCGCGCGTGCCGGAGCCGCTGGTCACCCACGTGCGGCGCCAGTCGGGCCAGCCGTTCATCGGCGACGCGTTGCGCATCCAGTGCGTGCCGGTCGCCGGACTGTTCCAGATCGAGGCGCGGCCGCGCTCGCTGCTCGACCGGCTGAGCCCGCGCGAGCTGGCGGCGATCCGCTATTACGGCGCCGGGCGCTCGCACAAGGAGGTGGCGCAGCAGATGGCGATTTCACCGACGACGGTGCGGCATTACCTGCGCTGCGCGTACCGCAAGCTCGGCATGCACGACAAGAGCCAGATCGCCGGCGTGCTCGGTGCGACGGGGCCGACCGACGACGAACCGGCCGAGGCCGGCAGTCCGGTACGGTGAACCGGGCCGACGCGGGTACGTCGCGCGCTCGCATAAATGGTTGTATCCGCAACCATTGAGCGTTATGCTCGTCAGCCCCAGGAGACGAATTTCCATCATGAACGACATGAATTCAGGGTCGGTGCGTGCGGCGGTGGTCGGTGTCGGCGCGATCGGCGGATTGCTCGCGGCGGCGCTGTCGCGGGCCGGCATGACCGTGAGCGCGTACGCGCGCGGCGCGACGCTCGATGCGTTGAACGCGCACGGTGTGCGCGTGATCGACGAGACGGGCGCGATGTCGTCGATTCCCGTGCGCGCGAGCAACGATGCGGCCGCGCTCGGCGTGCAGGACTACGTGGTGATCGCGCTGAAGGCGCAGGCGTTGCCGGCGCTGGCCGCGCGCATCGCACCGCTGGTCGGGCCCCACACCGTGATCGTCGCCGCGATGAACGGGCTGCCGTGGTGGTTCACGCACGGTCTCGCGGGGGCGATCGACGGTGTACCGCTCGACGCGGTCGATCCGGGCGGCGCGGTGTCGGCGGCGCTGCCGCCTGCGCAGGCGATCGGCTGCGTCGTGCATCTGTCGTCGAGCACCGATGGGCCGGGTGTCGTGCGCCGCGGACGCGGCAATCGCCTGATCGTCGGCTCGCCCGATCCGCGACTCGATGCGCCGACGGCGCGGCTCGCGGCGGCGCTTGCCGCGGGCGGCTTCGACGTCGAGTCGACGCCGGCGATCCGCGCCGAGATATGGACGAAGCTGTGGGGCAACATGAACATGAATCCGCTGAGCGCGCTGACGGGTTCGACCGCCGAGCAGTTGCTCGACGATCCGTACACGGAGCATCTTGCGTTGCGGATGATGGAGGAGGCTGCTGCGGTCGGCGCGAAGCTCGGTCTTCACACCGGGATGAGCGGGCCGGAGCGGATCGCGGTGACGCGCAAGCTCGGGGCGTTCAAGACGTCGATGCTGCAGGATTTCGAGGCGGGGCGTCCGCTCGAGATCGGGCCGATCCTCGGCGTGTTTCCGGAACTGGGCCGCAAGCTCGATGTGCCGACGCCATATTGCGACGCGGTGCTCGGCTTGCTACGTCAGCGGGCGGAAAACAGCGGGCTGTAGCAGAGGGCGGCCGGTATGCGGAGGCGGTTGCGGACCGGGGAGGACAACGTTCGGCGTGTACCGGGGCGGGGGAGGCCGGACGGCGGCCCGGTGCACTCACGCAACCCGGGCGGCCAGCTGATTCATCTGAATAAAACAGGGCGGCCTGCATCGTGCGTGACGCACTCGCGGGGCCGCCCGTCGATCCGATGTTTGTTGCGACGCACGCGGTACCGCACCGAGCAACGCGCGGCGCGGACATCGAGCGTTGGGCCGCCTCAGTTATCCTGTTCGATCGCGTGCGCGACGACCTTGTCGAGCAGCCGCTCGAACGTCTGGCGCTCGCTGTCGGACAGGCCCGCGAGCAGGCCTTCGTTCCACTTGCGCACGATCGGCATGATCTTGCGATTCAGCGCGCGGCCGTCTGCGGTCAGCGCGATCAGCACGATCCGGCCGTCCTCCTCGCTCGCGCTGCGCTCGAGCAACCCCTGGCGCAGCAGAGCTTCGGCCGCGCGGCTCGCCTGGCTTTTGTCGAGATTGGTGTGGCGCGCGAGATCCATGATCGAGAACGGACCGAAGGCGCCGACGGCGGCGATTACGCGCGCCTCGGGCAGCGAGATGTCCAGCTTGTGCCGGTACACCTCGGCGATCCCGCGGTCGGATCGCTTCGTGAGCGCGTGGAGGCGATAGGTCAGAAACTGATCGAGCCCGGCTTGACGGCCTTTCATGTCGAATCCTGAAGAAAAAGGGCGGGCCCGATTGTTCCTGTATCGCGCGCTCGGGTCAACGGTCAGTGTGCGCCGTACTTCAGCCGTGTCAACTGTTCGGCTTCGTTAGCGAGCAGGTTCGCCGCATCGCGGATCGCGACGTCGAGCGTGATCGGCCCGGGTGCCGGCGAGAAACAGCCGGAAAAATGCTCGGACAGGCGCGGCAGCGCGGCCGGGTCGACTGCGCCCGACAGCAGCGACGCGGGCACGCCCGCGGCCTGCGCATGGCGGCACGCGATGAACGGTGCCTTGCCGTGCAGTGTCTGCACGTCGGAGCGGCCTTCGCCAGTGATCAGCCAGTCGGCGCCCGCGAGCGCCGTATCGAGGCCGACTTGCCGTGCGACGACTTCCGCGCCGGCTTCGAACCGCGCGCCCAGCATGTGCAGCGCGAAACCGAGACCGCCTGCGGCGCCGGCGCCGGCCAAGTCGCGGCTGCGCCGGTCGAGCGCGGCTTCAAGCAGGTCCGCGAAGCGCGCGAGCGCGGCGTCGAGGGGCGCAACCTGCTCGGGCGTCACGCCTTTTTGCGGACCGAACACGGCGGTTGCGCCATGCGCGCCCGTCAGCGGGTTGTCGACGTCCGACATGCCGATGAATTCGGCTTCCTTCAGGCGCGGATCGAGCTCCGACACGTCGATGCGCGCGATGTCGGCGAGCCGTGCCGGGACGGGTTCCACCGGCTGGTCGGCCGCATCGAAGCATTGCAGGCCGAGGCCGGCGAGAAGGCCGGCGCCTGCGTCGTTGGTGCTGCTGCCGCCGAGGGCGACGAAGAAGCGGCGCACGCCTTCGTCGAGCAGCGTGCGGATCGCTTCGCCCATCCCGCGCGTGCTGCGCGCCTCGACCGGTACGCTCATGCCGACCGCATCGGTGATGCCGACGATCTCGGCCGTCTCGACGATCGCGGTGCGCGCGTCGATCACGCCGAGCGCCGCGTCGCGTGCCGCGAGCGACGCGCCGGCCACCCGCAGCGTGCGCCGCGTGCCGCCGCCGGCCAGCATCGCATCGAGCGTGCCTTCGCCGCCGTCGGCCATCGGGCAGCAGCGCACGACCGCATCGGGCCGGGCACGGCGGATGCCGGTGGCGATCGCGTCCGCGACCTGCTCGGCGGAAAGCGAGCCTTTGAACGAATCGGGCGCGATGACGACGACAGGCGCGGACGGGTGTTGCGGCATGGTGTCTCCGGAAGGCGAAATTGGTGTGAAGAATCGCGGTCGCGACGGCGGCGCACGCTCAATCGGAGCTTACAGGATGGCGGGCCCGCGGTGGATATGGCGTTCGGCATAGCGGCGATCCGCTCGCATTGCCGCGTACGGGAAGCAGACGACACGCCGGGTACGCACGTGAGTCGTGCCGATCTGGCGGTATGAGGAAGATTGTTTGCTAGAATAGTCGATTCTTCCGGCCAAAGCCGTGCTCCGAGCCGCTTGCGCTAGCCATCCGGCGCGTGCAGGGATGGCGTGGCGCTCCGGCGCGGCGTGTGTGACGCACCTACGTGCACCTCACGCCGCAGGCAGGCACGGCAAGGAAAACCCGATTCGCTCGAATAATTTTAGGACGATTGAAGCCATGGCTAACGTTGTTGAGAACCTCGGCAAGCTTGAACGCCGCGTGACGATTTCCCTGCCGAAAGACACCGTGCAGAAGGAAATCGACGCCCGTATCCAGAAACTCGCGAAGAACGTGCGCATGCCGGGTTTCCGCCCGGGCAAGGTGCCGCTGAAGATGGTCGCCCAGCAATACGCGGGTCAGGTCGAAGCGGAAGTGCTGAGCGACAAGATCGGCCAGGAGTTCTTCACGATCAGCCGCGCGGAAAACCTGCGCGTCGCTGGCCAGCCGAGCTTCGAGCCGAAGCAGGAGCAGGCTGAAGATGCATACGCGTTCGACGCGACGTTCGAGGTCTACCCGGAAGTGAAGATCGGCGATCTGGCGACGGCTGAAGTCGAGCGCTCGACGACGTCGATCGGCGACGCCGAAATCGACCGCACGCTGGACATCCTGCGCAACCAGCGCGTGCACTTCCACGCACGCGGCGAAGCCGGCGAGCACGGCGACGGCGGTGCGGATACCGCAGCGAAGAACGGCGACCGCGTGACGGTCGACTTCGTCGGCAAGATCGACGACGTCGCGTTCCAGGGCGGCACCGCGGAGGACTTCCCGTTCGTGCTCGGCGAAGGCCGCATGCTGCCGGAATTCGAAACGGCGGCGCTCGGCCTGAAGGTCGGCGAAGCGCGTACGTTCGACCTCAAGTTCCCGGACGACTACCACGGCAAGGACGTGGCAGGCAAAACGGCACAGTTCACGGTCACAATGAAGAAGATCGAGTGGCCGCACCTGCCGGAAATCGACGCTGAATTCGCAAAATCGCTGGGCATCGAAGACGGCGACCTGACGAAGATGCGTGCCGAGATCAAGGAAAACCTCGAGCGCGAAGCAAAGCGCCGCACGCAATCCATCGTCAAGAACCAGGTGATGGACGCGCTGCTGAAGATTTCCGAACTCGACGTGCCGAAGGCGCTGATCGAGCAGGACCAGCAACGTCTCGTCGAAATGGCTCGCCAGGATCTGGCGCAGCGCGGCGTGCCGAACGCGAAGGACGCACCGATCCCGGCCGAGATGTTCGCCGAGCAGGCAGAGCGTCGCGTGAAGCTGGGCCTCGTGCTGGCCGAACTCGTGAAGTCGAACGGCCTCGAAGCGAAGCCGGAACAGATCCGCGCGGAAGTCGACGAGTTCGCGAAGAGCTACGAAGACCCGAAGGAAGTGGTCCGCTGGTATTATTCGAACCAGCAGCGCCTCGCCGAGATGGAAGCGTTCGTCGTTGAGAGCAACGTCGTCGACTTCGTGCTGGGCAAGGCAAAGGTGACGGACAAGGAAGTGAGCTTCGAGGCACTCGCGAGCGCATCGGCGCAAGCGTAAGTGTCGCTCTAGCGGCGTGCCGGCTGTCGGAGCGACGGCCCGCACGCCGTTTTTACGTCAAGCGCGCGGTTGCCATTAATATGGCGATTGAGCGGGCGGCTTCCCTCCGTTCAATTTTCCATTCGAACAAGGTTTATTGAATGATCACTCGTGCTGAATTGCTGGACATGCTTGCTTCGAACGCGCCGCAGGGTTTCGAGGCGCAAGCGCTGGGACTGGTGCCGATCGTCGTCGAAACGAGCGGCCGCGGCGAGCGTTCGTACGATATCTATTCGCGTCTCCTGAAGGAGCGCCTGGTGTTCATGGTCGGCGAAGTCAACGACCAGACCGCCAACCTCGTCGTCGCGCAATTGCTGTTCCTCGAGAGCGAGAATCCCGACAAGGACATCAGCCTCTACATCAACAGCCCGGGCGGCTCTGTGTCGGCCGGCATGGCGATCTACGACACGATGCAGTTCATCAAGCCGGACGTCTCCACGCTCTGCATGGGCCTCGCGGCCAGCATGGGTGCGTTCCTGCTCGCATCGGGCGCGAAGGGCAAGCGCTTTGCGCTGCCGAACTCGCGCGTGATGATTCACCAGCCGCTCGGCGGTGCACGCGGCCAGGCTTCGGACATCGAAATCCAGGCACGCGAAATCCTGTACCTGAAGGAACGGCTGAACAATCTGCTCGCGCAGCACACGGGCCAGGACGTCGAGCGCATCGCGCGCGACACCGACCGTGATAACTTCATGTCGAGCGAGGACGCGAAGGCGTACGGGCTGATCGATCAGGTGCTGCTGAAGCGCCCCTGAGTTTAAGTAGGGTGCCGCCCCGATTCGTGCGGCGCCCCGTGGCGTCCGAAACGCGTTGAGCATCTGCGGCAAGCGCATCCAGCCGGCTCCGGTCGCGCCCTAGGCGCGGCGTCCGGAGCATTCGGCGTATCATGTCATTTACCTGTCCGGAGGCTCTACATTCATGGCGGACAAAAAAGGTTCGAACAGCGAGAAGCTGTTGTATTGCTCGTTTTGCGGGAAGAGCCAGCATGAGGTGAAAAAACTCATCGCGGGCCCGTCGGTATTCATCTGCGATGAATGTATCGACCTCTGCAACGAGATCATTCGCGACGAGGCGGCTGCCGCCGGCGTCGAGGCCAGCCTGTCCCGGTCGGATCTGCCGAGCCCGCAGGAAATTCGCGACATCCTCGATCAGTACGTGATCGGCCAGGAGCGCGCGAAGAAGATCCTCGCGGTGGCCGTGTACAACCACTACAAGCGCCTGAAGCATCTCGACAAGAAGGACGACGTCGAGCTGTCGAAAAGCAACATCCTGCTGATCGGCCCGACGGGCTCCGGCAAGACGCTGCTCGCGCAGACGCTCGCGCGGTTGCTCAACGTGCCGTTCGTGATCGCGGACGCGACGACGCTGACCGAAGCCGGCTACGTCGGCGAGGACGTCGAGAACATCATCCAGAAGCTGTTGCAGAACTGCAACTACGAGGTCGACAAGGCTCAGCGCGGGATCGTCTACATCGACGAAATCGACAAGATCAGCCGCAAGTCGGACAACCCGTCCATCACGCGCGACGTGTCGGGCGAGGGCGTCCAGCAGGCGCTGCTGAAGCTCGTCGAGGGCACGATGGCATCGGTGCCGCCGCAGGGCGGCCGCAAGCATCCGAACCAGGATTTCATCCAGGTCGACACGACCAACATCCTGTTCATCTGCGGCGGTGCATTCGACGGTCTCGAGAAGGTGATCACGGACCGTACCGAAAAGACGGGCATCGGCTTCGGCGCGACGGTCAAGAGCAAGCAGGAACGCGACGCGGGCGAAGTGCTGCGCGAAACGGAACCGGAAGACCTGATCAAATTCGGTCTGATCCCCGAATTGATCGGCCGTCTGCCGGTGGTCGCGACGCTCGGCAAGCTCGATGAAGCCGCGCTGATGAAGATCCTCGTCGAGCCGAAGAACGCGCTCGTCAAGCAGTATCACAAGTTGTTCGCGATGGAGCGCGTCGAGCTGGAGATCCGGCCGGGCGCACTGCAGGCGGTCGCCCGCAAGGCGATCCGCCGCAAGACCGGCGCGCGCGGGCTGCGTTCGATCATCGAGCAGGCATTGCTCGACGTGATGTACGAATTGCCGGCGATGAAGGGGGTCAGCAAGGTCATCATCGACGAGAACGTCATCGATGGCGACGGCAAGCCCCTGCTGATCTATGAGGACACGCCGAAGGTGGCGGGTTCGAACTGACCGGCTTGCCGACGATGTTCTGCGGAAAAGGCCGTTCATGAGTCCGTGGGCGGCTTTTTTTCGTTTATCTTGTGGGTAACTCTGACTCGAAACGCGGTGGTTACTTTCTTACCGAATATTTCCCGCACTTGAAGGCTTGCAATTCGTTGTGGCGGCCTCAATTACCGAACAATTGATTCCACTCATGGGGAAATGAAATGTCAGGCACCCAACTTCTTCCGCCGGAACGCATCACGCTCCCGCTGCTGCCGCTGCGGGATGTCGTCGTTTTCCCGCACATGGTGATTCCGCTCTTCGTGGGCCGGCCGAAATCGATCAAGGCCCTCGAAGCAGCGATGGAAGGCGGCAAGCACATCATGCTCGTCGCCCAGAAAACCGCGGCCAAGGACGAACCGACCGAAAAAGACATGTACGAGGTCGGTTGTATCGCCAACATCCTGCAGATGCTGAAGCTGCCGGACGGCACCGTGAAGGTGCTCGTCGAGGGCCTGCAGCGCGCGAAGGCGTTGTCGATCGAAGAGCAGGAGACGCAGTTCTCCTGTGAAGTGATGCCGCTCGAGCCCGATCACGCCGACAGCGCGGAAACGGAAGCGCTGCGCCGCGCGATCGTGTCGCAGTTCGACCAGTACGTGAAGCTGAACAAGAAGATCCCGCCGGAGATTCTCACGTCGCTGTCGGGCATCGACGAAGCCGGTCGCCTCGCCGACATGATCGCCGAGCGTCTGCCGCTCAAGCTCGACCAGAAGCAGCACATCCTCGAGATGTTCCCGGTCATCGAGCGCCTCGAGCACCTGCTCGCGCAGCTCGAAGCCGAGATCGACATCCTGCAGGTCGAAAAGCGCATCCGCGGGCGCGTGAAGCGCCAGATGGAAAAGAGCCAGCGCGAGTACTACCTGAACGAACAGGTCAAGGCGATCCAGAAGGAACTGGGCGAAGGCGAAGAGGGTGCGGATCTCGAGGAACTCGAGAAGCGCATCAACGCCGCGCGCATGCCGAAGGAAGCGAAGAAGAAGGCCGACGCCGAACTCAAGAAGCTGAAGCTGATGTCGCCGATGTCGGCGGAAGCGACCGTCGTGCGCAACTACATCGACACGCTGATCGGCCTGCCGTGGCGCAAGAAGAGCAAGGTCAACAACGACCTGTCGAACGCCGAGCAGGTGCTCGACGAGGATCACTTCGGCCTCGAGAAGGTCAAGGAACGCATCCTCGAATATCTCGCGGTGCAACAGCGCGTGGACAAGGTCAAGGCGCCGATCCTGTGCCTCGTCGGGCCTCCCGGCGTCGGCAAGACCTCGCTCGGCCAGTCGATCGCTCGCGCGACGAACCGCAAGTTCGTCCGGATGGCGCTCGGCGGCGTGCGTGACGAAGCCGAGATCCGCGGCCACCGCCGGACGTACATCGGCTCGATGCCGGGCAAGATCCTGCAAAGCCTTGCGAAGGTCGGCGTGCGCAATCCGCTCTTCCTGCTCGACGAAGTCGACAAGATGGGCATGGATTTCCGCGGCGATCCGTCGTCGGCGCTGCTCGAAGTGCTCGATCCGGAACAGAACCACACGTTTGCAGACCACTACATCGAAGTCGACTTCGATCTGTCGGACGTGATGTTCGTCGCGACGTCGAACTCGCTGAACATCCCGCCGCCGCTGCTGGACCGGATGGAAGTGATTCGTCTGTCGGGTTACACGGAAGACGAGAAGGTCAGCATCGCGCAGCGTTACCTGCTGCCGAAGCAAAAGAAAAACAACGGTCTGAAGGACGGCGAGATCGAGGTCACCGAGCAGGCGATCCGCGACATCATCCGCTACTACACGCGCGAAGCCGGTGTGCGTTCGCTTGAGCGGGAAGTGTCGAAGATCTGCCGCAAGGTCGTGAAGATGCTGCTGCTGAAGAAGGCATCGGGCGCGATCAAGGTCGATGGCGAAAACCTCGACACGTTCCTCGGCGTACGCAAGTACGACTTCGGCCTCGCAGCGAAGGAAAACCAGGTCGGTCAGGTGACGGGCCTCGCGTGGACGGAAGTCGGCGGCGACCTGCTGACGATCGAAGCCGCGGTGATGCCGGGCAAGGGCAACGTGATTCGCACGGGTTCGCTCGGCGACGTGATGAAGGAGTCGGTCGAGGCTGCGCGTTCGGTCGTGCGCTCGCGTTCGCGACGTCTGGGCATCAAGGACGAAGCGTTCGAGAAGCAGGACATCCACATCCACGTGCCGGAAGGCGCAACGCCGAAGGACGGTCCGTCCGCTGGCGGTGCGATGACGACCGCGCTGGTGTCGGTGCTGACGGGGATTCCCGTGCGTGCCGACGTCGCGATGACGGGCGAAATCACGCTGCGTGGCGAAGTGCTGCCGATCGGCGGGCTGAAGGAAAAACTGCTGGCGGCGCATCGTGGCGGCATCAAGCTCGTGCTGATCCCGGAAGAGAACGTGAAGGATCTCGCGGACATTCCGGACAACGTGAAGAACGCGATCGAGATCGTGCCGGTCCGCTGGATCGACAAGGTGCTCGAACTCGCGCTCGAACGTACGCCGACCCCGCTGCCGCCGGAAGAAGAGGCGAAGGCGGCGGCACCGGTTGGCGAGGCGGCGAAGGATGCCGGCTCGACGGAAGTCGTCAAGCACTGAGCGTCCGAACGCCGTCCCTGACGGTTGTTCACGAAACCCGCGGCGTGTCCGCGGGTTTTTTATGCGAGTCGGCGTGGCGTGCGAATGGATGGATGTTAAAAAAATTCGCATTCGGGCTTGGCAAAATGATCTGGAATGAATTAAACTCGCAGGCTCGCTGGTTGTTGATGCCGAAACGCAGATCGCAGCCAGAACGAATCGGAAACGGGTGCTTAGCTCAGCTGGTAGAGCGGCGCCCTTACAAGGCGTAGGTCGGGGGTTCGAACCCCTCAGCACCCACCAGTTTCACGATTCAGCCAGACCAAGGAGCGGTAGTTCAGTCGGTTAGAATACCGGCCTGTCACGCCGGGGGTCGCGGGTTCGAGTCCCGTCCGCTCCGCCAGAAAATGAAGAAGCCCGCCTCGTGCGGGCTTTTTCATTTGCGTCGTCGGTTGCGCCCGCTTGCGGGCGCGTGACTGCGGAGTGGAGGAAGCCGCCTGCGCGGCTTCCGGCGGGACGCGAAGGGCTGCGCATGCATGCGCAGCCGCGGCCTGCAGGATGTAGGCGAGTCCCGTCCGCTCCGCCAGAAAATGAAGAAGCCCGCCTCGTGCGGGCTTTTTCATTTGCGTCGTCGGTTGCGCCCGCTTGCGGGCGCGATCGTCGAGTCGAGGAAGCCGCCTGCTTTTCTCCCGTCCCACCCTGTATGTTGTAATATCGGACGTTTTGTCCAATTTTCCCGTCACGCATGCTCGATTTCTTCCGTAATCACCAGCGCCTGATGATGGCGCTCCTGCTCCTGATCGTGTTGCCGGGGCTGGGTTTCGTCGGGATCCAAGGTTTCCGCGGGTTCTTCGACGACAGTGCGAACGTCGCGGCGGTCAACGGGCACAAGATCACGCGAGTCGAATTCGACGGCGCGTTCCGTCAGCAGATCGACCAGGCGCGCCAGGCGCTCGGCGGGCAGTTCGACATCAAGGCGTTCGATACACCCGAACACCGCAAGCAAGTGCTCGATGGCCTGATCCAGCAACGTGTGCTGGCCGACGAGACGCAGCGTCTGCACCTCACTGCTTCCGACAACGCAGTGCGCGACGCACTGATGAGCGACCCGATGATCGCGTCGCTGAAGAAGCCGGACGGTTCGATCGACGTCGAACGCTATGCACAGCTGCTGTCGTTCCAGGGAATGACGCCCGAGCAGTATCAGGAGCGCGTGCGCTACAGCCTCGCGCTGCAGCAGATTCCGGCGAGCATCGTGTCGAGCGCGTTTACGCCGAAGAGCCTCGCGCAGCGTCTGTCGGAACTGGCCGCGCAGCAGCGCGAAGTGCAGGCGCTCGTATTGAAGACGAGCGATTACGCAGCGAAGGTGCAGCCGACCGATGCGCAGCTCGCCGCGTACTACGACGCGCACAAGCAGAGCTTCGCGACGCCGGAAACCGCGACGATCCAGTACCTCGTCTATTCGCCGGCCGCAGCCGCCGCGAGCGCGCAGCCGACCGATGCGGACATCAAGAAGTTCTATGACGACAATCCGACGCACTTCCGCACGGAAGCGCAGGCGCGCGTGAGCCACATCTTCATCGCCGCGGCGAGCGACGCAAGCGCTGCCGACAAGGCGGCAGCGAAGGCGAAGGCCGAGCAACTGCTGGCCGACGTGAAGGCGCATCCGGACCGGTTCGCGCAGATCGCGCAGAAGAACTCGCAGGACGCGCCGTCTGCCGCGAAGGGCGGCGACCTCGGCTTCATCACGCGCGGTTCGACGGCGGGCGGCAAGGCATTCGACGACGCGGCATTTTCGCTGAAGCAAGGCGAGATCAGCGGTGTCGTGCAGTCGGATCTCGGCTTCCACATCCTGAAGGCGACCGAAGTGAAGCCATCGGTGATCAAGCCGTTCGCGGACGTGAAGGACCAGATCGCCGCGGACCTGAAGCAGCAGTATGCGTCGAAGGCATTCTCGGACAACGCGGAAGGCTTCACGTCGACCGTGTATGAAAAGGCGAAGTCGCTGCAGCCGGCTGCGGACAAATACAAGCTGACGATCCAGACGGCCACCGTCACGCCGACACCGAATCCGCAACTGCCGCCGACGAGCCCGCTGAACAATCCGAAGTTCCTGGCGGCCGTGTTCGCGAGCGACTCGGTGAAAAACCAGAACAACACGCAGGCGATCGACGTCGGCAACAACACGCTGATCTCCGCGCACGTCACGAACTACAAGCCGGCGGCCGTGCCCGCGCTCGACACGATCAAGGACGCCGTGCGTCAGAAGGTGATCGCCGAGCAGGCCGCGGAACTTGCGAAGAAGGAAGGCGCGGCGAAACTGGCCGAGCTGCAGAAGTCGAAGTCGACCGACGGGTTCGGTGCCGCGCAGAAGGTGTCGCGTACGCAATCGCAGGGCCTGACGCCGGCGGCATTGAGCGCCGTCTACAAGGTCGATGCGAAGACGCTGCCGGCCTACATCGGCGTCGATCTTGGTGCGGACGGTTACGCGATCTATCGCGTGAACGCGGTGATCCCGGGTTCGGCGGTCGATCCGCAGCAACTCGCAGCCGCGCAGCAGCAGATGGCGCAGGTCGAAGCGCAGAGCGAGGGCGAAGCGTATCTCGCCGCGCTGCGCGACCGTTCGAAGGTGAAGCTGTATGGTACGGCGCCCCGTGCGCAGGACGAGGACAACTGAGCATCGCTCAGGCGTTCACTGTTCCGCACGTCACGACAAAAAGCCCCGCTCGAAGCGGGGCTTTTTGTTTTCCGGCGTGGCGGTAGTATCAGCCGCGCGGCTTGCCGAGCAGCGGCTTCAGCGCCGGCCAGACGTTGTCAAGCAGAATGCCTTGCGCCTGCTGTGTCGGATGCATCTGATCCGACTGGAACATCTCCGGCTTGTTCTCGATGCCGGCGAGCAGGAACGGCACGAGCGGCACCTCGAGTTCCTTCGACAGCCGCGTATAGACCGCGTGGAATTTCTGCGTATAGTCGGGCCCGTAGTTGGCCGGCACGTACATGCCGACCAGCACGACCTTCGCATGGGCGTGCCGCGCATCGGCGATGATGTCGCGCAGGTTCTGCTCGGTCGTCGCGAGTGGCACGCCGCGCAGCGCATCGTTCGAACCGAGCTCGACGACGACGATCGACGGCTTGAGCCGTTGCAGGACGGCGGGCAGTCGCGCGCGGCCGCCGCTCGTCGTGTCGCCGCTGACGCTTGCGTTCGCAACGCTATAATCGATTCGTCCGGTCGCGAGCCGCTGCCGCAGCAGCGCAACCCAGCCCGTGTCCCGCGGCAGCCCGTATTCGGCCGATAGGCTGTCGCCGAGTACGACGAGCATGGGCTGGCCCGACGACTGCGCGGCAACCGTCGCCGCCAGCGCGGGCACGGTTGCCGCGAGCAGGGTACCCAGCAGTGCGGCGAGCGCCGCACGTCTTTTCCAGCGAAATGTCGTGTCCATGTTCAAGATTACCGATCCGATCATCGAAGTCCATGACGTATGCAAGCGGGTCGCCGACGCGACGGGCGAACTGACGATCCTCGACGGCATCACGCTCGCGGTGCGGCCCGGCAGCAGCCTCGCGATCGTCGGTGCGTCGGGGTCGGGCAAATCGACGCTGCTCGGCCTGCTTGCGGGGTTGGACAGCGCGACGAGCGGCACGGTTCGCCTGCTCGGCCGCGCGCTCGACCAGCTCGACGAGGACGAGCGCGCCGCGCTGCGCAATGGGGCGGTCGGCTTCGTGTTCCAGTCGTTCCAGTTGATGCCGCACCTGACCGCGCTCGAAAACGTGATGCTGCCGCTCGAACTGCAGGGCGGCATCAGTGCGCGCGAGGCGGCCGATCGTGCGCGCACGCTGCTCGTGCAGGTCGGCCTCGCCGAACGCATCGCGCATTATCCGAAGCTGCTGTCGGGTGGCGAGCAGCAGCGTGTCGCGCTCGCGCGCGCGTTTGTCACCCGACCGGCGATCCTGTTCGCGGATGAGCCGACCGGCAGCCTGGACGCAGCGACGGGGCACGCGGTCATCGACCTGATGTTCGAGTTGAATCGAACGCACGGCGCAACGCTCGTGCTCGTCACGCACGATACCGAACTCGCACGGCGCTGCGCGACGACGGTAACGATCGAAGCCGGACGCATCGTCGCCCCGCACGCGGTGTAGTACCGCACTGTATTTCCTCGCCGGCCGTGCAGGCGCGTTTCACGCCTGTACGGCCGGCATGCGCATCGCGCGTCGCGTCAGCGCTTGAGCGCCGCACGTGCGCGCTCGATCAGCGCGGCGGTCGACGAATCGTGCTTCGCGGGATCGACCGACTCGGCCGACAGGTCGGCTTCGACGACCTTGCCGAGAATCTTGCCGAGCTCGACGCCCCACTGGTCGAACGGATTGATGTCCCACACCGTCGCCTGCACCAGCACCTTGTGCTCGTACAGCGCGATCAGCGCGCCGAGCGCGCGCGGCGTCAGCGCGTCGACGAGCAGCGTCGTCGTCGGGCGGTTGCCGGGGAACGTGAGGTGCGGTGCGAGCGCTTCCTTGCCGGGGCCGGCGACCTTGCGCGCTTCGTCGAGCGTGCGGCCGAGCATCAGCGCTTCACTTTGCGCGAAGCAGTTCGCGAGCAGCTTCGGATGATGGCTCGCGAGCGGATGCTCGGGCGTCAGCACCGCGACGAAGTCGATCGGCACGATCGTCGGGCCCTGGTGCAGCATCTGGAAGAACGCATGCTGGCCGTTGGTGCCCGGCTCGCCCCACGTGACGGCCGATGTCGGGTAGTCGACGAACGTGCCGTCCAGACGCGCGGACTTGCCGTTGCTTTCCATCTCGAGCTGCTGCAGGTACGACGGCAGGTAGTGCAGCGCTTCCGAATACGGCGCGACGAGATAGCTCTGCGAGCCGAAGAAGTTGCGATACCAGATGCCGATCAGGCCGAGCAGCACCGGCAGGTTGCGTTCGAGCGGCGCTTCGCGGAAATGACGATCCATGTCGTTCGCGCCGGCGAGCAGCTCGTCGAACTGTTCCGGTCCGATCGCAATCATGATCGACAGGCCGACCGCCGACCACAGCGAATAGCGGCCGCCGACCCAGTCCCACATTTCGAACACGTTGTCGGCCGCGATGCCGAACTTCACGACTTCGGCCGGGTTGGCCGACACGCCGACGAAGTGCTTCGCGAGCGCGTCCTCGGGGCAGCCGCGCGCGACGAACCAGTCGCGCAGCGAGCGTGCGTTCGTCATCGTTTCGAGCGTCGTGAAGGTCTTCGACACGATGATCGCGAGTGTTTCTTCCGGATCGACCTGCTCGAGCACGCGCGCGAGATCGGCGCCGTCGACGTTCGACACGAAGTGCGTCGAGATGTCCGGCGTCGCGACGTGGTGCAGCGCGTGCGTGACCATCTTCGGTCCGAGATCCGAGCCGCCGATGCCGATGTTGATCACGTGGCGGATGCGTTTGCCCGTGTAGCCCGTCCATGCGCCGCTGCGCACGGCGCGTGCGAAGGTCGCCATCTTCGCGCGTTCGGCGCTGACCTGCGCATGGAACGGCGCTTGCGGGTCGGTCGCGCGCAACGCCGTGTGCAACGCTGCGCGGCCTTCGGTCGGGTTGACGATCTCGCCGGCGAACATGGCGTCGCGGCGCGCTTCGACGCCCGCTTCGCGGGCCAGTTGCACGAGCAGGCGCAGCGTGTCGTCGTTGATGCGGTTCTTCGAGAAATCGGCCGCGAGGCCGCCGCCCGGGATCGTGAAGCGTTCGGCGCGGGTCGGTGCGTGGTCGTTTTCCGGCGCGAACCAGTCGCGCAGCCGCGCATGGCGGATCTGTTCGAAGTGGGATTGAAGGGCAGTCCAGGCGGGGAGCGAATTCAGCGTCATGGCGGTTCGAGTGAAGCGTGAATCGGGAGGAATGCCGCGCCGGCGCATCGGGATCGGAAGGCCGGCGGACGAGAGGGCCCGCCGTGCGGCGGGGCACTCAGTATAGCGGCGTTATATGTCGGCGCACGGCGACGGGTAAAAAAGGCGATTGATCAGCGTGCGCACCATCGGTGCGAGCTCGCCCGCGGCGAGGCCGGCCGGCCCCGTGCCGTTCGCAGTGAGCGTGTCCGCTGCGAGGCCGTGCAGATAGACGCCCGCCAGCGCGGCTTCGTACGGCGCGACGCGCTGCGCGAGCAGCGCGCCGATCAGGCCGCCGAGCACGTCCCCGGTGCCGCCGGTGGCGAGCGCCGCGTTGCCGGTCGGGTTGATCGTGACGCGATCGTCGGGCGCCGCAACCACCGTGCCCGAGCCTTTCAGCACGACGATGCTGGCGTAGCGCGCGGCGAGCGCCTGCGCCGCGGCCAGCCGGTCGTGCTGCACGGTCGCGGTGTCGGTGCCGAGCAGCCGGGCCGCTTCGAGCGGATGCGGCGTCAGCACGCATGCGTTGCCGCGCGCACCGCGTGCGGCAACGGCCGCCGCGAGGTCGGCGTGGGTCGCGACGAGGTTCAGCGCGTCGGCGTCGAGCAGCGCGGCAGCATCGTGCGCGAGCGCGTCGCGCACGAGCGTCGCTGCGGCCTCGCGTGTGCCGAGGCCGCAGCCCGCCGCGATCGCGGACATTGCAGCGAGGTCGAGGCCGTCGGCCGGATGCAGCATCAGTTCGGGAAACGGCGGATCGTACGGCGGCGCGCCGGCGCCCAGGAAGCCGACATGCACCTTGCCGGCGCCGGCGAACAGCGCGGCACGCGCGGCGAGGATCGGCGCGCCGCACATTCCCGTATCGCCGCCGAGCACCGCGAGGCTGCCGAACGTGCCCTTGTGCGATGCGAACGCGCGTGCGGGCAGCGCGGCGGCGAACCGCGCAGGCGCATTCAGCACGACGGCCGGCACGGCGGGGGGCGCGACGTCGAGCGATGCGATCTCGATCTCGCCGGCGAAGTCGCGGCCGTCGCCCGTGTAAAGACCCGGCTTCGCGCCGATGAAGGTCAGCGTATGCGTGGCGGCGACCGCGACGCCCGCACCGACGATTCGGCCCGTGTCGCTGTCGAGCCCGCTCGGCACGTCCAGCGCGAGCACGCGGCCGCCGCTTCGCGCGTGCGCGGCGATGCGCGCGGCCTGCGCGGCGAACGGGCCTTCGAGCGCACGGCCGAGGCCGATCCCGAACAGGCCGTCGACGACCCATGCGTAATCGTCGAGCGACGCGGGCGGTTCGCTCGACAGCGGCACGCCGGCCGCGCGAGCGAGGCCGAGCGCCCATTGCGCATCGTCCGGTTTGACCGGCACGGGCATCCACGCCTGCGTCGCGACGCCGAGCTGCTGCAGTTGCGCGGCGGCCACCAGCGCGTCACCGCCATTGTTGCCCGGGCCGACTGCGAACCAGACAGGGCGCTCGTCGCCGGCGACCCGTTCGGACAGCCAGCGCGCGGTGGCGGCGCCGGCGCGGCCCATCAGCGTGTGGGGCGGCAGCTCGGCGGTCGCGGCGGCCTCGACCGCACGCAGGTCGGCGACGCGCAGCAGCGCGATCGGAGTGGAGTCGGGAAGCGGGCGGGCAAGGGTCATCGCGGGATCGTGACGGCAGGGAGGATGCCGCCCGGGACGGGCCCGCGGCGGTCAGGTCGTGAAGCGGGCGGCGCTCAGCGCGGCGAGCGCGTCGGCAGGCCACTGCTGCGTGTCGCCGCCCAGGCAGTCGGTCACCACTTTAGCAGACCCGCACGCGAGCGCCCAACCGGCCGGGCCGTGGCCGAAATTGACGAAGACGCGCGGATGCGGGGTCGGACCGACGACCGGCAGGCCGTCCGGCGACAGCAATTGCATGCCTTGCCACGACAGCGCGGCGGAGATTTTCGCGGCGCCCGGCACCCAGTCGTGCACGGCCTGGCCGAGCAGCGCGAGTGCCGCCTCGGACAAAGGCTCGGGCAGCGGTTTCGCGGTGTCGGCGAGGCTCTGCAGGACGGCGCCGCCGCCGATGCGCAACCGCTGATGCGTGCGCGTGATCGAGATTCGCTTGATCGAATCCACGATGCTCAGGTGCGGCGCGTGTTCTTCGTAGGTGACGGGCGCGGTCAGCGTATGCGCGCGGATCGGATGCAGCGGCAGTCGCCAGCCGAGCCGCTCGAGCAGCGCCGGGCTGCCGGCGCCGGCGGCGATCACGACCGCGTCGGCCGAAATCACGTCGACTTCGCGCGCGTTCGTCGCGTGCCGGCCGCCCGGCGGCGCGAGTTCGACCGCGGCGCGGCCGGTGTCCACGCGAATCGCGGCGACCTCCGCGCCGAAGCGGAACTGTACGCCGTGCTCGTCGAGCGCCTGCTTGACCAGTTTCGCGAACAGCGGGCAGTTGCCGGTGCGTTCGGTCTCGAGCAGCACGCCGCCGGCGAAGCCGGGTTCGGCCGGCACCGACGGCTCGAGCGCCGCGCATTCGTCGGCGGTGAGCACGCGGTACGGCTGGTCGAGCGTGCGCAGCAGGTCGAGCGCTGGCTGCAGGGCCTCCCAGTCGCGCGGGTCGCGCACGACGTGCAGAATGCCGGGTTTCTGCTCGAATTCGAGCTGGAAGCGCGTTTCGATGTCGGCGAGGCTCTCGCGCGATGCGTCGATCAACGGGCGCAGCCGCGCGTACTGCGCGGCGAACGCGTCGGGCTCGCGCAGCGCGCCGAGTTCCTTGACGAAGCGGCGCACGCCGCTGTTGAAGCCCGGCTTGTAGACGATGCCGCTGTCGCGCGGCTGGCGCTGGCGCATGAAGGTCGGGCCGAACCAGACGTCGAGCGGGCTCGGCAGCAGCGTGCCGCCGTCACCGTAGGTCGCGCCTTGCGCGACGGTCGCGTGGCGTTCGACCACGCACACGCGATGGCCGGCCGCGCGTAGCTGGTGGGCGGTGGCGACGCCGCTGATTCCGCCGCCGATGACGATGACATCCATGGATTGCTTCGATGACGGGCAGCGCACACGCCGCCCGGTGAGAATTCGCTGACGGGCCCCGGCCCGGTGAACCGGGAATGATAGCGCCAAAATCGCGGGAAACGGCGCCACGCGAGCCTATCCGGTTTCGCCATCGCGCGGCCGCCGGCTGCCGCGGCCGCGTGCTGCGGTCTGGCGCCCGTCCCGCGCCGGACAGGCGGGCGCACCGTTGGGGTGCATGACGGGTGCCGATCAGCCGGTCTGGGACGACCGACTTCCGGGTATAATTACGGCCTTCCTTTCGCCCCACGTCGCCACCTCGCGCGACTCATCGACGTCAGTCCAGCCCATGGCTCACTTCTCGTGTTTTCCCGGCGCTTCGGCCCTCTCCGATTTCCGTCAAACCCGTCTGCTCGACACGCTCAGGCAAATCGATGCCAACATCGTCGCGGTGCGCGGTCAGTTCCTGCACTTCGTCAATGCGGTCGAGCCGCTGTCGGCGGACGACAGCGCCCGCATCGACGCACTGATGCACTACGGCGCGCCGTTCGAGCCGGCGACCGAGAAGGGCACGGCCGAGACCTTCGTCGTGCTGCCGCGCTTCGGCACGGTTTCGCCGTGGGCGAGCAAGGCGACCGACATCGCGCAGCACTGCGGTCTCACGCAGGTGCGCCGCATCGAGCGCGGCGTCGAGTTCACGGTCACGCTGAAGTCGGGCCTGCTCGGCGGCAAGAAGGCGCTGTCCGACGACGCGCGCGCGGCCGTGGCCGCAGCCCTGCATGACCGAATGACCGAAAGCGTGGTCGCCGCGCGCGACGACGCAAAGCACCTGTTCGACGAGCTGCCGGCCAAGCCGCTCGCGACCGTCGACGTGCTGGGCGTCGGCCGCAGTGCGCTCGAGCACGCGAACGTCGAGCTGGGCCTCGCGCTCGCCGACGACGAGATCGATTACCTGGTCGACGCGTTCCGCAAGCTCGAACGCAACCCGACCGACGTCGAACTGATGATGTTCGCGCAGGCGAACAGCGAGCACTGCCGCCACAAGATCTTCAACGCGCAGTGGACGATCGACGGCGAAGCGCAGGACATGTCGCTGTTCGCGATGATCCGCAACACCGAGAAGCTGAGCCCGCAGGGCACGATCGTCGCGTATTCGGACAACTCGTCGATCATGGTCGGCGCCGAGGCCGAGCGCTGGTTCCCGCGCAACGCGGGCGCGGCCGGCGAGCCGGGTGAGCGCTATGGCCGCCACACCGAGCTCACGCACACGCTGATGAAGGTCGAGACGCACAACCACCCGACGGCGATCTCGCCGTTCCCGGGTGCGGCGACCGGCGCGGGCGGCGAGATCCGCGACGAAGGCGCGACGGGCCGCGGCGCGCGCCCGAAGGCCGGCCTCACGGGTTTCACGGTGTCGAACCTCGACCTGCCGGGCGCGCGCCAGTCGTGGGAAAACGCGCGCGACGCCGCGCAGCCGGTCGGCGAGCGCAACCCGAACGATGCGCACGGCCCGTATGGCCGCCCGGATCGCATCGCGTCGCCGCTGCAGATCATGATCGACGGCCCGCTCGGCGGCGCCGCGTTCAACAACGAATTCGGCCGCCCGAACCTCGGCGGCTACTTCCGCGTGTATGAGCAGAACGTCGACGGCCAGGTGCGCGGCTATCACAAGCCGATCATGATCGCGGGCGGCCTCGGCAACATCGCGGATCAACACACGCACAAGCACGACGTGCCGGCCGGCTCCTTGCTGATCCAGATCGGCGGCCCCGGCATGCGGATCGGCATGGGCGGCGGCGCGGCGAGCTCGATGGCAACCGGCGCGAACACGGCCGAGCTCGACTTCGACTCGGTGCAGCGTGGCAACCCGGAAATCGAGCGTCGCGCACAGGAAGTGATCAACGGCTGCTGGCAGCTTGGCGCGGAAAACCCGATCCTGAGCATCCATGACGTCGGCGCGGGCGGCCTGTCGAACGCATTCCCCGAGATCGTCGACGGCGCGGGCAAGGGCGCACGCTTCGAGCTGCGCAAGGTCGCGCTCGAGGAGTCGGGCCTGTCGCCGCGCGAAATCTGGTCGAACGAAGCGCAGGAGCGCTATGTGCTGGCGATCGCGCCGGCCGACCTGCCGCGCTTCGAAGCGATCTGCGCACGCGAGCGCTGCCCGTTCGCGGTGGTCGGCGTGGCGACCGACGAACGCCAGCTACAGCTCGTCGACGACGAAGCGACGGGCGCCGACGAATTTCCGGTCGACATGCCGATGGAAGTGCTGCTCGGCAAGCCGCCGCGCATGCACCGCGACGTCGCGCGCGTGCGCACCGAGCGTGTGCCGGTCGACGTGACGGGCATCGCGCTGTCGGAAGTCGCGGTCGACGTGCTGAAGCACCCGACGGTCGGCAGCAAGTCGTTCCTGATCACGATCGGCGACCGCTCGGTCGGCGGCACGTCGGTGCGCGACCAGATGGTCGGCCCGTGGCAGGTGCCGGTGGCCGACTGCGCGGTGACCGCGCTCGACTACGCCGGTTTCAAGGGCGAGGCGATGACGATGGCCGAGCGCACGCCGCTCGCCGTGATCGACGCGCCGGCATCGGGCCGCATGGCCGTCGGCGAAGCAATTACGAACATCGCGAGCGCGCCCATCGCGTCGCTCGACAAGCTGAAGCTGTCGGCGAACTGGATGGCCGCCTGCGGTACGGCCGGCGAGGACGCCGCGCTGTTCGACACCGTCAAGGCGATCGGCATGGAGCTGTGCCCGGCGCTCGGGATCGGCATCCCGGTCGGCAAGGACTCGTTGTCGATGAAGACCAAGTGGGACGACCAGGGCGTCGCGAAGGAAGTGGTGTCGCCGGTGTCGCTGATCATCTCCGCATTCGCGCCGGTCGAGGACGTGCGCCGGCACCTGACGCCGCAACTGCGTCGCATCGCCGACGCAGGCGACAGCGTGCTGATCGCGATCGATCTCGGCCGCGGCAAGAATCGGATGGGCGGCAGCATCTTCGCGCAGGTCACGCAGCAGGTCGGTGACGCGACGCCGGACGTCGACGATCCGGAAGACCTGAAGCGCTTCTTCAACGCGATCCAGTCGCTCAATACACAAGACAAGCTGCTCGCTTACCACGACCGCTCGGACGGCGGCCTGTGGGCGACGGTGTGCGAAATGGCGTTCGCGGGCCACGCGGGCGTGTCGCTGAACGTCGACATGCTGACGCTCGACCCGAATCACGAATCCGACTACGGCGACGCGAAGGACTGGGCGAAGCAGACGAGCGGCCGTCGCGAAGATCGCACGCTGCGCGCGCTGTTCTCCGAAGAGCTCGGCGCCGTCGTGCAGGTGCGCGCGGCCGATCGCGACGCGGTGCTCGGCGCGCTGCGCGAGTTCGGCCTGTCGGCGTGCTCGCATGTGATCGGCACGGTCAACGATCGCGACGTGATCGAGGTGTATCGCGACGCGAAGAAGGTCTTCGGCGCGCCGCGCGCCGAACTCCATCGCGCATGGGGCGAAGTGAGCTGGCGCATCGCGCGCCTGCGCGACAACCCGGCCTGTGCGGATGCGGAATACGATGCGCTGCTCGACGCGGCCGACCCGGGCATCTCGCCGGTGCTGACGTTCGATCCGGCCGATGACATCGCCGCGCCGTTCATCGCGACGGGCGCACGTCCGCGCGTCGCGATCCTGCGCGAGCAGGGCGTGAACTCGCATCTCGAAACGGCGTACGCGTTCGACCGCGCGGGCTTCGACGCACACGACGTGCACATGAGTGACCTGCTCGCGGGGCGCGCGACGCTCGCCGATTTCGCGGGCGCGGTGGCATGCGGCGGTTTCTCGTACGGTGACGTGCTGGGCGCAGGCGAAGGCTGGGCGAAGACGATCCGCTTCAACGCGAACCTCGCCGACATGTTCTCGGCGTTCTTCGCCCGCCCCGATACGTTCGCGCTCGGCATCTGCAACGGTTGCCAGATGCTGTCGAGTCTTGCGTCGATGATTCCCGGCGCAGAAGCATGGCCGAAGTTCACGCGCAACAAGTCCGAGCAGTTCGAGGCGCGCTTCTCGTTCGTCGAGGTCGAGAAGTCGCCGTCGATCTTCTTTGCGGGGATGGAAGGCTCGCGCATTCCGGTGGCGGTCGCGCACGGCGAAGGCTATGCGGACTTCTCGCAGCAGGGCGACATCGATCGCGTCGCGGTCGCGATGCGTTACGTCGACCACCGCGGCGAAGCGACCGAACGCTATCCGTTCAACCCGAACGGGTCGCCGGCCGGCATCACGTCGGTCACGACGGCCGATGGCCGCTTCTCGGT
Organism: Burkholderia sp. Bp9016; assembly: GCF_003857765.1. Taxonomy (NCBI): domain Bacteria; kingdom Pseudomonadati; phylum Pseudomonadota; class Betaproteobacteria; order Burkholderiales; family Burkholderiaceae; genus Burkholderia; species Burkholderia sp. Bp9016. Next base: position 28,754 of record NZ_QTPY01000014.1, read on the forward strand.
GCTGATGCCGCACATGGAGCGCGTACACCGCACGGTCACGATGAGCTGGCATCCGGAAGGCTGGGGCGAAGCGAGCCCGTGGCTGCGCGTGTTCCGCAACGCACGCCGCTGGATCGGCTGATGTTCGATCCGCACGCACCGGTCGAGATCGTCACGCTGCGCGACGAACGCGCGAGCGATGTCGGTGCGATCGGCCGTGTGATCGTGGCGGCGTTTGCGGATGAACCGCAGCAGGGGCAGTTCGAGCGGCGGATCGTCGACGCGCTGCGTGCGGAAGGTGCGCTCAGCGTGTCGCTCGTCGCGGAGCGCGACGAGCGCGTGATCGGCCACGTCGCGTTCTCGCCGGTCTCGATCGGAGGTGCGCAGGCCGCCAGTCAGCAGTGGTACGGGCTCGCGCCGCTCGCGGTGCGGCCCGATTGCTGGCGGCAGAGCGTCGGCGCGGGGCTCGTGCGCACGGGGCTCGACGCGTTGCGCAGGCTCGGCGCGCGCGGCTGTGTGGTGCTCGGCGATCCCGCTTACTACGCGCGCTTCGGCTTCGCGCCGTTCGACGGTCTCGAGTTTGCGCACGCGCTGCCCGGGCATTTCCTTGCGCTGTCGTTCGATGAAACCGCGCCGCGGCCGTCGGGCGACGTCCGCTATCACGGCGCATTCCGGCCGGCGTAACAACCCGGTGCGCTGGCGCACGTGATTGCCCCATCCCGACAGAAAGGCCGCTTCGAGCGGCCTTTTTCTTCGCACGGCCTTCGCGGCAATGCGTAGCAAGCGCGCATGAAAAAAGGCCACTCGATGAGTGGCCTTTGCGTGGGCGATCGTCGCCGGCGTTACTGGATCTTTGCCTGCTGGCGCAGGTTTTCCTCGAATGCCTGCAGCTTTTGCTGCACGAGCTGCTGCGCGATCTGCGCCTTCACCTGGTCGAACGGCGGCGGTGCGACGTCGCGGATGTCGTCGACACGGATGATGTGCCAGCCGAACTGCGTCTTCACCGGCTCGTCGGTCATCTGGCCTTTCTGCAGCTTCTGCGCAGCCGCTGCGAATTCCGGCACGTACGCCTTCGGATCGGACCAGTCGAGGTCGCCGCCGTTCTTGCCCGAACCCGGATCCTTCGAGTACTGCTTCGCCAGGTCTTCGAACTTCGCGCCGGCCTTGATCTTCGCGATCAGATCCTTCGCCTGCTGCTCGCTGTCGACGAGGATGTGGTGCAGGTGGTATTCGCGGTTGCCGCCGGCGGTCTTCACGAGATCGTCGTAACGTGCCTTCACCTCGGCGTCGGTCGGCTGGTTCTTCTTCAGGAAGGTCTCGATCATCGAGCGCAGCACGACCGTCTGCTGTGCGACGGCGATCTGCGCCTTCACGTCCGGGCGGCTCGGGATGCCTTCGCGGATTGCTTCCTGCATCAGGATTTCGCGGTTCACGAGTTCCTGGCGCACGGCCTGCTGCAGTTGCGGGCTGTCGGTCTGGCCTTGCTGGACGAGCTGCGCGACCATTGCATCGGCGCGCGACTTCGGAATCGGCGTGCCGTTGACGACGGCGATGTTCTGGGCAAATGCAGGTGCCGCTGCAAAGGCAGCCGCCGCGACCCACAGGCGGGGGGATTTCAGGATCATCGGGAATTCCTAATGAGACTAGATTGAAGATTCGTTGAATTCTTCGGGCGTGTAAGCCACGATCGCGAGCGCGTGAATGCCGCGCTGCATCGCATCAGCGAGCGCATCATACACCAGCCGGTGCCGTGCGACGCGTGGTTTGCCGGCGAAGGCGGCCGACACGATCGTTACCGTGTAATGGCCGCCGGCGGCGGCGCCGGCATGGCCCGCGTGCTGTGCGCTGTCGTCGCGTACCGTGAGCGACTGCGGCGCGAGCGATGCGGTGAGACGCGCCTCGATCAGCGCGATGCGTTCGTCGGGCGATGCGTGGAGAAAGGTGTCGCTCATGTTACTCGTCCTTCAGGTACTTCGTGAGCCACAGGCTCTGCAGGATGATGAACACGACCATTGCGCCCGTCGTGCCGAACAGCTTGAAGTTCACCCACTGCGATTCGGTGTAGTTGTGCACCACGTACAGGTTCGCGACGCCGAGCACTGCGAAGAACAGCGCCCACGCGACGTTCAGCTTGTCCCACACGGGATGCGGCAGCGTGAGCTGCTTGCCCATCATCTTCTCGATCAGGTTGTTGCCGAACGCATAGCGCGCGGCGAGCAGCCCGATCGCAAACAGCCAGTACAGCACAGTCGGTTTCCATTGAATGAATTTTTCGTCATGCAGGACGAGGGTGGCGCCGCCGAACACGACGATCACGCCGAGGCTGACCCACAGCATCGTGTCGACCTTCCGGTGCCGGAAGGCGACCCAGGCGACCTGGGCCAGCGTCGCGACGATCGCGACGGCGGTGGCGGTGAAGATGCCCCAGACCTTGAAGGCGGCGAAAAACAGGATGATCGGAAACAGATCGAACAGGAATTTCATGGCGCTCGCAGCTGCGTGAAAGGTCGCATCGCGCGGCCTTTCACCGTTGTAGGGACCCGCCAGGCGCCACCGTCGCGGACCGCGGCAGCCGGGGAGGCTGCCGTCGGATCCGTCCGGCGCCGCTCATTCGTTTTCGGGTCGGGACTCGAAGTTTAACGCAGCCGAATTGATGCAGTACCGCAAACCGGTCTTGTCTCGCGGGCCGTCCTCGAACACGTGGCCGAGATGCGCGCCGCAATGGTTGCAGCGGACCTCGACGCGCACCATCCCGTGCGAGCGGTCGATCTTCTCGTCGATCACTTCGCCATTCAGCGGCTTGAAGTAGCTGGGCCAGCCGCAGCCCGAATGGAATTTGGCGCCGGATTCGAACAGCGGGGTGCTGCAGACGACGCATTTGTAGATGCCGGCATCTTCCGTGTCGGTGTATTCGCCGGTGAACGCGCGCTCGGTCGCCGCGTGCTGCGTCACTTCATACTGCATCGGCGTGAGGCGGCGGCGCAGTTCGGCGTCGTCCTTCTGGTACGGGAAAGTCTTGTCGTCGGAATCGTGTGACATGTGGGGGTTCTCCTGATCGGTCGGTCGGGGCGTGCGGGTCACGACGAGCAGCTCACTTCGAGCGACCCGGCCCAGTCGGGCGGCAATGCCGCATATGCTTCATGTTCCGGTTGTTCGTCGAACGGGCGGCGCAGCACCTGTGCGAGTCGCTCGACTTCGGAAAAATCCTTCTCCTTCGCGCGCCGGATCGCGACTTCGGCCAGATGGTTGCGCAACACGTATTTCGGGTTCACGCGGTTCATCGCGGCGGCACGCGCCGCGTCGTCGCGCGTTTCGTCGGACAGCCGCGCGCGGTAGAGGTTCGCCCATGCATCGAATGCGTCGCGATCGATGAACAGGTCGCGCACCGGCGCGTCGCGGCTCGCGTCGTGCTTCGACAACTGCGCGAGCCGTCGGAACGTCAGCGTGAAGTCCGCGTGGCTCGCGTGCATCGTTTCGAGCAGCTTGTTGGCGAGCTCCGCGTCGTTCTCGCGTTCGAGCTCGAGGCCGAGCTTCGCGCGCATCAGGCGCTCGAGCGCGGGGCCGAAGCGCTCCGGAAACTTCGCGAGCACGGCCTGCGCGTCTTCCACCGCACGCTCGGCGCGCGCATCGTCGTCGGCGATGCCGTGCTGCAGCCCGATCAGCGGCAGCAGCGCCTGCGCGAGGCAATAGCAGTTCCAGTGCGCGATGCGCGGCTGCATCCGGTACGCATACCGGCCACTCGTGTCGGAGTGGTTGCAGATGTGATTCGCGTCGAACGCGTCGACGAACCCGAACGGGCCGTAGTCGATCGTCACGCCGAGGATCGACATGTTGTCCGTGTTCATCACGCCGTGGCAGAAGCCGACCGCCTGCCATTGCGCGACGACATCGGCCGTGCGGAACATCGCGGCTTCGAGCAGCGCGAGGTACGGATCGTCGGCCTCGCGGCACGCGGGATAAAAGCGGTCGATCACATGGTCGGCGAGCTGGCGAAGCAGGTCGGGGCGGTCGTTCGAGAAGAAGTGCTCGAAGTGACCGAAGCGCACGAAGCTCTCCGATACGCGCGTGACGACCGCCGACGTCTCGATTTCCTCGCGTACCACCGGCTGATCGGAGCCGATCACCGTGAGCGCGCGCGTGGTCGGAATGCCGAGATGATGCATCGCTTCGGAACACAGGAATTCTCGGATCGACGAGCGCAGTACCGCGCGGCCGTCGCCCATGCGCGAGTACGGCGTGCGGCCGCCGCCCTTGAGCTGCAGTTCGTAGCGCCGGCCGTCGGGGCCGGGAAGTTCGCCGATCGTCAGTGCGCGGCCGTCGCCGAGCTGGCCGGCCCATACGCCGAACTGGTGACCGGAATACACCGACGCATACGGTATCGCGTTCGCGGGCCAGTCGCGTGTCGGGTTGCCGGCGAACAGATCGGCGAAGCCGGGCTGCGCGACGATCGATGCCGGCAGGCCGAGCAGTTGCGCGACTTCGTCGGAAAAGCCGACGACATACGGCGCGGGCAGCGGCGCGGCCGGCAGCCGTGTATGAAACGCATCGCCGAGCGTGACGAACGCGCCTTCGGCGGGCGCGCCGAGCGTGGCGGCGAGGTCGGGGAGTGTGTCAGCCGCATCGGCTGCGCTTCGGGAAAACGACATGTTGAGCGCCTCTGGGTAAGTCGATATTGTAAGGCGGCGCCGCGCCGCCCGCATGGCGGCCCGCACGCCTCGCGCGAGGCATGTGCGGGTCGTGGACAGGTGGTAATCCGGCGCACTGCTTCGAGGCTGGTCACCGATTCGCGTCCTTCCGGGAGAACAAGAAGATGGGTAAGCCGTTGCTGGGCCAGATGATGGACATGCCGTTGCTGGTGTCGTCGCTGATCGCGCATGCCGCGCGGCATGCGGGCGACACGGAGATCGTGTCGAGGCGCGTGGAAGGCGACCTGCATCGCTACACGTACCGCGATTGCGAGCAACGCGCGAAGCGGCTCGCACAGGCGCTTGCACGGCTCGGCGTCGAATCGGGCGAGCGCGTCGGCACGCTCGCGTGGAACGGCTATCGGCATCTGGAGGCCTATTACGGGATCGGCGGGATGGGCGCCGTGTGCCACACGATCAACCCGCGCCTCTTTCCCGAGCAGATCGCATACATCGTCAATCACGCGGAAGACCGCTACGTCTTCTTCGACATCAATTTCGCGCCGCTCGTCGATGCGATCGCGCCGCAGTGTCCGAACGTGAAGGGCTGGATCGCGATGACGGATGCCGCACACTTGCCGTCCGGCGCGACGCCGTACCTGTGCTATGAAACGCTCGTCGACGCCGAGGACGGCCGCTATGACTGGCCGCGCCTCGACGAACTGCAGGCGTCGGGCCTGTGCTACACGTCGGGTACGACCGGCAACCCGAAGGGCGTGCTGTATTCGCACCGCTCGACGGTGTTGCATGCATACGGCGCCGCGCTGCCCGATGCAATGAACCTGTCGGCGCTCGACGCCGTGCTGCCCGTCGTGCCGATGTTCCACGTGAACGCGTGGGGGCTGCCGTATGCGGTGCCGCTCACCGGCGGCAAGCTGGTGCTGCCCGGCAAGGATCTTGACGGCAAGTCGCTGTACGAGTTGATGGAGGCCGAGCGCGTGACGTTCTCCGCGGGCGTGCCGACCGTGTGGCTCGGGCTGCTGAACTACATGCGCGAGGCCGGCGTGCGTTTCTCGACGCTGAACCGCACGGTGATCGGCGGCTCCGCGTGCCCGCCCGCGATGCTGCGCACGTTCGAAGACGAATACGGCGTGCGCGTGATCCACGCATGGGGGATGACCGAGCTGTCGCCGCTCGGCACGCTCGCGAAACTGAACTGGGCGCAGTCGCAGCGCTCGCCCGACGCGCAGCGCAAGCTGCTGGAAAAGCAGGGCCGCGTGATTTGCGGCGTCGACATGCGGATCGTCGGCGACGACGGGCACGAACTGCCATGGGACGGCGTCGCGTTCGGCGAACTGCAGGTGCGCGGGCCGTGGGTGATCGACCACTACTTCAGGAGCGATACGTCGCCGCTGTCGGACGGCTGGTTCCCGACCGGCGACGTCGCGACGATCGACCCCGACGGCTTCCTGCAGATCACCGACCGCAGCAAGGACGTGATCAAGTCGGGCGGCGAGTGGATCAGCTCGATCGATATCGAGAATGTCGCGATCGCGCATCCGGGCGTCGCCGAAGCTGCCTGCATCGCCTGCGCGCATCCGAAATGGACCGAGCGGCCGCTGCTCGTCGTGGTGCCGCGCGAAGGCGCGAACCTGACCCGCGAGGCGCTGCTCGCGTTCTACGACGGCAAGGTGGCGAAGTGGTGGGTGCCCGACGACGTCGTGTTCGTCGAATCGCTGCCGCACACCGCGACCGGCAAGCTGCAGAAGCTCAAGCTGCGCGAGACGTTCCGCGACTACGTACTGCCGACGGCGGTCTGCGAGCCGTAAGTCCCCGTGGCCGGAGTCGGCCCGCCGCACGGTTGCCCGATCCGGCCCCCGGATCGGGAGAAATTCAAATTGAACGACCGTGCTTTTTCGTTGTATGCTGCCTCCGTTCGATCCGGACATGCGGCCGTTCGACCGGGCACAATGAAGCGCAGCCACCCCGGCGCGCGATGCATGGAGGCAGGCAGATGGCAGTGGATTACTCGACTCGCGACGGCGTGGCCGTCATCACGCTCAACAATCCGCCCGTCAACGGGCTAGGCCTGTCGACCCGGCTCGGCGTCATGGACGCGCTCGAGCGTGCCGCGCAGGATCAGTCGGTCACGGCGATCGTGCTGACCGGCGCGGGCCGCGCGTTCTCGGGCGGCGCCGACATCACCGAATTCAATACCCCGAAGGCACTGCAGGAGCCGACGCTGCACACCGTGATCCGCGCGGTGGAGGCGAGCGCGAAGCCGGTCGTCGCGGCGCTGCACAGCGTCGTGATGGGCGGCGGCCTGGAACTCGCGCTCGGTGCGCACTATCGCGTCGCGGCACCGGGGGCGCAGATCGCGCTGCCCGAAGTAAAGCTCGGGCTGCTGCCGGGCGCCGGCGGCACGCAGCGCCTGCCGCGCGCGGTGGGGCTCGAAACCGCACTGAACATGATCGTGTCGGGCGCGCCGGTGCCGTCGGAGCAACTCGCGAAGAGCGGGCTGTTCGACGAAATGGCCGACGGCGACCTGCTCGACGCGGCCGTCGCGTTCGCGCGCAAGGCCGGCGCGCAGAACGGGCCGCATCCGCGCGTGCGCGATCGCAAGATCGTCCACGAGAATGCGGCGGGCTTCATCCAGTTCGCGCGCAATTCCGCGCGCGCCGCCGCACCCAATTTCCCCGCGCCGCACAAGTGCATCGACGCGATCGAGGCGGGCGTGCTGAACGGCTTCGACAAGGGCAGCGTCGCCGAGCGCGACGGCTTCGTCGCGTTGATGATGACGCCGGAAAGCCGTGCGCTGCGGCACGCATTTTTCGGCGAACGCGCGGCGAGCAAGATTCCCGACGTGCCGTCGGATACGCCGGTGCGCGAGATTCGCCGCGTCGGCGTGATCGGTGCCGGCACGATGGGCGGCGGGATCGCGATGAACTTCGTCAACGCGGGCCTGCCCGTCACGCTGCTCGAGACGAAGCAGGACGCGCTCGATCGCGGGCTCGCTACGATCCGCAAGAACTACGACGCGCAGGTGAAGAAGGGCAAGCTCACGCAGCAGAAGCTCGACGCGCGCATGGCACTGATCGTGCCGACGCTGTCCTACGACGACCTGAAGGATGCGGACCTGATCATCGAGGCCGTGTTCGAGGAACTCGGCGTGAAGGAACAGGTGTTCGGCCGGCTCGACGCCGTGGCGAAGCCCGGCGCGATCCTCGCATCGAACACGTCGACGCTCGACGTCGACAGGATCGCCGCCTTCACGAAGCGTCCTCAGGACGTCGTCGGCATGCACTTCTTCAGCCCCGCGAACGTGATGAAGCTGCTCGAGGTCGTGCGCGGCGCGCAGACCGCGAAGGACGTGCTCGCCACCGTGATGGCGGTCGCCAAGAAGATTCGCAAGACGGCGGTGGTGTCGGGCGTGTGCGACGGCTTCATCGGCAACCGGATGGTGGAGCAGTACATTCGCCAGGCGCTCTTCATGCTGGAGGAGGGCGCGCTACCCGCGCAGGTCGATCGTGCGATCGAGAGGTTCGGTTTCGCGATGGGTCCGTTCCGGATGAGTGACCTCGCCGGCAACGACATCGGCTGGGCGATCCGCAAGCGCCGCTATGTCGAGAAACCCGATCTGCAGTACTCGAAGATCGCCGACCGTTTGTGCGAGCTGGGCCGCTTCGGCCAGAAGACGGGCGGCGGCTGGTACGACTACGTACCGGGCGAGCGCAAGGCGAAGCCGTCGGCGCTCGTCGACGAGATGGTCGTTGCGTATTCGAAGGAGCGTGGCGTCGAGCGGCGCAAGATCGGCGACGACGAGATCGTCGAGCGGCTCGTGTTCGCGCTCGTCAACGAAGGCGCGAAGATCCTCGAGGAAAAGATCGCGTCGAAGGCGTCCGACATCGACATGGTCTATCTGACCGGCTATGGCTTCCCGCTGTGGCGCGGCGGCCCGATGTTGTACTCGGACATGGTCGGCCTCTACAACGTCGAGCGCGCGATTCGCCGCTATGCGGCCGCGCCGAACGGCGACGCGTGGCAGCTTGCGCCGTCGATCGTCGAGCTGGCCAAGGCCGGGCGCGGGTTCAACGGCTGACGGCACGGCGTGACGGCACGACCGACCCAATCAGGAGAAACGCAATGAAACGCACCGACGACGTGCTGCTCGTGATCGACGTGCAATACGACTTCATGCCGGGCGGCGCGCTCGCGGTGCCGGACGGCGACGCGGTCGTGCCGGTGATCAACGCGCTCGCGCAGCGCTTCGACCAGGTCGTGCTGACGCAGGACTGGCATCCGCGCGAGCATGTGTCGTTTGCCGCGAACCATCCGGGGCGCGAGCCGTTCTCGACGCTCGCGCTGCCGTACGGCGAGCAGGTGTTGTGGCCCGTGCACTGCGTGCAGGACACCGAAGGCGCGGCGCTGCATCGCGGCCTCGACATCCCGCATGCCAGGCTCGTGATCCGCAAGGGCGGCGACGCGCAGGTCGACAGCTATTCCGCGTTCGTCGAAGCCGACCGCACGACGCGCACGGGGCTCGCCGGCTATCTGCACGAGCTCGGCGCGAAGCGCGTGTGGTGTTGCGGGCTCGCGACCGACTATTGCGTCGCGTGGTCGGCGCTCGATGCGCGCGCGGCGGGCTTCGACGCTGCGGTAATCAACGATGCGTGCCGCGCCATCGACCTGAACGGGTCGCTCGCGCACGCATGGCAACAGATGCAGGCGGCGGGCGTCGCACACGTGACGTCCGCGGGCGCGCGCCCGACGGCGTAGCGCATTCCCATCCGATTCAGCAGGACCGAAGGAGACTCGCATGACCGAAGCCGTAATCGTATCGACCGCACGCACGCCGCTCGCGAAATCGTGGCGCGGCGCGTTCAACATGACGCACGGCGCGACGCTCGGCGGCCACGTGGTTGCCGCCGCGCTCGAGCGCGCGAAGCTCGACCCCGCGCGCGTCGAGGACGTGATCATGGGCTGCGCCAATCCCGAAGGCGCGACCGGTGCGAACATCGCGCGCCAGATCGCGCTGCGCGCCGGGCTGCCGGTCAGCGTGCCGGGGATGACGGTGAACCGTTTCTGTTCGTCAGGGTTGCAGACGATCGCACTGGCCGCGCAGCGGATCATTGCGGGCGAGGGCGACGTGTATGTGGCGGGCGGCGTCGAATCGATTTCGTGCGTGCAGAACGAGATGAACCGCCACATGATCCAGGAAGGCTGGCTCGTCGAGCACAAGCCCGAGATCTACTGGAACATGCTGCAGACGGCCGAGAACGTAGCCAAGCGCTACGGAATTGCAAAGGAGCGACAGGATGCCTACGGCGTGCAGTCCCAACTGCGCGCGGCGGCCGCGCAGGAGGCCGGGCGCTTCCGCGACGAAATCGTGCCGATCACCGTGCGTGCGGGCATCGCCGACAAGGCGACGGGCCGGCTGTTCACGCAGGAAGTTACCGTGTCGGCTGACGAGGGCATTCGGCCCGACACGACGCTCGAAGGCGTGTCGAAGATCCGTTCGGCCGTGCCGGGCGGCGTAATCACCGCGGGCAATGCGAGCCAGTTCTCCGACGGCGCATCTGCGTGCGTCGTGACGAGCGCAGATGTCGCGCGGCGCGAAGGGCTGCAGCCGCTCGGCGTGTTTCGCGGCTTCGCGGTGGCCGGCTGCGAGCCGGACGAGATGGGCATCGGCCCGGTGTTCGCGGTGCCGAAGCTGCTGAAGCAAGCGGGGCTGAAGGTGGACGACATCGGCCTGTGGGAACTGAACGAAGCGTTTGCGGTGCAGGTGCTGTATTGCCGCGACACGCTCGGGATTCCTGACGAACGGCTGAACGTGAACGGCGGCGCGATCGCGGTCGGCCACCCGTACGGCGTGTCGGGCGCGCGCCTGACGGGCCACGCGCTGATCGAAGGCAAGCGACGCGGCGTGAAATACGTGGTGGTGACGATGTGCATCGGCGGTGGGCAAGGCGCGGCCGGCCTGTTCGAAATCGTCTGATCTTTGTCCGCCAGCGGTCGCGGCTTGATGGGGGAGACGCCGCGACCGCGGCGCGAATCCGCGATGGCCGGGTGCGATTCGTGACGAAGAGAAGGTAAACGGCGTCCGCCGGGTGATGCCGTTTCCCCTTACTTGTCAAACGAATTGCCGCCCCTATACTTGCTCTGTCATTTGTCTTTCGGCAGGATGGGCCCGTGTGTGCGTCGCTCCGACGTACGCGCCGCGTTCCCGGCAGCCGGCGCAGATGCATCGTGCGTTTCCGGCGCCGTGGAAGTTCGAACCACGCAGCAGACCGAACGGGGACCGAATTGAGTACGATCTATGCTGCCGGGGAACCGCCGCGCGTCGTGAGCGCGGCTGCGAGGCTCTACGCAAAATGCCTGCTGGTCGGATTCGCATTGCTGCCGGCCTATCTGATCGCCTATCTGTGGTTTTTCAGCGACCCGCGCGTCGTGTTCGAGAGCCATGCATTCCATGAACTCGCGATCGCGGCCGCGACCCTCGAGGGCGCGTTCGTCACCTACGTGACATGGGTCTGCTACCGGGCTTCCGGTGAGCCGTTGCTGCGCTGGCTCACGCTCGGCTTTCTCGGCTTCGCGATGATCTACGCGTTGCATGGCGCGTTCACCGGGATGGCGCACCACAACATCTGGCTGTTCCTGCTGTACGGGCCCGCTTCGCGGCTCGTGATGTCGATCCTGCTGCTGACCGGCCTGTTGTCGTATTCGGAGCCGCCTGACCGCATCGAGAAGCGCACGCGCGCGCGGACATGGCTGCCGTGGATCGTGTTCTTCCTGATCGTCGACGTGGCGGTCGCGTACATCGCGTATTCGCCCGTCGCAGGCGCGCTCGGGACACGGATGTCGATGGAAGGCGGCGCGCTCGTGTTTTCCCTGCTCAACGTCGGCGTGCTCCTCGCGCGGCGTATCCGTTCGCCGCTGATGGTGATCTACGGCGTGTCGATCATGGCGTTCGCGCTGTCGTCGCTCGCGTTCATTCTCGGCAAGCCGTGGAATCACATGTGGTGGCTCGCGCATGCCATCTTCGCGGGCGGGTTCTTCCTGCTCAGCTATGGCGTGGTGCAGGCGTTGCAGACGACACGTTCGTTTTCCGCGATCTACAGCCAGGAAGATCTGATGAGCCGGCTGTCGGAATCGATGGCGCGCGCCGAGAGCGCGCTGCAGGAGTTGCGGCGCACGAACCAGAAGCTCGAATACATGGCCGCGACCGATCCGATGACGGGCGCGTCGAACCGTCGCCAGTTCATCGCGCAGGTCGAACGGGAGATCGTGCGCGCGGAACGCGACGGCACGCCGTTCTGCCTGCTCGCGCTCGATCTGGACAATTTCAAGAACATCAACGACGCATACGGGCATCAGATCGGCGACGAGGTGCTGCGCGGCGTCGTGCGCCAGTGTCTCGAGGCGATTCGTCCGGCGGGTGCGCTCGCGCGGGTCGGCGGCGAGGAGTTCATGGCGCTGTTGCCGGAGATGCCGCTAGAAGGGGCGCGCATGACGGCCGAGCGCGTCCGCTCGTCGATCGCGAGTTCGCCGTTCGGTCTCGATTTCAAGCGCGTGCAGGTGACGGTCAGCGTCGGCGTTGCGCAGTACGGCGTCGACGGGAGCACGGTCGATGCGTTGCTGCGGGTGGTCGACGAGCGGTTGTATCAGGCGAAGCGTGATGGACGGAACCGGGTCGTGTCGCGGTGAGCCGATGCGGCAGTGTGGCGCATCCTGGACCGTACCATGTCGGTCTGACGAGACCGGACATGCTGTATGAACGACAAGAGCAAGCCTGACGGCGACGATATCGCAAATGTCGATGCGCGACGCAGTGTTTCGACGACCGGGTACGCACAGCGCGTCGCCGGGCAGCGCAAGGCACGCAGGACGTCAACGCGCAAACCCGCCGATATGGCCGCGACCGGCGCGACGCGCGCATCGGCGCGCCGACGCGTGAACGTGTTCTTGCTGATCGGTGTCGCGCTGCTTCTGAGTGCCGCCGTCTGGGTCTATACCTCGATCTCGGCGGCTTCGCACATGACGGAGACCGAAGCCGTCGTGGTCGGGTTTTCACACGACGGCTACGACGTCGGCCACTACCGGACCGTCTATCGGTTCGTCACCGCGAGCGGCGAAGCCGTCGAGGTGAAGGGGCGGCTGGCCACGACGTCGCCAAGCGCCGATCCGGGCGACAGGGACCGGCTCTATTACGACCCGGCTCACCCGGCCGACGGCGTGATCTTCGCCGGTTTTTTCGAACGGTGGTTCGGCGTCGGGATTCTGACCATTCTGGGCACCGTGTTTGCCGGGATCGGCGTGCTGGTCGGACGGGATGGTTCGTCGTCGACGGAGCCCGAGCAGGCTGCCGGGCATGCGTCCGATGCGAAACCTCAATCCGAAGCAATGAGCATGATGGGCGGGCTCGCGCTCGTCGCCGGATTGCCGTTGTTGCTGGGTACCGGCCTGCTGGGCGGCGCGGGCGCACTTTACGTGCATAACCAGAAGCAGGTCCGCGATTACATCCACACGACCGGCCAGGTCGTCGAGATGGCGGAGCGCAAGCGCAGCGATCGAGGCGCCGGCAGTATGGACTCGGCGATCGTCACGTTCCGGACGGACACCGGCCGGACCGTTACCTTCGCGCAGGGTTCGTCGTCCAGCGATACGTTGAATGCCGGGGACACCGTTCGCGTGCTCTACGATCCCCGCAACCCCGACCGCGCGGTCGTGCGCAGTTTCGGCGAGCAGTGGGGCGCGATCCTCATCCTGTGCGCGATCGGATTGCCGTTTGTCGCGGTCGGCGTGGGCTTTGGCGGCTGCGCTGCACTGGACGCGTGGCGTTATCGCCGGAAGAAGCGCAAGGTCCACTGAGGGGGAAAGCGGATTGCGGTTGGGCACGGCGGTGCCGGTCCGGTGCGCAAGCTGACGATCGAGCGTGGCAACCCACATCGCTTGCCGCCACGACCAGATCACTGTGCCGTGATACGCGGAACTCGTGAACCTCGACCCCAGCGACTGCTTCGCGATCGTTATCCCGACGTCGGTGACGAGCCTGGTCGGGAGCGGTCGTGTCGCGTCGGCGGCGATCCGCTGCAGTGCGTCGTGCGGTGGCCTGCCGAACAGCGGCGCGAAGCCGTCCGCAGGATGTGGCAACGTTATCCGGCTGGCGATAAGCTTGCTGAACCGGTCACGCGATAGCGGCGCGGCGGCCGAACAAACTCGTGTCGACTTCAGTGGATTTGTCTACCATCCGTATTGCCTGCGCGTCGCAGGCACAACCTCGATGGTAACGTGCGACAGATTTCTGAATTGCTGCGGGGCACGGTGATAAGCGCGGGCGTCGCCCTGCGGGTTGTCCGTCACTACGGACACGACCGCGCTCATATGCCCCGGCCCGAGTCACACATGCAGGTCGCCCACGTGGTCGCCATTGCCTTCGATCGCGCCGCGCACGTTGTCCGTCAGACGCCGATCCGAATTCACGTCGGGCAGGATTCCACCGGTGTCGCGCATCAGCGCCGTACGACCAGTTCGCGATTACTAGCGCGCCGAGGCGCCAGAGTTGCGATCCGCCCGGTCGAATCTCGATGGAGCCCATTGGCGTCGGTAATTTTGATAGGCTTGTTGTCTGCCTTGACTTGCCGAATCTTGACGTCGGCGAGTGGCATGATGAAGAGGCGGGTATCGGGTCGGTGATGCTCGAACGTACCCGCTTTATTACCCGTTTTTCGTGCGGATGTGGACGGTGAACCATGAACTACGGCGAACCGCCGAGCGCCCGCTAACCCTCGCCACGCAATGCCTCCGCGGTATTTGTCGAACCGGCGCGAACCAGTGAGAACTACATGATCAGGCACATAGTAATGTGGAAGTTGAAGGAATCGGCGGAAGGCGGCACGCGCGCGCAAAACGCACTCAGGCTGAAGGAAAAGCTCGAAGGCTGCCGCGATCTCGTGCCCGGCATCCTGCAACTCGATGTCGGCGTGGCGACGCCGGGTCTCGATGCGACCAGCGACGTCGTGCTCGTGTCCGATTTCGCGGACCAGGCCGCGCTCGACGCGTACCAGGTGCACCCCGTTCACCAGGAAGTGAAGAAATTCGTCGTGGCGGTGGCCGAATCGCGCCAGTGCGTCGACTACCTGTCCGACAGCGCATGATGAGCGACGCGGCATCCCCGACGGACGGTCCGTCGATCGAAAGCCCGTTCGTCGACCTGCTCGGCGTGCGGCTGGTGTCCGCGAAGGACGGTGCGAGCGAGATCGTGTTGCCGCTCGACGAACGGCACATGAACACGTGGAGCATCGCGCACGGCGGCGTGACGATGACGCTGTCGGACATTGCGCTCGCGATGGCCGCGCGCAGCCTGACCGATGACGGCGTCGGCGTTGTCACGGTCGAAATGAAGGTGAACTTCATGCAGCCCGGGCGCGGCGAGTTGCGCGCATACGGGCGCGTGATGCATCGGTCGACGACGATGGCGTACTGTGAAGGCGAAGTGCGCGACAGCGACGGCAACTTCGTCGCGAAGGCGCTCGGCACGTTCAAGTACATGCGGCGGCTCGCGGTCGGTCGCGACATCAAGCGGCAACGCACGCGTACGGCGCCGGACGCGCAGCCCGGCCCGAGCGACGCTTAAGCGCTGCCACGCGCGGCCCTGCCTGGTCACAGGCAGGGCTGTTTTGTTTTGGGGCATGGGCGCGCAGGCTGCCGCCGCCCCGACGCCGCATGAATGAAACGAAGGAGGCAGCAATGAACACGGTCAACCGCCAGATCCTGCTCGTGTCGCGCCCGCAAGGTGCCGCGAGCGCCGACAACTTCCGGCTCGTCGAGACGCCGCTCGCGCCGCTCGCCGACGGCGAACTGCGCGTGCGCAACCATTTCCTGTCGCTTGATCCGTACATGCGCGGACGCATGAGCGACTCGAAGTCGTACGCGGTGCCGCAGCCGCTGAACGAAGTGATGATCGGCGGCACGGCGGGCGAGGTGGTCGAATCGCGGCATCCGGATTTTGCGGTCGGCGAGCACGTGGTCGGACAGTTCGGCTGGCAGGAATACGGCACGTCGAACGGCAGCGGACTGCGCAAGGTCGACACGTCGCGGGTGCCGCTGTCCGCGTGGCTCGGCGTGACGGGCATGCCGGGCGTGACCGCCTGGGTCGGGCTGAACCGGATCATCGTGCCGAAGGCTGGCAACACCGTCGTCGTCAGCGCGGCGAGCGGTGCGGTCGGCAGCGTCGTCGGCCAGCTCGCGAAGCGCGCCGGATGCCGCGCGGTCGGCATCGCGGGCGGCCCCGACAAGTGCCGTTACGTGGTCGACACGCTCGGCTTCGACGCGTGCGTCGACTACAAGGCCGGCCGGCTTGCCGACGACCTGGCCGCCGCGACTCCGGACGGCGTCGACGGCTGCTTCGAGAACGTCGGTGGCGCGGTGCTCGATGCGACGATGGCTCGGATGAACGCGTTCGGCCGCATCGCCGTGTGCGGGATGATCTCCGGTTACGACGGCGCTGCCGCGCCGCTCGCGAATCCCGGCCTGATCCTGCGTTCGCGGCTGACGATGCAGGGCTTCATCGTGTTCGAGCATCCCGACGCATGGCCGCTCGCGCTGGCCGAGCTGGCCGAACTCGTCGCGACGCGCCAGCTGCATTACCGCGAGACGATCGCGCACGGGCTCGAGCGAGCGCCGGACGCGTTCCTGGGGCTGCTGAAGGGCCGCAATTTCGGCAAACAGCTCGTGCAGCTCGTCTGACCCGCACGTGGCATCATGTGACGCTTGTCCGTTCACGGCGCCGAGCGCGCCGTCCTCACCGATGCCGCTGAATCCGAAGATCGCCCAGGTGCTCGACATGGTCGAGCGCGCGAAACGTCCGTCCTATCACCAGCAGACGCCGCAGCAGGCGCGCGCCGCGTACGAGAAGAGCGCGCCGATCCTCGACATCGCGCCGGCGCCGATGCATTCGGTCGAAGCGTGCGTCGTGCCGACGCGAGATGGTCGCACGATCGGCGCGCGGCTGTACCTGCCGGTCGAGCCGAGTCTCGCCGAACCGCTGCCCGCGCTCGTGTACTACCACGGCGGCGGCTTCACCGTCGGCAGCATCGATACGCACGACGCGCTATGCCGGATGTTCGCGCGCGACGCGCAGTGCGCGGTGCTGTCGGTCGACTACCGGCTCGCGCCCGAGCACAAGTTCCCGACCGCGGTGAACGACGCCGACGACGCATTGCGCTGGCTGCATCGCGAGGCCGGCGCATTCGCCATCGACGCCGCGCGACTCGCGGTCGGCGGCGACAGCGCGGGCGGCACGCTGGCGACCGTCTGCGCGGTACTCGCGCGCGACGCGGGCATCGATCTTGCGTTGCAGATGCTGATCTATCCGGGCGTGACGGGCTACCAGGACACCGGATCGCACGCGCGGCTCGCGAGCGGCTACCTGCTGACGCAGGACACGATCCAGTGGTTCTTCGGGCAATACGTGCGCGACCGGTCGGATCGCGACGACTGGCGCTTTGCGCCGCTCGACGGCAAGCGCGATGCGCCGTCGTTCGCGGGCGTCGCACCGGCATGGATCGCGACGGCCGAATACGATCCGCTGAGCGACGAAGGCGCCGCTTACGCGGAGAAGCTGCGCGCGGCCGGCAATACGGTCACGCTGGTCTGCTATCCGGGGATGATCCACGAGTTCTTCAAGATGGGCGGCTATGTGCCCGAAGTACGCGCCGCGCATGCCGACGCGGTTGCGGCGCTCAAGGCCGCATTCAACGACGTTTGACGGCGTTTGGCGGTGGCGCGGGTGCCGCGCGGAGGAAGCGATGACGGACGGCTGGGTGGAAACGGGCGACTGGACGTCGCTTGGCGGCGATGCCGCGCGTATCCGCGATGCGGTGTTCGTGCGCGAACAGCAGATTCCGCCGGAATGGGAACTCGATGACGAGGATCCGCTGTCGCTCCATGCCGTCGCTTATCGGGTCGACACTGCGACCGGCGCGCGTCGCGCGGTCGCAACCGGGCGGCTGCTGCCGTCAGGCACGATCGGCCGCGTCGCGGTGCTGGCCGACGCGCGCGGGCAGGGCACCGGGTCAGCCGTGCTGCACGCGCTGCTGGATGCGGCGCGGCACCGCGGCGAACCGGTGGTGCGGCTCTACGCGCTGGATGCTGCGGTGTCGTTTTACGAGCGGCACGGCTTTGCGGCCGTCGGCGAACCGTTCGTCGAAGCCGGCGTGCGGCACGTCGAGATGGCGCGCGCGCCGTAGCGCCGCGCGCCCGTTCAGCGCGGCTTCGTCGCGTCGATGTCGAACGTGAAGGCGCGCTCGAACGTGCCCGGGCGCACGGTGCGGTGCGAGCCGTCGTCGTCGCAGCGCTCCTTGATGTCTACCGTCAGCCGCACGCCTTCCTTCATCGTCACGCGTAGCGCGGTCGTGCCGCGCGTGCCGTATTCGGGCGTTTCGATGAACGCGGCCGACAGTGCACGTTCGCGCTCGATCGGAATGCCCGTGTGCGGCAGCGCATCGTCGTCGGCGACATGCGTGTCGCGCATCAGCTCGATCAGCTCGTCGAGCGACGGCGTCGGGTTGTCGGTCAGCAGCGTGCCGAGTTCCGCACGCTTGCGCACGACTTTCGGCCAGGGCGTGTCGAGCCGCGCATTCGACAGCGCGTGCACGCCGGCGGCGATCGCCACAGGCGCGGCGACGCCCGTTTCGCCTTCGGCCGCGCGGTTGCAGAACCACGCGAGCTCGCGGCGCTTCCAGTCGCCGACGAGCAGGTTGAAGCCGTTGTATACGGCCGCGTGCCCGGCCAGTTCGCCGAGGTAATCGAGCGGCGCGACGGACGGGCCGCCGAGGAAGTCGGAGACGAGCTTGCCGCGGGTCGGCGCGCCCGCGCGAATGTCGAACGGCGCGCGGTAGTTCGTCAGCGCCGCGAAACGGCCGTCGCGCGATACGCCTAGCCACGTGCCGCCAGCTTCGAGATCGCGGCCGGCCAGCACGCCCGGCACGTCCTCCCACCATGAAAGCGGCGCACTCGTACGACGGAAGAACTCGTCGCGGTTGGCGGTGAGGGTAAAGACAGGACCGGCGGCGGCATCAGGCTGCCAGTCGAAGGCAATCAGACACATCGGGCGAATCTCTCGCAGGAAACATCGGGCGCCGGCTGCAACGTGCGCACCGGCGCGCGAACGGGTTATCAGTGCATCACACTTCCGTCGGCCACGCGTACGGCAGCGCATCGAACGCAAGCGCCGGACCGTCGGCCGAACCGAGGTGCACCGTGCCGCTGTCGAGCGCGGCCAGCTTGATCTCGACGAGCGCATCGACGCCGCCCGCAGGCGCTGCCGCCGCATTGACGATCATCCCGCACGGCTGGCCCGGATCGTCGCTGTGGAACAGCTCGATGCCGGCATGCACGGTGTCGGTCTCGCCGGAGACGTGCGCGAGCGCGGTGCGGCGCTTGATCGTCCCGCGATACTGGCTGCGCGCGACGATTTCCTGGCCCGGGTAGCATCCCTTCCTGAAGTTAACGGCGCCGATCACGTCGAAGTTGACCATCTGCGGCACGAACTGTTCGACGGCCGGCTGCGTGATGCGCGGCTCGCCCGCGCGAACATCGAGCCAGTCCCACACGGCAGGAGACACCACCGGCAGCGTGCCGGCGAGCGTGGCGAGGCGCGTATCGACTTCCTCGCGCGGCCCGATCCACAGGTAGCGCTTGCGGCCGGCGGCATCCGGCACGCGAATCAGCGCGCCGGCCGGGCCGTCGACCTTCACGTGCACGCCGTCCGGCAGCGCGTCGAAGATGCCCGACAGCGCGTTGCGCACGTCGCCGGCGAAGCCGACCACCGCGAGCGTGTCGCCCGCGTCCGTGAGCTTCGCTTTGGCGCGCAGCACGAACATCGACAGCCGTTTCTGCACGGCGGCCTGCACGTCCTTCGAGACCAGCAGGCGCACGCCGTGGCCGGCGCGCCACGCGAGGAACGACGCGAGCAGGCGGCCCTTCGGCGAGCAATAGCCGGACAGGCGCGCGCTCGCGGCGTCGAGATGCTCGATGTCGTTGGTGAGCTGGCTGTGCAGGAACGTCGCGGCGTCGTCGCCGGCCACGTCGATCACGCCGAACTGCGCGAGCGGCATGCAGGCGCCCGGCGCGTCGAAATCGGCGGCGGACGGACGGGGAAAAACGGGGAGCGAGGCAGATGCGGCCTGGGCAGCCGGTGAAGCGAACGGTGTGCTCATGGAATGAGGGAACAGTCAACCCTGACTTTGACGAAGGCGAGCAAGTATTATATGGGTCTTACCTGAGTCACGTTTCCATGTCCCTACTGAAGAAATGCGCCGCGACTGTCGTGGCGCTGGTCGTCGTTGTGGCCGCTGCCGGCGCGGGCGGCGGGTATTACTGGGCAAGCCGGCCGCTGCTGCTGGGCGCCGCGTCGCTCGACGTCACGATCAAGCCGCGCAGCAGCGTGAAAAGCGTCGCGGTGCAGCTCAAGCGCGGCGGCGTGCCGATCGAGCCGTTCGGATTCGTCGCGATGACGCGGCTGCTCGGGCTGTCGAGCCGGCTGAAGTCCGGCAACTACGAATTCAAGACCGGGATCACGCCCTATGAAGTGTTGCAGAAGATCGCGCGCGGCGACGTGAACGAATACGTCGCGACGGTGATCGAGGGCTGGACCTTCAAGCGGATGCGTGCGGAGCTCGACGGCAATCCCGATCTGTCGCATTCGACGGCCGGCATGAGCGATGCCGAGCTGCTGCGCGCGATCGGCGCGTCGGACACCGCGATTCAGCGCGGCAGCGGCGAGGGGCTGTTCTTTCCCGACACCTACCTGTTCGACAAGGGCACGAGCGACCTGAACATCTACCGGCGCGCGTACCGCCTGATGCAGACCCGCCTCGACGAAGCGTGGGCCGCGCGTGCGCCGGGGCTGCCGTACAAGACACCTTACGACGCGCTGACGATCGCGTCGATCGTCGAAAAGGAAACGGGGCATGCGGCCGATCGCGCATTCGTCGCGGCCGTGTTCGCGAACCGGCTGCGCATAGGGATGCCGCTGCAGACCGATCCGTCGGTGATCTACGGTCTCGGCGACGCGTACGACGGCCACCTGCGCAAGCGCGACCTGCAGGCGGACACTCCTTACAATACCTATACGCGCCGCGGGCTGCCGCCGACGCCGATTGCCCTGCCGGGCATCGCCTCGCTGCAGGCGGCGATCAATCCGGCTCAGACGAGCGCGCTGTATTTCGTCGCGAAGGGTGACGGCACGAGTGTGTTCTCGGACACGCTCGGCGATCACAACAAGGCCGTGGACAAGTACATACGAGGTCAATAAATGGCGAGCGGTAAATTCATTACGTTCGAAGGCATCGACGGGGCGGGGAAGACCACCCACCTGCAATGGTTCTGCGAACGCCTGCAAGACAAACTGGCCGCGAGCGGCCGGCAGGTCGTCGTCACGCGCGAGCCGGGCGGCACGCAGCTCGGCGAGAAGCTGCGCGAGATCCTGCTGAACCAGCCGATGGATCTCGAGACCGAAGCGCTGCTGATGTTCGCTGCGCGCCGCGAGCATCTCGCGCTCGTGATCGAGCCCGCGTTGGCGCGTGGCGACTGGGTCGTGTCCGATCGCTTCACCGACGCGACGTTCGCATACCAGGGCGGCGGCCGCGGGCTGCCGCGCGACAAGCTGGAGACGCTCGAGCGCTGGGTGCAGGGCGGTTTCCAGCCGGACCTGACGGTGCTGTTCGATGTCGCGCCGCAAATCGCGAGCGAGCGCCGCGGCGCCGCGCGCATGCCCGACAAGTTCGAAAGCGAGTCGGACGCGTTCTTCTCGCGCACGCGCAGCGAATACCTGCGCCGCGCGGAAGAGGCGCTGCACCGCTTCGCGATCGTCGACGCGACGCAGTCGATTCCCGAGATTCGCCAGCAGCTCGAACGCGTGCTCGCCGCGCTGTAACACGCAAGGAACGCACCACATGATCTATCCGTGGCAGACCGACGACTGGAACCGCCTGCAGCAACTGCGTGCGCAATGGCCGCATGCGCTGCTGCTGCACGGCCAGGCCGGGATCGGCAAGCTGCAGTTCGCGCAGCATCTCGCCCAGGGGTTCCTGTGCGAGGCGCCGCGACCGAACGGCGAGCCGTGCGGCACCTGCGCGGCCTGTACGTGGTTCGCCCAAGGCAACCATCCGGACTACCGGATCGTGCTGCCGGAGGCGCTCGCGGGCGAAGCGCCCGGCGCGGCCGACGATGCGAAGCCGGCCGACGCGGACGACGGCGGCAAAAAGACGCGCGCACCCAGCAAGGAAATCAAGATCGAGCAGGTGCGTGCGTTGCTCGACTTTTGCGGAGTCGGCTCGCACCGTGGCGGCGCGCGCGTCGTCGTGCTGTATCCGGCCGAGGCGCTGAACGTCGCTGCGTCGAACGCGCTGCTGAAGACGCTCGAGGAGCCGCCGTCGGGCGTCGTGTTCCTGCTGGTGTCGGCGCGTATCGACCGGCTGCTGCCGACGATCATCAGTCGCTGCCGCCAGTGGCCGATGACCGTGCCGGCGCCGGAGACGGCACAGGCATGGCTCTCGGCACAAGGCGTGGACGATGCACGTGCGCTGCTCGCCGAAGCCGGCGGCGCGCCGCTCGCCGCGCTGGCGCTCGCGAGCGACGAGAATCGGCCGCTGCGCGATTTCACGCTCGGCCAACTCGCGGCCGGTGCCGCGTGCGATCCGTTCGCGTGCGGCGAGGCGCTCCAGAAGCTGCCGATGCCGCTCGTGCTCGGCTGGTTGCAGCGCTGGCTGTACGATCTGCTCGCGCAGCGGATGGCGGGCGCGCCGCGTTACTTCCCGACGCACGCGACGGCGCTCGCGCGCTGCGCCGAGGCGGTCGACGCGAATGCGTTCGCGCGCTTCATGAAGGCCGTGACGCGCCAGCGTACCGTCGAGAACCATCCGCTCAACGCGCGGCTCGTATTCGAGGAACTGTTTCTCGATTATCGGGAAATGTTCGCATGAGCGAGAATTGTTTCCGCCGGGTGGGGAAACGATTGCCGGCGAGCGCGTGAGCGCCCGCCTTACGTATTCAGGAAACACGATGTTCGTCGATTCTCACTGCCACATCAATTTCAAGGGTCTCGCCGACCGCCTGCCTGCCGTGCTGGAGAACATGCGCGAGCACGACGTCACGCACGCGCTGTGCGTGTCGGTCGATTTCGAGACGCTGCCCGACGTGCTCGCGATCGCGCAGGCGCACGACAACGTCTACGCATCGGTCGGCGTGCATCCGGATCACGAGGACGCACGGGAGCCGACGCTCGCCGAACTCATCGAGCTGGCCGCGCACCCGAAGGTCGTCGCGATCGGCGAGACGGGCCTCGACTACTACCGGCTCGAAGGCCGCTCCATCGACGACATGGAATGGCAGCGCGAACGCTTTCGCACGCATATCCGCGCGGCTACCGCGACCATGAAGCCGCTGATCATCCACACGCGCTCGTCGTCGGAAGACACGCTGCGGATCATGGCCGAGGAGCGCGCGGACGTGCCGGGCGGCGTGATGCACTGTTTCACCGAGCCGTGGCCGGTCGCCGAGCAGGCCCTCGCGCAGAACTTCCATATCTCGCTGTCGGGCATCGTCACGTTCAAGAACGCGACCGACGTGCAGGACGTCGCGCGGCGCGTGCCGCTCGACCGGTTGCTGATCGAAACCGACTCGCCGTACCTCGCGCCGGTGCCGTATCGCGGCAAGCCGAATGAACCTGCGTACGTCAGCCATGTCGGACGCTTTATCGCATCGGAACGCGGGATCGCCGTCGAGGCGCTCGCCGATGCGACGACGCAAAACTTTTTCCGGCT
Organism: Burkholderia sp. Bp9016; assembly: GCF_003857765.1. Classification (NCBI taxonomy): domain Bacteria; kingdom Pseudomonadati; phylum Pseudomonadota; class Betaproteobacteria; order Burkholderiales; family Burkholderiaceae; genus Burkholderia; species Burkholderia sp. Bp9016. The sequence goes on from NZ_QTPY01000014.1 coordinate 52,182, forward strand.
GTTCAAGATCGCCCGCTAACGACGCGCGGCACAGCCCACAACCCAGGGAAGGAGCCCACAACAATGACGAAGCCGACCACATACCTGCCCAAGCGCGCACTCGTCGCCGCCGCGCTTGTCGCGAGCGGCCTGTTTGCCGCCGCCGGCGCACACGCCGAGTCGCTCGACGCTGTCGTCAAGGCGGTCAAGTTCGACGACATCGCCGACATCGGCCAGCAACTCAAGAGCGGCAAGCTCGATCCGAACACGCTCGCGCCGAACGGCGACCCGCTGCTCGTGATCGCCGCGCGCGAGAAGTCCGACAAGGTCGCCGCGGCGCTCGCCACGACGCCGAACGTCGACCTCGAGAAGGAAGACAAGGCCGGCGAGAACGCGCTGATGCTCGCGTCGCTGAACGGCGACGTCGGGCTCGTCAAGCTGCTGATCGACAAGGGCGCGGAAGTCGGCAAGAAGGGCTGGGCGCCGCTGCACTACGCGGCCACCAACGGCCAGGACGCGGTCGTGAAGATTCTGCTCGACCACGACGCCTACATCGACACCGCGTCGCCGAACGGCACGACGCCGCTGATGATGGCCGCGCGCGGCAACCATGCGTCGACGGTCACGCTGCTGCTCGACCAGGGCGCCGATCCGCAAGTCAAGAACCAGCTCGGCATCACCGCGCTCGATTTCGCGAAGCACTACAAGGCGCCGGACGCCATCGAGATCCTGACCAAGCGGACGGTGCGCATCGGCGCCTCGACGCCGGCAGATGCGCAAAAGAGTGCAAAATGACGGTTTCGGCGCGACGGCGGGGCGCGCCCGGTCGGCCGGAAACCGGCTGGCAGCGGGCGTCCGGCCGTCGCGCCGGTCAGCGCAGTGAGCGGTCTTCGGGCCGCATTGACATAAGGAACACCATGTTGCGGGCTATGTTTTGTGCCGCGGCGTTTGCCGTGCCGTTGTCGGCGGCGGCGTTCACGGGCGCGGATCTCGACCGGCTGTGCGCGAAGACGGACGTCAAGTCGCGAGCGTCGTGCGCGGCCTACATCGAAGGCGCCGCCGATGGCGTCTACAACACCATCGACGCGATCGGCGGCACCACCGGGCCGCGCGTCGGGCAGTATTTCTGCCTGCCGCCCGACATCCGGGCGCAGCAGATGACCGACGCGGTGCGCAAGTACATCGCGGAGAATCCGAAGCTGGCCGACTACAACGCGAGCACCGCGGTGTCGCTCGGTCTCGGCAAGGCGTTTCCCTGCAAGGGCGGCAACTGATTTGACGCCGCGTCCGGGTGTGCGCGACGCCCGGACATCGCCGACGCATCCAGGACGAGGCCGACGCGCCTCATAACCGAAGCATCCCGGGCGCCGATGATTTCAATCGAGGAATTGCAGCGCATCGCCGATGCGCCGTTGCATTCGTGGCTCGGCGCGCTGTTCGTGTCGGTCGTCGTCGTGCTTGTCGTCGTGATCGTGCATCGACTCGGTGCGCGCATCGTCAAGCGTATTGCGCAGCCGTATCCGCTCATGAGCGTGATCCTGCGCTACATCGACAAGCCGTCGCTCGTCACGCTCGCGCTGCTCGCGCTCGAATTCCTGTGGATCCAGGCCGACGATGGCATGTCGTTCGTGCGCGGAATGCGCACCGCCGCCGCGGTCGGCTCGATCATCTCGCTGACCTGGCTGCTGGTGCGGCTCGCGGCCGGCGTCGGCGACGCGATCATCCAGGCCCATCCGATCGATACGGTCGACAACCTGCACGCACGGCGCATCCATACGCAGGCCAAGGTGCTCGTGCGGACGGTCATGGTGCTGATCGTGATCATCGGCACGGGCGCCGCGCTGATGACGTTCCCGAACGTGCGCCAGGTCGGCGCGAGCCTGCTGGCGTCGGCCGGCGTCGCGGGCCTCGTCGCCGGTATCGCCGCGCGGCCGGTGCTCGGCAACCTGATCGCCGGTCTGCAGATCGCGCTCACGCAGCCGATCCGGCTCGACGACGTCGTCGTGATCCAGGGCGAGTGGGGCCGTATCGAGGAAATCACCGGCTCGTTCGTGTCGGTGCGGCTTTGGGACCAGCGGCGGCTCGTCGTCCCGCTGCAGTGGATCATCGAAAACCCGTTCACGAACTGGACGCGCAGCAGCTCGGAGATCATCGGCACGGTGTACCTGTCGGTCGACTACCGTACGCCGCTTGCGCCGCTGCGCGAGGAACTCGCGCGGCTCGTCCATGCGGCGCCCGAGTGGGACGGCCGCGTGCAGGTGCTGCAGGTGACCGACGCAACCGAGCGCACGATGCAGTTGCGCGCGCTGGTGAGCGCCGCCGATTCGTCGGCGTGCTGGGATCTGCGTTGCCGCGTGCGCGAGGGATTGATCGCGTACCTGCAGGCGCGCTATCCGCAATGCCTGCCGCGCAGCAGGATGGAGCTGTATCCGCACGATTCGGCGCCGGAAGAGCCCAATCCCGAGCGGCCGCACGCGCGGCCGCCTGCCGCCAGCACGGCGGCCAACACAGCGGCCGACCCAAAGGCCACCGGAGGCCGCTGAACGCATGCCCGTACCGCAACCCTTTCTTTCTCATGACCGCGCTGAAGACGCTCGCCATCGCCAACTACCGCTCGCTGCGCGAGCTGATCGTGCCGCTCGCCGCGCTCACCGTTGTCACGGGGCCGAACGGCAGCGGCAAGTCGAGCGTGTACCGCGCGCTGCGGCTGCTTGCTGACACCGCGCAGGGCCGCGTGATTCCGTCGCTCGCGCGCGAAGGCGGGCTGCCGTCGACGCTGTGGGCCGGCCCCGAGCGCTTTTCGCGCGCGATGCTGAACGGCGACACGCCGGTGACCGGCACGGTGCGCAGCGGGCCCGTGAGCCTCAGGCTCGGTTTTGCCGGCGACGATTTCGGCTATGCGATCGATCTCGGCCTGCCGGTTCCGAGCCGTTCGCAGTTCGCGCTCGATCCTGTCGTGAAGCGCGAATGCATCTGGGGCGGCGCGCTGCTGCGCCCGTCGACGCTGCTGGTCGACCGGCAGGGCGCGCAGATTCGCACGCGCACCGCCTCCGGCGACTGGCACACGGTGCCGCAGCCGGTCGCGAGCTTCGACAGCATGATGACCGAGTTCGCCGATCCGGTCGGCGCGCCGGAGATGATCGCGGTGCGCGAGCGGATCCGTTCGTGGCGCTTCTACGATCATTTCCGGACCGATGCGCAGGCGCCGGCCCGGCAGTCGCACATCGGCACGCACACACCGGTGCTTGCGGACGACGGTGCCGACCTGGCCGCCGCGCTGCAGACGATTCGCGAGATCGGCGATGCCGCGGCGCTCGATGCAGCAATCGACGACGCATTTCCTGGCGCGTCGGTCGACATCGACAATCCGGGCTGTCGCGGCCGCTTCGACATGCTGATGCGCCAGCCCGGGCTGCTGCGGCCGCTGTCGGCGGCCGAGCTGTGGGGGGGTGATCGATTTGACACCGAGGAGAAGCTGAGAAAAATTGGCCTGAAACTCAAGCCAGACGGGCGTTAGCGCCGTTTCGAACGCCGCAAAGCGCCTCTCCAAGTTTTGCAAAAAAACGCGCGAAAATCGGCCGATTTTGCGCAGTTTTTGACCCAATCTCGCCCGCAGACTGCGCGGGCGAGAAAACGGCGGAAAGTCTTCCACCATCCGCGCTTGCTCGCGGCTTAACCGATGTTCGCGTAGCGCCGAATCAGGCGCATCATCTTCGCGAAAAAAAACGGTCGACCTTGCTGGCCCAGGCTCAGCGACCGATTCATCGTTTGCCGCATCGCCGCGCGGACGGCGTTGCAGCCCAACCCTCACATACCCCGCGTCCTCGTCAAGCTGGCGCATCATCAGCTCCAATTCGACCTGCAGCTTGTGGTCGATCAGCGCTGAAATGTCTTCTTTTAAAGCCTTCACAGCGTTACCCCGGAAATGGTCATATGATTTCAACGTAACTTACGGCCGCTAAACATTTTTCTTACGGCGTTGAAACTTTAGCGCAAACCATTTCGGATTGTGTAACTAGCCGACCCTACGCATCAGTTCCCCAAGCGTCTCCTGGTCAACCGTGCCTTCCTCCCGGAAATAGCGGTAAAACAACGTGATAAAGGCGGCCTTTCGGTCGGCCGTAAGAACCAGTCCGTTGCGCTCCGCGAACCGCTCCACGCCCTCTATGATGCTTGCCAGTAGGTCCGCATCGGCCATCCCTTCGGTTTTATGCTGCTCCCGCGCGGAGTTCAGATTTTGGTCGATCTGAGCGCGTGCCTTCGCGCCAGCGGTAGCGCCAAGGTACTTCTCCGGGATCGAAAAGACCCGACGAACTCCGCCTTGCCCCGTCAATTCCTCGAAATACCACCCCTCCCGTTCCGCCCTGGCTCGGATGTTGTCGCGTGATGTCGGCAGCCCTGGCAGCTTCATCGCTGCGATCTCCGACGCGCTATAGAGCTTCTTCAATGCGGTTCACCTCAAATTACTGCACTAACGTCAATGCAGTTTTTGAAGCCTCCATCGGCACGCCAACCTCTTTAATAAACAACAACTTACAGGTTGGGCGCGCGCTCGGCGTCGATCTGGCGTGATTGCATTGCTTGACACGCCAGTTCAATGCAATTAGGCTTCGTTAAAACTGACCTTCGGGATTAACACCCGAACAAAAAACCGGCTGTCACCGGTTTGCGAAAAAGGAGTCTCTATGGAGCAGTCCCCCGCCAAAGGCTGGCACAAAGAGGACATCAAGGCCGCGATTCGCAAGCGCGGCACCACCATGAACGAGCTTGCTCGAGTGCGGAATCTGCCGACCTCGACCGTCCGCAATGCCTTGAGCCGTCCCGTGTATTCCGGGGAGATCGCGATCGCGGAATTCCTCGGGATCGCGGCCTATGAACTCTGGCCCGATCGCTGGACACCCGACGGTCGACGCATTCGACCCCGTTACGCCCACAAGCATATCAGCGAACCCTCAGAGGAATTCGCTAACGGAACTGCATAGCTTTACTGCAGTGATTTTAACGCAATGCAGATACTCCACTTTACAGCCACGGGACCGATATGCCGCGCCGCAGCCGTACCACCAAGACAACCGGGTCAGTAAGCCAACTGGCATTGAACTTCGATGTTTTCGCGATCGAGACGCAGACGGGCGTCGTCGCGGTCAAGGGCGAAAACGCCCTCGATGCGGGGATTCGTCAATCGCTCGTAACTGCATTGGATGCTGCGTTCACGAAGGGAATCTCTCGCGAGCGCGTAGCCGAGGCCATGTCGGAAATTCTGGGCCGCCCTGTGACGAAAGCGAGCATCGATCTGTGGGTCGCGCCGAGCCAGGCCGATCGGCGAATCCCAACGGATGCGTTTCTCGCGCTGATCCAAGCATGTCAGGAATTCTCCCCGCTCGATTGGCTCGCCGCACATTTCGGCCGGAAAGTGCTCACCGCCGATGAAGCGCTGTGCGCCGAACTGGGGGCCATGACCGTCATCGACCGGCACATCAAGGCCAAACAGCGCGCGATCGAAGGTCAGATGGACGAGAAGCTGCTCGGACAAATCATGCGCCGAATCAAGAAGAACGGAAGCGTGTGACCGCCATGCACCAGATCGAGATCAAGTCGCATTACAGCGCTGCGGAACTTGCCAAGATGCAATTGCCGGGTCTTCCGACGAACCGGGACAACGTTCGCCTCACCGCCGAGCGCGAATGCTGGCCATTCGTTGAAAAGCAAGGCCGTGGTGGCATGCGCCGAGAATACAGCCCGCCCGAACGTGTCGTCGCGCATATCAAGGCAGCAGCGGCGCGGGCACTCGTGACCGGTGCAGAGGTTCTGCCCGTCCAAGAAGCGTCCACCGTTATCAGGCAAGTCGATCTGATTGAAACCGACTCGCAACGCCTGCGCGCGGATGCTCGCCAGGGGATTCTGACCTGGCTGGATCGGATCATGGCGCAGTGCCACGTCTCGCGCGAAGCTGCGATGACAACGTTGCTGACGCAGGCCAAGGCCGGCACGCTCGACGATCACCTCGTCATGATGCTGCGCGCCGCACGTGACCAGCGCGGTCGCAAGGGAGATGGCTTCCCGAGCATCCGCACGCTGAAGAGGTATCTCGGCCAGGCGAAGAGCGGCACGCTGGCGCCCAAAGTGCCACAGCCCGACTTCACGGTGCCGGCCTGGGCGAAGGCGTTCCTCGTCCACTATCAGCAGCCGCAGAAGCCGTCTGTCGAACTCGCCTATCGGGAGTTCGAGAACGCCTACCGCATGCGTAATCGCGATTGGGCGTTCCCGACGATCCACCAGGTGCGCCGCTTCCTCGGCAAGATGGGCCGGGTTGCCGTCGAGGCCGGCCGGATGGGTGCCCGTGAGCTGAAGACGATTCGCCCGTTCATTCGACGCTCGTTCGACCAGCTGCTGCCGAACGATGTATGGAGCGCGGACGGTCATACGTTCGACGCCGAGGTACAGCATCCGCTGCACGGCCGGCCGTTCCGTCCCGAGATCACGACGATCGTCGACATCGCCACGCGTCGCGCTGTCGGTTTCTCGATCGGCCTGGCGGAATCGGCGATTGCGGTACTGGATGCGCTGCGTCACGCCTCGACACGTAACGGCGTCCTCGCCATTTTCTACGTCGACCGCGGATCGGGTTATGCCAACGCGATGCTGCAGGCCGAAGGCACCGGCATCACGGGCCAGCTCGGCTTCGAGGTCTCGCATTCGCTTCCCTACAACTCCCAGGCGCGCGGCGTGATCGAACGCCTGCACCAGACCCTGTGGGTCACAGGAGCCAAAACGCTCGCCAGCTATATGGGCGCGCCGATGGATCGCGAAGCGAAGCTGGCGCACTTCAAGGTTACGCGCGGCGCGATCAAGCATGGCGGAGTGATGCCCTTGATGGGATGGGATGCGTTCATGCACTTCTGCAACGACCAGATCGACGCGTACAACGCTCGCCCTCACCGCTCGCTGCCGATGACGAACGATCCGGCGAATGGTCGCCGTCGTCACATGTCGCCAAACGAAGCGTTCGCAGCATTCCAAGCGAAGGGCTGGCAGCCGGTCACACTCGCGGCCGACGAGGCAGACCGCGTGTTCCGCCCGCGTATCGAGCGCACGGTCCAGCGCGGCGAGGTGCGCCTGCTGAACAACCACTACTTCAGCGGCCTGCTCGAAGAATTCCACGGCGAGACGGTCCATGTCGCCTACGACATCCACGACGCGAAGTTCGTGTGGGTCTACGAAGGTGCGACGGGGCGGTTCATCTGCAAGGCCGAGGCCGGCGCGAACACCGCCCACTACATGCCGATGTCGTATGTCGAGCAGGCCCGCGAGAAGCGCGCGGACGCCCGCGCGCAGCGCCTGCAGGTGAAGCTCGACGAAGTCGAAGCCGAGCGCATCGGACAGCCGGCGCTCACGCTCGATACCCCCGAGGTCATCACGATCCCGGGATTCGGAGACATCACGCGCGATGCACTGAATCGCCGCTTCGTCGACGCGGAACCAGTGATCGAGGTGACCGCCACTCCCGTCCGCGTCAGCGAGCCGGCACCGGCCACGGCCGAAATCTTCGAACTACCGGAAACGGCTGAACAGCGGTTTGCCCGGTGGCAAGCCTTACATCAACACATTGATACCGGAGGTGTACCCGATCAGGAAGAACTGCGGTGGTACGGCACGTACCCGCTGACCAAAGAGTTCGCGGCGCAGAAGCGCCGCGCGGAACAGGCTGAAGAGTGGCAGCTCGCCAGCCAGCAGTAATAACAACAGGACCAATCATGACACAACACGAAACCACGCTCAAACCGGTAGCCGGCGGCATCGCCCAGATCACCAACCTGAACCTGTGCGATATCGCCATCGAGCGCGCTATCTCGCGCAGTGCGAATCTGCCCGGTCTGGTGTGCTTCTACGGGCCGTCCGGTTATGGCAAGAGCATGGCCGGGCTGGCCGTGGCGAACGCCCGCCGCGCACGCTATGTACAGGCGAAGTCGGTCTGGACGAAGAAGCATTTCCTCAAGGCGATCCTCTTCGAGATGGGTATCAAGCCGGCCGGCACGATCCCGGAGATGGCTGACCAGGTCGCGGAAGAACTCGCCGCGAGCGGCCGGCCGCTGATCATCGACGAAATGGACCACCTGGTCGACCGCAACGCCGTCGAACTGGTCCGCGATCTGTACGAGTCCAGCCAAGCACCGATCCTGATGATCGGCGAAGAAGCGCTGCCGGCGAAGCTCAAGCGGTATGAGCGCATGCACGGCCGTGTCCTGGCATGGGTGCCGGCGCAGCCTGTCACGATCGATGATGCGCGCCAGCTCACTGACCTCTACTGCCGACACGTGAAGATTGCAGACGATCTGTTGACGCGTCTGGTCGAGCTGTCACACGGCTCGGTGCGCCGCGTCTGCGTCAACCTCGAACGTATCCAGGAGGAGTCGCTGAAGGTCGGCATGAATGAGATGGACCTTGCTCAATGGGGTAAGGGCGAGCTGTACACCGGCGAAGCACCGAAGCGTCGTGCGTGAGGTGAACGACATGCACGAACACAACAACGTCGTCACGCCGCAGATGGCATGCGCGGCCGAGCGTATCCACCTGCTCATCATGATCGTATCCGGTACCGCCGTGGCCATCCTGCTTGTTGGCTGCGTGGTCGCCCACGATTGGCTCGAACTGCTCTCGTGGGCGACGCTTGCTGCCTGGGCGCTGTTCCACGTCGCCGTCCTTGCATTCCTTGCTGGTGCGACGGGAGGGTTTGACCATGTGTAGAAAGCCCGCTCACCTCGAACTGACTGGCGGCAAGGGGCCGCGCCAGCGCATGTGGGAAGCGATTCGAAAACAGCGCGACGACTTCACGCCGCACACCATCGTCCGCGCATCGGATGTCGACAAATCGACCGTTCATACGTACCTGCAGACGCTCGAACTCGGCGGCTTCGTCGAACCCATCGGCGAACGCAAGGCGATCAACGAGCGGAAGCACTATCGGCTCGCCCGAGACGTCGGCGTCGAAGCGCCGCGCCTCGACCGTTACGGCAAGCCGGTGATGCAGTCGCGTGGCAACGAAAACATGTGGCGCACGATGCGTGTGATGGGCGACTTCACTCCGCGTGAGCTGGCGATGCGTGCGTCGACCACCGACGTCTCGATCACCGACTCTACGGCGCAGTCCTATATCAAAAGCCTGTCGTACGCCGGCTATCTGACGATCGTCGATCCGGGGCACCCGTACATCCGTGGCAAGGGCGCGAAACAGGCGCGGTATCGCCTGATCACGGCGAAGTACACCGGTCCGCGCCCGCCGATGATTCAACGCACGAAGTCGGTGTACGACCCGAACCTCGGGAAGATCGTGTGGCAAGAGGAGCCGGACCATGACGCATGCTGATCCGGATTGGCTCGCCATGCTTCGGGAAGCCGTCGCCGCGACGTCGCAGACCGACGTGGCCAAGCTGCTCGATGTCTCACGAACGACCGTTTCGCTTGTCCTGTCGGGCAAATACCCCGGCAAAACCGATCGCGTCGCAGCCCGCGTCTTGAAGACGTTCGGACAGGTGCAGTGCACGCATACCGGGCAGCTGATCTCGCTGACGGTATGCGTGTCCTTCGCCAATCGCCGTGCACCGATCAACAACCCGATGGACCTGAGCCACTGGCGCACGTGCCGCAACTGCCCGCTGCGTCCCGTTAAAGGAGAGTCGAAGTGAACCCGCAATCCCTCGCCAAAGTATCCGCGCACGGCACGGTCAACATTAACCAGATCATGCAGCTCGCCGCGCTGCGCATCGCCTCGACGATCGAGACGCTCACCGAACGCGGCTTCGTCGTGATCGGCATCGAGTTCTCGAACGGCTCGAAGCCCACGATTCAGATTCAGACGTGCGCCGAATGTGCGCGGATGGTTGAGGCCGGCGAAGCGACCTACTACCGAACCGGCATCGAAGGCAACAGCCGCTATCGCACCGGGCAATTCAAGGTCGGTGACGTCCGCGTCCTCTGGACCGAACACGGCCACTAGGAAGAAGCGACTCGATACAACCCGGCAATACATATCACTAGATAAGTAGTCCTTTTTAATTAACGTAAAGGAACCACCATGGCAACGATAAAGCAGATTCTGCAGGCCATCATCGACAACCCCGGATTTTCTGGTGCGCAGCTCGCCGACGCGCTGGATATGGACGCAAAGGACATTCAGCCGCGCATCCAAACGTACATCGCCGGCGGGCGGGTGCGTTGCGAGAAGAAGCCCATGGACGGGTCGTCACCGATCAACCTGTATTACGCGAGTGCCGAGCTGGTGCGCGAGTTCGACGGCACCAATCAAACGGTGACAAAAGCAGCGCGAAAAGCGGCAAGTCTCCCGGCTGCGCCGGAAGGCTTCGTCTGCGGCTTCTCCACGGCCGGCTGCCTGACGATCACGAAGGGCCGGAAAACGGTCGACCTGAACCGTGAGGAAACCGCTCGCCTCCTGGCGTTCGTCGACTGCATCAACATCGAAGCCATCGCAGGGAGCCAGGCATGACGATCAATATCAGCCAAGGCCCAACCCTTGCGAATCCCGACGCGCTCGACAGCGTTGCCGAGCTGCGCCGCGAACTCCATCGGGCGAATTCCGACCTGCTCGCCTACTGGGGGGCGATCGAAGAGCGCGACAAGGTCGGCCGCGAATTCGTCGGGTTGATCAATCGCGTGCTGCTGCAGCACATTGTCGGTGACTTTCGCGGTGTTGCCGCGATCCTCGAGGCGCAGCTCGAAGCCAGCCCGCGCTTGCGTCAGTCGCTTGAGGAAGTTCGGGAGGGTCGGGAGTGCCGGCAGCTCCAGGAGTGGATGGAGACGGTGCGCGGTGAGTTCGGACAGGAGGAAGTGCCGCCATACAACGCGGGCACGAACGATCCGTGGGCCATGAAGACGGTGGAAGAACTGCGCACTGCCGTCGACGTCATGAACCGAGCCGGCATTCAAATCTCGACGCAGCTCGCCTCGCTCGAAGGCGTGATGAAGTCCTTGACGGCTGAGGTGTCCGTGATCGTCGTCAGCCACATCAAGGGCGATCACGATGCCCTGTCGCGCGCCGTCGCGACATTCTGCGAGCGACACGTCGTGGTGAAGAACGGCGACAAGAGCAAGGTGCACTGATGCCGCTTCCGCAAATCTGCTGCCCGAACTGTCGCGCGGTGATGAGCCTCGACGTGGTGTTTGCCGAAGACGCACCGCGCGAGGCGCTCAACGCGATTGTGGACGCGCACCCGGCCGGCGAGTCGTTCATCAAACCGCTGCTGCGGTACATCGGTCTGTTCGCGCCGGCCAAGAGCCAGATGAGCCACACGCGCATCGCGGCCCTGGTCAACGAGCTGGCTCCGATGATCCGTTCCGCTCAGATCGAACGGAACGGCCGCACCTGGGCGTGCCCGATCGATTACTGGCGACAGGGTTTCGAGCAAATGCTGTCGCAGCGCGACCAGGGTCGCTTGAAGCTTCCGCTGAAGAGCCACGGGTATCTGTTGGAGGTGCTCGCCGGCTTTGCAGACAAGGCCGAGTCGCGAGACGAAGCGCACGCCGAGCGCCAACGTCAGGGGCATTCCGGACTCGGCACGCCCGAAGCGCGCGCCTCGCCTCCACCAGACATCACTGACGTTATCGCCACGTCACAACAGACCGGCCCGCGTCAGGTAACGGAAGGTGTCGCACAAAGCCTGTCCGAACTGCGCCGCATCACGAAAGAAATGAACTCATTTTCGCAAGAAGGAAAAATCCATGACTAAACAGCACATCCCGGCCGGCTACGTGCAGGACGCACGCGGCCGCCTCGTACCTGAATCGCTGGTCGCGCCGATCGACCAGCTGCGCGACCAGACAATCACGTCGCTGATCGACGAAGCCAAGCGCCTGCAGTCGGCAATGGCCGACTTCAAGGCGCGTGCATTCGGGGACATCGCAGCATTCGTCGAAACCAGTCATGAACAGTACGGCGTCAAGGTCGGTGGCGCGAAGGGAAACATTTCCCTGATCACGTTCAACGGTCAGTACAAGATCGTGCGCCAGATCGCCGAGCACCTGCAATTCGACGAACGCCTGCAGGCGGCGAAGGAACTGATCGACGAATGCCTGCGCGAATGGACGGAAGGCAGTAACGACAAGGTCAAGGTGCTGATCAACGAAGCGTTCCAGGTCGACAAGGAAGGCAACGTGAACACCGGCCGCATCCTCGCGTTGCGCCGCCTGGCGATCGACGATCCGAAGTGGACGAAGGCAATGCGCGCGATCGTTGACAGCATCCGAGTCACGGGCAGCAAGCCGTATATCCGTCTGTACGAACGCATCGAGGACACCGAGGAGTATCGCGCGATCAGCCTCGACCTCGCCGTGATCTGAGGAGCCGTCATGTCGAAACTGTCGAAAGAGGATCTTCAGCGCATCGACACCGAGCTGTCGTTCCCGTTCGGTTGCGTCGTGCTTCGTTGTGATGGCAACACCATCACGATCCAGGTGCAACGGACGAAACCGCGCCGATACGACCTCATGGTCTACGTGAATGGCTGGTTCAAGGGCGACTATCTGAAGGAAGCTGCGCCCGAGCATCGGTTCTACCGGCCGGCGAAGTTTAGCGCTTACAAGCCGTCCGAGCGCGCCAAGATCGAAAGGCAATTCGGGAAGCGAAACGCGCGGAAGTATTTCCCGAACCTGGACAAGACGTCGACGTACTACATGCCGTCGTGGAACACGCCGAGCACGATGCTTCGCCACTTCGCGCGAGTGTGTCAGTCGGTCACACTCGTCTCCGTGGGTGTGGCCGTCAATACGTCCGTCGCCGTCACCGCACCGGAGGCCACCAATGTCTGACGTGGTCATCATCATGGTCGGCATCGTGTTCCTGGTCTGTCTCTGCCGTCGCGAGCTGCGGCGCTGGTGGAGGTCGTGATGCTAATCGCGAAAACGACGCTGTCGAAGATTCACATCGCGAAGCAGCAACTGGCGATGACCGACGACGAGTACCGCACGGTGCTGCGCAGCGTCGCCGGCGTTAGCTCGGCCAAGGATCTGACGCCGGAGGGCGCGCACAAGCTGCTGAAGCACTTCGAGCGTTGCGGTTTCCAACCGAAGCGCCCGAACGGTCGACGCCCGAACGTCGGCGGCTCACGCGAGCAGCGCCTGAAGAAGATCGAGGCGCTGCTCGCGTCGGCCGGCCGGCCGTGGTCGTATCTCGACGGCATGGTCAGACGCATTTGCAAGGTCGATGCGATCGAGTTCTGCGATGGCGAGATGCTTGGCAAGCTGATCGCCGCGCTGCAGATCGACGCGAAGCGGAGGTCAACATGAAATTTGATGGGGTTGAGCACCTGCTACCTGATGTCGTTAAAACCATCGTAAAGCTGATCGGATTTTCGGCTGCTATGCGTCTCGTCAACCAGCTTGGCGGAACAACCTTCCCGGTCTCAATGCGTCGGTCCCGTCTCGGGGAAATCCGCTACGAGGCACTTGCTGAAATAGTCGGAGACGACGCTGCCAATCGGTTGACCGCGCACTTTGGCGGAGACGTACTGTACATACCCCGCTGCGCCACGGCACTTCGCGAAACCATGTATCGAAACATTCGTGCTGAGTTCGACACGTTGACGCGAGAGCAAACGGCCATTCACGCGGTCACACAGCTCGCGCTTCGGTACAAGATGGCTGATCGACATATCTGGCGCATTCTAAAGCGAGCGGATGCTGGTGCACGATCTGTGCCCCAGGCAGAACTGTTCTAAACGAGGCTGATTCTATGATTGAACGAAGCCCTGCTTTACGCAGGGCTTTTTCATTTCTCGATAGCGAACCATGAAGCATCGCCTGGCCGTGGCACAATTTGGCGGGCCTTCAGCCGTATTCGAATACCAGACCACTAGACCAATCGGGAGAGTCATGCGATTGAAAATGAAGTTGATCCTGCTCGGTATCGCTTGCATCACAGGTGTCTCGACAGCTACTGCCGAAAAGTCGCGCTTCTCCGTCATCGGCGACAATTCAGCAGATATTGCGGCATACGAGAAATTGAAGCCGGAAGCATGGACCGCTCTACAAACTGTACAGACCGCCGTTGCCAGAGGGAACCTAATTGCGGAGCGCTACCGGATAGGCGGGCTGACACCGGAAGTCCCAGAACATAGCCAGCAGGTTGCATCACTTGCTCGCGAAGTCGAGGCAAAATTTGGCAATACTGGAACGGGGCCGTTTTCTCACTGCGCATCAGTTGGTGCCGCAGCGGAAAATATGTGGTTAGCGCAAGTCGAGAAGGCACGTTCCGGTTCGTCACGGTTCCTTGAAAAAAATCGCAAGAGGTATCTCGAATCTCTTTCTGCCTGCAGAAACGACATTGCCAATCCGCCATCGCCTACAATCAGCGTCGTCGGGTCGGGCGAACCAGGAAAGCCTCCAGCGCGCGGATGCTTGTCGGTGATTACGACCGACAAGAGCGGCGACACTACCGAAAGCTGGACATGTCCAAAATCCTCTGAAAAACTGCTATTCGGTCGCCGTTGATGCCACTACGAAGCCCCTCTATTCGAGGGGCTTTCCACTTACTGACATGAGACATCTGAGAGGATTACCGGCGCCCCAATAGAGTCGTCCCATATTGCAACGTATGGGAAAAATAAATGGCACGCATCAGTGCAGAGGTAGTCGGCGGCAAGAACGTCCTCGCTTTCCTCGACATGCTCGCCGCGAGCGAGATCGATAGCTGGACACGTCAGAACAGCGACGACGGCTATAACGTACTGGTCGGCTCGCACGGGCCGATCCAGAAGAAGAACAGCGCGGGTGTCCGTTACACCGTGCCGGCCAGGCTGCTGACGTTCAGTTCGTACACCACTCATCCCAACGTCTACAACGCAGAGACGAACTCCACCGCTGCCGGTCGCTACCAGTTGCTGTCGCGCTACTACGCGCCGTATGCAAAGCAGCTCAACCTGCGCGACTTCAGCCCGACGTCGCAAGACCTCATCGCAATTCAGCAGATTCGTGAACGCCGTGCGCTTCCGCTGATCGCATCCGGGCAGATCGCAGCTGCGATCAAAGCGTGTTCGAACATCTGGGCGTCGCTGCCCGGTAACGACTACGGCCAGCATCAAAACGACATCGCAATGCTCGTCGCCGCATACAAGGCTGCGGGTGGTACGGTCGCGATCGCCTAACCAAAGGGGCGACTCGATGCACATCTGCGACCTCATCACCGGCCACGACGGCAAGCTGTCGCACGCGAAGCTTTGGCCGAACATCGCGTCGGCCGTCGCGACCGGCATGTTCATCTACCAGGGCGTTCGAAATCAGCTCACGTTCGATACCTGGCTCATCTATCTCGGCTGCGTCGGCGGCTACTCCGCAGTCATCCAGGCGATCGGTGCGTGGCGCGGTCGCGCGCCAAAGGAGGCATCTGGTGGAAATGATCAGTAAGTACGCGAAGGTCGTCGCGGCTATCGCCGCAGCAGCGTTGATCGCGTTCGCGTTCGCTGCAACGTATCAGCACGGCTATGGCGTCGCCGAAGCGAAAGGCAACCAGGCGCTATCCGACTACAAGGCGCGGCAGGCGAGCGATTCCGCAGTGGCCGCGAGCCAGGCGTTTGGCAAGTATGCCGACAACGTCCTGCGCGGCCAGCACGCCGAGGTTCAATTCCTCGCCGACCAGGGCACGACCACGACCCAGATCGGCACCCTCAAGGAGCATATCGATGCTGTTGCGCAACCTCATGTATCGACCGTGCCGCGTGCTGCGGCCGCTGCGTCTGCCGTCACTGTTTATCAGTGTGTGTTCACTCGGGGCTTTGTCCGCCTGTGGAACGCAGCAGCCGGCATCCCCGATTCCGCTGACGGTGCCCTGCAGGCAAGCACCGATTCCGGCGGCATTGCTGGAATTACCGGCCCCGATGCCGCCATTGACTCCGGGGTATCACAGCAGGACGTCCTCGACTGGTTCACCGACTACGCTGCCCGCAGCCGCAACACCGAATCGAAACTGAAAGGCGTGAAGGCAGCCGTTCCCGACGACGAGGACAAGCAATAGATGGACGACTTTGACCACGCGAGCGACATCGAAGAGCAGTATCGCGCGCTCGCGATCGCAGCCGCAACGCGGCCAGCACGAAGCACCGCGGAATCCGAGCCTTTCTGCCAGAACGAGGCATGCGGCGAGCCAATTCCTGAGGAGCGCCGCCGCGCGGTACCGGGATGTCGCTTCTGCATCGAATGCCAGGAGCGCCGCGAGCAGGTGCTGAACCGGAGGTATCCATGCAAGTGACGCTCGACCCGGCAGCGATTTTGATCGGCGTGTTCACGTTGCTGCTCGGCGTGGTCCAACTGTTCGGCATGTCATGGATTCGCAGCGTGCAGGAAAAGCTGAAGGCGAATGAAACCCGTGACAGCGAGTTCCAGAAAGCGATCGCGGCGGTACGCGAAATGATGGCCCGCGACTACGTGCCACGTTCGGAGCATCGCGAGGTGCGTGACGAATTCCGAGACGGTCTGCGCGGTATCGACCAGAAGCTGACCGACATCAACAACAAGCTGGACAAGAAACAGGACAAGCAATGAGCGACGTCAATACGGGCGACAGCCCCGAAATGCAGATGCTGCGGAAGATCGACGCCGGGGTCGACGAACTGAAAGACCAGATGGCCAAGGTCGAAAAGCGCGCGATCAAGTACGGCGCAGCAGCCGGCGCGGGTGCTGGTGCCGTGGCTGGTGGCATCGTCGCGATGGGTATCTCGTTCGCACGCGCGAAGCTCGGTCTGTAACGCGCATGGCCTACTCGAAGGAAGTTCGCGACAAGGTCCGTCGAGCATTCGTGTTCGACCGGCTGTCGCTAGAAGTCGCCGCCATGAAGAGCGGCGTCAACTATTCCACCGCGCGGCGGTGGAAGGATGACGCACGTGTGGCCGGCGACGACTGGGAGAAGGCGCAGGCGGCGCAGCTGCTCGCCGGCGGTGGTATCGAGGGCGCAGCGCGCCAGATGCTTGCCGGGATGGTTACGCAATACCAGGCGACGATGGACGAGCTGGACAGCGCCGAGATGAAGCCGGCCGACAAGGTCGCGATGCTGGCCAGCCTCGCCGACGCGTACAACAAGACGATCAACGCGTCGAAGCGCGTGCTGCCCGAGACGAACGAGCTGGCGATCGCGATGGGTGTCGTGCAGCGCCTGGCGACGTTCATCAAGGATCGCTATCCGGAGCACGTCGGTGCGTTCGCCGACGTCCTCGGCCCGTTCGGAGACGAGCTGGCCACGGCCTACGGTTGAGGTAACGACATGCTTTTTAAACTGACCCGCGATAACGCGGTGAATCCTGCTCACGTCGTTAGCGCCCGTATCGAACATCGTGAACGTGATACGCGCCTCGTTGTTGAGGTGGTCACTGGCAGCGTGATCTACGTGACGCATAACCTGTTCGACGGTATCGACGCGTACAAGCTCCACCAAGCACTGATCGACGCGAAGGCGGACTGACATGGTCCAGAAGTTCACGGAGAAGGATTTCCACAAGGAAATCGCCGAGCTGCAGGCCGAACTGCGGCGCGACATCGAGGCCCATGCAACGGGCCTCGATCCGTCACCGGCCGCACGCCTGGAGCGCCGTCGACGCGTGCTCGTCGACGGCGATTACCAGTTCTTCGCGTACACATACTTCCCGCACCACATTCGCGGCACGCCTTCGCTGTTCCAGGCGCACTTCTGCAGTCGGTTCCCGAAGCTACTGCGCCAGGCTGGCGGCTCCCGTGAATGGTGGGTCGCGCCACGGGGCGAGGCGAAGTCGTCCATGTGCACGAAGATCGGCCCGGTGTACATCGTCGTGCAGGGGCTACTGCAGCGCGAGGAAATCCGGAGCGAAGTCGGCTGGACCGGTGAAGTGCCGTCATTCCTCGACTACATCATTCTGCTCGGTGCCGAAACGTCTCTGCCGACCAAGCTGCTCGAAGTCGTTAAAACGGAGCTGACCGCTAACGCATCGCTCCAGCTCGACTTCCCGGAAGTGTGCGGCAAGACTGCGAAGTGGAAGGTCGGCGAGTTCATCACGAAGAACGGCGTCAAGGTCGAGCCGTTCGGTGCCGAGCAGGCGATTCGCGGTACGTTCCACGGCGCGAGCCGTCCGAAGGTACTGATGGGCGATGACCTGATCACCGACGCCGAAGCAAAGAGTCCGACCGAGCGCCAAAATCGTTGGACGTGGCTGGAAAAGGCGATCGATTACCTCGGCCCGCCTGACGGTAGCGTGAAATACATCGGCGTCGGCACGGTGCTGGACAAGGATGATCCGATCTCGCGCGCGAAGCGCACGATCGGCCATATCGTCCACCACTTCCGCGCGATCGCGCACATGCCGACGAACATGAATCTGTGGGAACAGTGCGAAGCACTGATGCTGAACGACGACAAGCCGGCGATCGAATCCGCTGCCGCACGTGGTGAGTCGATCGCCGACACCGATCTGCCGTCGTACAGGTTCTACGTCGCCAACCAGGCAGCGATGGACGCTGGTGCTGTGACGTCGTGGCCGTCCGTCCGCACGCTGTTCTACCTGATGCGCCAGCGCGCGAAATCGCCGCGCGCATTCGCGACCGAGATGCAGGGCGACCCACGCACCGAGGATGACAAGGTGTTCGGGCACATCACGTTTTGGGTGCAGCGGCTGCAGTCCTGGCTGATGTTCGGCGCATGCGACCCGTCTATGGGCCGTAACGAGAAGTCCGATCCGTCCGCGATCCTGGTCGGCGGCCTGGACGTGCCGAGTCGCAAGCTCCATGTTGTCTATGCGGAGATCAAGCGGCGCGTGCCGTCGAAGCTGGAATCGGATCTCATCAAGGTACAGCGCGAATACAAATGCCTTGCGTTCGGCTTCGAGAACAACAACGCGTACGAATGGGCGCGCCAGGATCTGATCAAGGCCGCGCTCCGCGCCGGTGAGCCGCTGCCGCTCGTCGGCGTGACCGCCACCGTCGCGCCCGAGCTGCGTATCGATTCGCTGGAACCGTATGTGACCGATCGCGTTGCACCGTCGATTCTGTTTAACAGCGGATTGACGACGCTGCTCGCCGAGCTGGACGAATGGCCGGAGCCGCAGGGCGATCACCACTTCGACGGTTTAACCGCGCTGCACATCCTCTGGATGATCGCGCAGTCTCGCGCGCACTTCGCGACCGGCGGATACATCGCCGTACCGAAGCGCGGCGGTAATTCGAAAGACGGAGCGTCACTTGGTGGACGCTTCGGACAAGGGGCATGGTAGAGGGAAACATGGCAAAGATCGTCGACATCAACGGCAACCCGATCGACAGTCAGGTATTGGCCGAACCGCAAACGTCGAAGCTCGGCTGGCTGACGCAGAGCTTCGAGATGCACCCGGCGCGCGGGCTGACGCCGGAGCGCCTGCATAAGCTGCTCGATGCAGCCGAGCGTGGCCAGATCATCCAACAGTCCGACCTGTTCGCCGACATGGAGGAGAAGGACGGACACATTTTCGCGGAGATGAGCAAGCGCAAGCGCGTGATCCTGACGCTCGACTATGACGTCAAGCCGCCGCGTAACGCGACTGCCGCCGAGAAGGCGCTGACCGAAGAGGTTCGCGAATGGATTAGCGACATGCCCGACTTCGAGGACATGATGCTTGATTGCCTCGACGCAATCGGTCACGGCTTCGCGGCGCTGGAAATCGAGTGGCAGCAGCTCGGCAAGCTCTGGTATCCGAAGGCGTTCAATCATCGACCGCAACGGTGGTTCATGAACCCGATCTCCGATCGCAACCAGATCCGGCTTCGTGGCGCGGACGTCGATGGTCTGCCGCTCTGGCCGGCCGGCTGGATCATGCATCGCCACAAGGCGAAGTCAGGCTACGTTGCGCGCGGCGGTTTGCATCGTGTCCTGGTATGGCCGTACCTGTTCAAGAATTACAGCGTGCGTGATCTGGCCGAGTTCCTGGAGATCTACGGTCTGCCTCTGCGCGTCGGCAAATACCCGGCCGGCGTGGGTGATGATGAGAAGGATGCACTGCTGGCAGCCATTGCCGGCATCGGCCACAACGCGGCCGGCATCATCCCTGAAGCGATGAAGATCGAGTTCCAGCAGGCTGCTGACGGAACGCACGTTCCGCATATGTCGATGGTCGAATGGTGCGAGCGCACGGAATCGAAGGTCATCCTGGGCGGGACGCTGACCAGCCAGGCGGACGGCAAGTCGTCGACGCATGCGCTCGGCAACGTCCACAACGAAGTGCGCCACGACCTGATGACGTCGGACGCGCGGCAACTGGCTAGCACGATCACGCGCGATCTGATCTATACCATGGTCATCCTCAACCGCGGCCAGATCGATCGGCTGCGCTGCCCGCAGTTCACGTTCGAGACGCGTGAGCCGGCCGATCTGGAGATGTTCTCGCGAGCCATCCCGCCCCTGGTCGGCATGGGACTGAAGATCAAGCGATCGTGGGCGCAGGAGAAATTGTCGATTCCGGAGCCGGAGGATGACGACGAGCTGCTGTCGATCCCTCAACCGGACATGGTCGTACCGCCTGCGCTGCGTCCGATCAAAGATGGACTCCCGCTCACCGGTGTCAAAACGGCCGCGAATTCGCGCATCCGTTACGTCGCCGTAATGACAAACGAACGTGGCGAGGTCATCTATCCGGATCAGCATGCGCTCGACCAGGCTGCCGCCACATTGCCGGCCGATCCGATCGACACGGCGATGCAGAAGCTGCTCGCGCCCGTGATCCTTGCGATTCGGAATGGTCAATCTCCAGACGACGCGATCGAGCTGCTGCTCGCGGCCGAGCCGGACATGGATGAAACCGAGATCGCGGAGCTGCTCGCGCGTGCGATGTTCGTCGCCGACGTCTGGGGGCGTGTGAATGGCGGTTGACCTCGCCTATGCGATCGGCCTGCCTCCGGAGAAGGCGATCGCTTACTTCGAGTCGAAGGGCTACAAGATCGGGTTCCGGTGGCAGGACGTTGCGGCCGAGACGCATGCGCGAGCGTTCACGGTCGCGGGCGTGATGAAGGTCGACGTGCTCCAGGACATCCGCCAGGCGCTCGCGACGTCGCTGGAAAAAGGAACGACGCTTGCCGAGTTCAAACGGCAGCTCACGCCGATCCTAGAACGCAAAGGCTGGCTCGGCAAAGGCATGATCGTCGACCAGGCCACTGGCGAGATCGAGGGCAAGCGTCTGACGCCCCGTCGACTGGATACTATATTCCAGACCAACATGCAGTCGGCCTATATGGCTGGCCGGTATGCATCCCAGCTCGAGGCGGTGGACACCCACCCCTATTGGGAGTACGTCGCGGTCCTGGACAGTCGCACGCGGCCCGCGCACCGCGCGCTCTCGGGCGCGATCTACCGTTACGACGATCCGTTCTGGCAGACGTTCTATCCACCCAATGGGTATCGATGCCGCTGTCGTGTGCGCACCCGCACGCGTGCGTATGTCGAGCAGAACGGTATCCCGGTACGCGACAGCAAGGGGAACATCGTCGAGGTCGAGATCGTCGACCGGTCCGGAGCGAAACAGCCCGCGCTCGCGTACAAAGACCCGGCAACCGGACGAAAGCTGCTGCCCGATCCGGGCTTCGGCTCGAACCCTGGTGCGGAATGGGCGAAGCCGTTCACGCCCCCACCAATGACTACCTTGCCGCAGACACTGCCGGCCGGCGCGGAGCTGCCGCCGCTGCCGCCAACCACGCGCGTACGCCCCGACGCTGTCCTGCCGGCCGGTCTGCCGCCGGAGCAATACGCCCAGGTGTTCATGCGCGAGTTCGGCGCGACGCTCGGCAAGCCGGCCACCTATCGCGACGTCACGGGCGAGCTGCTCCAGGTCAACGAATGGATGTTCCAGGACGGGGCCGGCCGCTGGGCGGCCAACCTCGCCGATCGTGGTCGCGATGCCGCACTTTTGGCACAGGCGGTCAGGGAGCCGGATGAGGTTTGGCTCGGTTGGGCGCAGATCGACGGTGCATGGTCGCTGCGCCGCCGTTACATCCAGACGCTGCAGAACGAAGCCGGTGACTGGGGCGTGACGGTTTTCGACCATGGCCAGGACGGCTGGACGGGTAGCGTGACGTTCCCGGCCGACGTCGGCGCGTCGGACGACGACCGCCGCGCTTATCTCGACACGGTACGCGGGACGTTCCTGCGTTATCGCCGACACAAGGGAGAGAGCCAATGACGAGCGGCATGATCGAAGTCGAAATCGACGAATCCCGGTTCGATGCCGCGATGACGCGAGTTCGTGCGCTGATGAACGATGCGTCGCCGATCACCGGCCTGATCGCCCAGTCGATGTGGGAGGCGGTCGAGGACAACTTCGCGCAACAGGGACGGCCGAAATGGCTGGGTCTGGCGCCATCGACGCAGAAGAACCGGCGCTTCGACGCCGCGTCGGACAAGATACTGACCCGACGCGGCCGTCTATCGAGCAGCATCGTGCGGTCGAACGACGCGACATCGGCCCGCGTCGGCACCAATGTTGTATACGCGGCGATCCACCAGTTCGGCGGCACGATCCAGCGTCATCCCATGTCCGGTTACGTTCGGCTGCGCAAGGATCGAAATGGCGCACTGCTTCGGCAGGCCGACCATCCACACCTGGCGGTGTTCGCGAAAAAGGATCACAAACAGGTCAAAATCGTTAAATGGACGCGCACCCAGGGCTGGACGATCAAGATTCCGGCGCGTCCGTTCCTTGCCCTGACCGAGTCCGACAACGTCGAGATCGAACTGGACGTGTCCGCCTACCTTCGGCGTCTTTTCCACGAATGACCTGTCGCGCGATTTGAGCCGATTCTGTCGCTCAGGCACCCGATATGCCGGGATGGGGGTAAGAGGCCCGTTAAACCCCCGTTAAAATCGATCCAAATGGCATTCGAATTGCCATCCCCTCATCCGAATCCGGTGAGATCACTTCCCGCTGACATTCGTCCACTGAATTATTAGCACGCCGGCCGCCACCATGGCGGCATGGACAAGCTCTTCTTCGCCTCCCTCTCGCTAGAGATCACGCCCGGTTCCGGCACGCTGCAATTGCTGCCGGCCGGCGACTTCCGTGCGAACGACGGTCGCCCCGCCGAATGCGCCGCCTGGCGCGTCACCCCTGACTGCGCGAAGCGTCTGGTCGCGGCGATGGCTGCCCGCAAGACACCGATGGTGCTCGACTACGAACACCAGACGCTGTCGGCCGCGACGAGTGGCACGCCTGCGCCAGCCGCCGCCTGGATCAAGGCGGTCGAGTGGCGCGAGGGCCAAGGGCTTTATGCCACCGACGTGGAATGGACAGCGCGTGCGTCGGCGTTCGTCGAGGCGAAGGAATACCGCTTCATCTCGCCGGTGTTCACCTACGACGCCGAAGGCAACGTCCTGCAGCTCATCAACGCCGCGCTGACCAACAACCCGGCGCTCGATGGCATGGACGAAGTGATGCTCGCTGCGGCGTCCCGTCTCGTCTCCCCCGAATTTTCACCCACCGCCGGCCGGGATGCGCCGGCCGATCCTTCTCAGGAGCAATCCATGAAAGAGCTGTTGGCCGCGCTGCGGCTGATCTTCAATCTGCCGGCGACGGCCACCGAGCAGGAAGCCACGGCGGCGGCCACGGCGTTCGCGAAGGTGCTCGGCGCGACCGACACCGCGCCGGTCGACGTGCGTGCCGTGCTGACGTCGCAGGGCGAACGCATCACTGCGCTGACCAGTGCGACGCCCGATCCGGCGAAGTACGTGCCGATCGAGACGATGAACGCGCTGCGTGACCAGGTCGCGACGCTGACCAACCAGTCGCAGCAAGGCCAGGTCGACGGCCTGATCACGGTGGCGCTGTCCGACGGCCGCCTGCTGCCGGCCCAGGAGTCGTGGGCCCGCGACCTGGGCAAGTCGAATTTCGCGCAGCTCAAGCAATACCTGGACACGGCCACGCCGATCGCGGCGCTGCGCAGCACGCAGACCGGCGGCCGTGAATCGGGCGGCGGCAAGGAAACCGAGGTGACGACGGAAGCCGGCGAACTCGCTGTCTGCCGCCAGCTCGGCCTGACGCCGGAACAGTATGCGAAGACCAAAGGAGGTGCGAAGTGAGCGCGACGACCCAGGATCGCAACACCCCGTACATCGACGGTGACACCGTTGGCGTGCCCGTGAAGGCCAACACCGTGATCCGGGCCGGCGTCATCGTCTGCGCCAGCGCGGCCGGCCTCGCGGTGGAAGGTTCGACGGCAACCAACCTGACGTACCTCGGCCGCGCCGAACAGTACGTCGACAACTCGACCGGTGCCGATGGCGCGAAGACCGTCCAGGTCCGTCGCCTGAGAGCGTTCAAGTGGGAAAACCTCGGCACCGATGCCGTCACTCAGGCGCAGCTCGGCAAGGCGTGCTACGTCGCCGACAACCAGACGGTGGCCGCAACGGACGGCGCGGGCACGCGCTCGCAGGCCGGCATCGTCGTCGGCGTCGACGCCGATGGCGTCTGGGTTCAATAACAGGAGCAACCATGCTGGTCAACGCACAATCGATCAACCAGATCTTCATCGGCCTGCAGGCCATCTTCAACAACGCCTTCGAAGCTGCGCCGTCGACGTGGCAGCAAATCGCGATGCTCGTCCCGTCGAGCGGCCGCGAGGAGCTGTATGCGTGGCTCGATCGCTTCCCGAAGATGGCGAAGTGGATCGGCGACAAGAACGTCAAGGCGCTCAAGGCACACGGCTACACCGTGATCAACGACGACTTCGAGGCCACGGTCGAGGTCGATCGCAACGACATCGAAGACGATCGCCTCGGCATCTACGCGCCCCAGGCGCAGCAGGCCGGCTACTCGGCCAAACAACTGCCCGACGAGATCATCTACGACCTGGTCAACCACGCGTTCGAGAAAAACTGCTACGACGGCCAGTACTTCTTCGACACCGATCATCCGGTCGGGCGCGGCGTGACCTCGAACAAGTTCGCGCTGCCGCTCACGATCGCCGGCCAGGCTGCGGCGATCGCGACCTACGGGTCGGTGCGCACCGCGATGCGCAAGGTACAGGACGACGAAGGCCGGCCGCTGAACATCACGCCGAACGTCCTGCTCGTTCCGCCGGCACTGGAAGACGTGGCGAACGCACTGATGACGAACGACCGCCTGAACGACGGCATGCCGAATCCGTACAAGGGCACGTCGAAGGTCGTGTGCGATGCGCGGCTGCTGTCCGACACCGCGTGGTACCTGCTCGACACGACGAAGCCGATCAAGCCCTTCGTGTACCAGGAGCGCAAGGCGCCCGTATTCGTGCAGCAGGTCGATCCGGAAGCGAATGACGTGTTCATGCGCAAGAAGTTCAAGTTTGGCGCAGAAGCACGCGCGGCCGGCGGCTTCGGCTTCTGGCAGCTCGCGGCCGGCTCGACCGGCACCGGCGCGATCCCGCAGTAACACTTCGCCCCTGAGCACTGCCGCGCGACGCCGATAAGCGCGGAGGAAGGTAGCCCCGGAGCTGCGGTCGATGGTGGGTTCCGGTTGCGCGACACGTATACATATAGGACAGGTCATGGAAAAGCAGAAACACCCGGCCATTTCGGTGGCCGCGAAGGCGGACACCTTTCGTCGAGCCGGCCATGTATTCGGCCGCACGCCGCAAACGATCGCGCTGGCAGCGTTTCATCCGGACGCATACCGCGCGATCACCGAGGACAAGTCTCTGGTGGTGGTCCACACGGCGATCGAACTCGACGAAGCGGAAGCGGAACGGCTCCCGCACCACCACGCGGACCACGTGAAGAAGCATCTGGCCCACGTCGACACACTGACGCTCCAGGTCAGCGAGGACGACGCCAAGCGCGCCCTGGCGCTCGCCGACATCGAAACTGACCTGACTGCACGCGAAGCCGCACTCGCGAAGGCACGGGCCGAGCTGGATGCAGCCGAGGCCGACCTGAAGGCCCGCGTCGTCGAGTTCGACGAGCGCTACGCGGGGCTGGTCACGCGCGAGAACGACCTGAACGAACTCGCGCGCCAGCTCGACGAGCGCCAGGGCGCGATCGACGCGGCCGAGAAGTCGACCGCAGGTGCCAAGAGCAGCAGCCAGGGCCGGAAGTCGTAAGCCATGGGATACGCCACTCAGGACGATATGGTGAGCCGATTCGGGAGCATGGAAGTCATCGCGCTCACGGATCGCGAACGCCTGGGCGAGATCGATTCGGCATTGCTGGCGCGTGCCCTGGATGACGCGGCGGCAGAGATGGACACCTACCTCGCCGCGCGGTATCGCCTGCCGATCACCAACGTGCCGCGTTTCCTGGCTGGATTGTGCTGTGATATCGCCCGCTATCGCCTGGTCGGCGCTGAAGCGCGGGACACCGACGAGATTCGCAACCGCTATCGCGACGCCATCAAGTTCTTGACGATGGCGGCCGACGGTACGGTCACGCTTGGTGTCGACCCGGCTGGTTCGACCGTTCAACCCGGCAACACGATCCGCTTCGATCAAGGCACGCGGATTTTCTCGTCACGTGATCGAGGAGCGTTCTGATGAGCGATACGACATCCGGCGCAGTCGGCACGTACGTACCGATCATCACGGCCGTCGAGCTGGCGATGGTCGACCGCCTGAAGCGTGGTCTCGGGCGGATGGTGTCCGAGGTCAAGACCTACGGCGGCGAGTTCGACAGCGACGAGCTGGATTCGGTCGTGCGGCGCTTCCCGGCCGCCTGGGTGACGTTCGGCGGCGTCCCGCGCACCGATCCGCACAGCACCAGCCGGTCGAAGTGGAAGTCGGAAGCGACTTTCGTCGTGATGGTCGGCGCGCGCAGCGTGCGCAGCGAGGAGTCCAGTCGACACGGTGGCGTCGCGAAGGCTGAGATCGGCACCAACCTGCTGATCTCGTGCGTGCGGCATCTGCTCAATCAGCAGGACATGGGGCTGCCGATCCGCAACTTTGCGCCTGGTCCGATCCGAACGCTGTTCAACACGCAGGTGCGCGGCGACGCGATGTCGGTTTACGCACTGGAGTTTCGGACGGCATGGATCGAAGACACGTTGTTCGTCGGAGCATTTCCGCAGGGTGAGTCCGAAGGCCCGCTCGGCCAAGTGTTCGAGGACTATGGCGGCCAGATCGACCCGCCAACGCCCGACTTGGATGCGGTGCTGTTCAGCTACTTCCTGAAGCCAGGCGAATCGTCTCAGCCGGACGCCCAGGATTGGGTTCTGAAACCATCACAGGAGTGATTGATGAAAGTTATCGCGCGAAAGGGATTGCGCGTCCCGATGGAGACCGGGTTCCGACGCTACGTCACGGACTCGGTAGTGGTCGATGTTCCGAACACGACGTATTACCGACGTCGCATCGCGGAAGGCGATCTCATCGCCGAGCCGAAGGTGATTGCGGCTGCGGAGAAAGTCGCTTCGAGTGACAAAGACAGCGCGAAAGGAGCCTGAATATGGCAAGCAAAAATGTCAGTCTCAGCACGATTCCGTCGGGCATTCGTTCGCCGGGTCAGTACATCGAGTACAACACGACGCTTGCGCTTCGTTCGTTGCCGACCAATGATCAGAGTCTCTTGATCGTCGGCCAGCGCACGGACGCGGGAACGGTGCCGGCACTGGTTCCGACCGACGTCTATTCGAGCGACGAGTCCGCGCTGTACTTCGGTGCAGGATCGCTGATCGACATCGCCGTGCGTGCGGCGATCACGGCAAATCCGTACATCTCGATCACCGCGATCGCTGTCGACGATGCTGCCGCTGGCCAGGCGGCGCACGCAACGGTGACGTTCGCGGGAACTTCCACTGTCGACGGCGCATTCGCACTCTACGTGGGCCGGCAGCGCATCGATGTTGCCGTGAACGTCGGCGACACCGCAGCCGACGTCGCCGCCGCGATGGTCGCTGCGATCGTGCAAACGCCGTCCCTGCATGTCACGGCTGCGGCCGAGGACGCGGTGTTGACGATCACTGCGAAAAACAAAGGTGTGACCGGAAACAGCATCCAGTTGTCGCAACTCAATCAAGCTGCCGGGATCACGGCAGCGATTGTCGCGATGGCGGGTGGCCTGAACGATCCGGACCCGGAACCCGCGCTGGATGCGGTCTTTGCATCCCGGTACACGATCGTTGCCTCTTGCTGGGCGCAACTCGACGCGTTGACCAAGATTCGATCGTTCGCCGACCGGATCTCGGGAGCGATGGAAATGCGCCCGTGCGTCGCCGTCGCAGGTGTGGTCGGCACCATTTCGGAAAGCGCGACCCTCGCCAGTTCGATCAACAGCGGGCGCATCACGTTCGGTTGGTATCCGAATTCGGTCAGCCACGTCGCGGAGGTCGCGGCCGGCTATGCCGCCGTGATCGGGAGCGAACCCGACCCGGCACGCCCGTTCAACACGCTTCCGATCGCCGGACTCGACGTGGTGTCCGTCGACAAACAGGCAAGCCGGACCGAAAAGGAAAAGGCGCTGCACGAAGGTCTGACGCCGCTCGAAGTCGGGCCGGACAACAACTCGGTTCAGATCAAGCGTGCGATCAGCACGTATCTGGTCAATCCGCAGGGGGTGAACGACCCGTCGATGCTCGACATCACCACGATTCGGTCGCTCGACTATTCGCGCAAGGCATGGCGTGAACGCTTCTCGCTGCGTTTCTCGCGCTCGAAGCTGGCACCGCGGATTCCCGCCCAGGTGCGCAGCGAGATGCTGGACGTGGCATACAAACTGGAGGATTTGGAAATTCTCCAGGACATCGACACCTGGAAGAACTCGTTCATCTTCGAGAAGGATGAACAGAGCATCGGCCAGTTGAACGGCAAATTGCCGGCGCCGGTCGTGCCCGGACTCCACGTGTTCGCGGCCGAGATCGATCTGATTCTCAGCTAGCGGGACGGGTTCGATTCGCAACAATAGGAGCAGGAAATGGCACTTGAAGAATACGTCGGGGCGATCGTGCTCGAGGTCGACGGCAAGGAAGCCGAGGTGGTGTCGGTCAACCCGACGTCACAAACCGGCAAAAAGCCGGTGCGGACCATGAACCGCACTGGTCGCGTGAAGGGGTTCGCACGCGGCGTCGAGTCTCATGAGCTGAAGGTCACGGTCGTGATCCCTCTCTCGGGCGACGAGATCGACTGGTGGAACATGGAAGGCGGCAAGCTGACCATTTTCCCGGCGTCGCCGGGTGGTAAGCGTGTGAGCTACCAGGACTGCGTCACGCAGGACATGGGCGACCAGTATTCGGTGGACAACGAAGCGCGTCGCGATCTGACGATCTTCGCAACTCGACGGGTGGAAGAATGAAACTGACGGAAAAGGGTTCGCTGGAATACGGCATCGAGTATCCGGTCGACAGCGGCGAGCTGCACTACGACTTCGAGCTGCGCCTCGCCACGGTCGCGGACAACATCGCGGCATACGAGGAACCGACGATCATCGGTGGCGGCGTCTGCAACATGCGCGTGAACGCTGCGGTGCTGGCACGGAGCATTGTGTCGCTCGGCACGATCCCGACCGAAGCCATCACGGCCGAGCTGATCGATACGGCCGTCGACAGCGACTACGACATGCTGTTCGCGGCGCAGGAACGGCTCAAAAAAAAGCGAAAGGAGCTGAAGCCCGGTTACGTCCCCTCCGACTTGCCGCCGTCATCCTCGGGCAGCACGGTATCGGCGACGAGCGATTCCGGCAACTGACAGACGTCGAGCTGGAGGGATATCTCGATGCGATCGCCACGCTTCGCGGCAAAGGGCCGAAGCGTGGCGATCAACACACCGAGGCCCGAACCATCAGGAGCTTGCGCCGCAAGCGTCCCAAACTGAAGACCTGACCTATGCCCCGCGATCTCGAAGTTGGCATGACAGTACGGATGCGGGACCAGGTCTCCGCACCGTCTCAGCAGGTAGAGCGAAACGTCCAGCGCGGCGTTAAGCAAACCGCGCAGTCATACACGGACATGTCCCGCGTCGCGGTCACGTCGAGCCGCATGCTGTACGACGTGCGTATGACGCAATCCGCGCGTGCCGAACAGGCTGTCCAGCGCAACATCCAGCAAACGCAGGTAGCCCAAGCGCGCGCCGATCGGAACATGCTGACGTCGTCGCAGCGCCTTGCGGCCGCGCGGCAACAGATCGGCATTCGTTCCGAGCAAACCATTCGCCGCGAGATCGACCAAACGGTCGCCGCATATAACCGTCTCGCCCGCGCCGGGTTTGCATCGACCAACGAACAGGCTCGCGCATTCGCGGCGCTGAGTGGTCGAGTCGCAGACCTGCGTCGTGAGCTGAGTGGCGTCCAGCAACAGGAAAGCGCGCTCGCGCGCACCGGGCGTGGCATCGGCATGGCGTGGAAGGCTGGCGCAGCCGTCGCAGGTGCAGCAGCCGGCACGATGGTCGTCGCACCTGCCGTCAACGAAACGATGGCCTACGATCGTCGGTTGACGATGATGGCGAACACGGCATTCTCCGATCGCAGCGTTGCCGGCCGACGCCAGGGCGTCCGCGAACTGGATGCCGCAATCCGCAATGCTGTTCGCCAGGGAGGCGGTTCTCCTGACCAAGCGGCCGACACGCTGGACAACCTGCTCGCCTCCGGCGCGGTCAGCGACAAGACCGCGATGAGTATCCTGCCGACGCTGCAGAAGTTCGCGACCGGCTCGGGTGCGAACCCGAACGAGCTGGGCAACATTGCGATCCGGGCGATGCAAAACTTCGGCATCAAGGAAGCCGAGATTCCCCGGGCGCTCGACATGGCGCTCAAGGGCGGTCAGGCCGGTGGCTTCGAGCTGAAGGATATGTCGAAGTGGCTGCCGCAGCAGATGGCACTCGCCAAGCAGGCCGGCATGTCGGGCCTGCAAGACTTCGGCCGCCTGGTCGTTGCCAACCAGGCAGCCGTCATCACGGCCGGCACGAAGGACGAAGCCGGCAACAACCTCGTCAACCTGCTCGAAAAGCTCAACTCGCAGGACACGCAGCACAAGGCGAAGGGACTCGGCATCGACCTGACGGGCAGCCTCGCATCGTCGCGCGCCCAGGGCGTCAACGCGATCGACGCTTTCGTCGGCATAGTCGAACGCGTGATGTCCCGCGACAAGCGCTATCAGCGCAACCAGGCGGCGCTTGCGCGCGCTCCGGAGGGTGAGCGTAAAGCCATCCTCGAGAGCCAGGCTAATCTGCTCGAAGGAACGGCAGTCGGCAAGCTGATTCATGACCGCCAGGCGATCGGCGCGCTCGTCGCGTACATGGGGCAGCGAGATTATCGAAAGCAGGTGTCCGCCCAGGTGTTCGATCCGAAATCGGCCATCACTGACAACTTTGCGCTCATCCAGGGCACGAACTCATTCAAGGTTGACCAGGCGCAGAACGAGCTGTTCTTCGGGCGTCAGGATGCCATGTCGGGCTTTAACGACAAAGTCGGTGATGCTGCGTCGAAGCTGACCGACTATGCCTCGAAATATCCGGCCCTGACATCGGCCATCGAAGCGACGACAATCGGATTGCGGACGATGACGGCGGCGCTGACGCCGCTCGCGTTCCTCGCTGTAATTCGCGGCGGCGCTGGATTGGCCGGCGGTACTGCGGCCGGTGCCGGCGTCGCAGGTGCGGTAGGTGCTGGCGCGGCCGGCGCGGCATCGTTCGGCGCGCGCTTCAGCGGGATGGCTCGCACCCTCGGCCCGATCGGTGCCGCGATCGGCATCGGCGCGAGCGGGTTCGAAGCGTACTCGATCTCGAACGACGCGTCGCTGACGCCTGACCAGAAGAAGGCCGGCTACATCGGCACGGCGGGCGGCGCTGTCGGCGGCCTCGCCGGCATGGGTGCGGGCCTGATGGCCGGCGCAGCAGCTGGATCTGTCGTGCCTGGATTCGGAAACGTCATCGGTGCCGGTGTCGGTGCTGTCGCCGGCTACTTCGGTCACGACCTGGGCGAACGCCTCGGCAAGATGATCGGCGATGCGATCTATGCGCAGAAGAAAGACGAGAAGCCGCCGATCGTCGAAGGCCACTTCACGATCAACCTCGACGGTCAGCACCTATATGACTTCGTCACCACGGCCAACCAGAAGAACGCGCTGAGGAATTGACATGGCGTGGAAAGATACCCTGCAGGATGCATCGTTCCGGGGCGTCGTGTTCGACGTGCAACGCACCGACGATCCTATCGAGCGCGAGGTCGCGCGCTATGCGTATCCGCATGTCGACGGCGAAGACATCGTCGACATGGGACAAAAAGCGCGCGAAACGTCCCTCTCCGCGATTTTCTTCGGCGACGACTACGACGAGCGGCTGAAGACATTTTTAAACGCGATCTCGCAACCAGGTCCGGGCGAGCTGGTGCACCCGGTGTTCGGCAGCATGCCCGACATGCAGTTCCTCGGTGGGCACGTCTCGCACAACGCCGACGACGTCGACGCGTGCCAGGTCGAGCTGCGTTTCGCGAAGGCCAACCCCGGCAATCCATTCTTCACAGGCGAACTCGCGACGCAGCGCGCGGATGCAACCGCCCAGGTCGCGCAGACTGCGCAGGACAGCGGCGTGAGCGCGTTCGCGACCGCGATGGATGCGTTGAAGTCGGCGAAGGCCGGCCTGCGCCGCCTCAATTCGCTGCGCGATCTGATGTCCGACACGCTCGGGCCGATCCGCAATCTTGTGACGGGCTTCCGGTCGACGGTCCTGGACTACGTTGACTTCCCGCGTGCATTCGCGAGCGATCTGATTGGCCTGGTCAGCGGCGTTGCCGATTTCCGATCGTTCGACGCGGGCCTGGTCATGTCGGATTGGGACGGTCTGCGGTCGCAGATGGACACCATTGTGAAGCTGCCTGCCTCGTCGGCGGCCGGCGAGACCGTGACGATCCCAGGCACGCCAGCATCGACGTCGACCAGCTCGTCGACCACGTCGGTATCGCGATCGCGCGACGCCGACCCCGCGGATGTTGCGATGGTGGCCGCGCTTGTCAGCACGGTCGTCGCCACGACGCTGGCCGGCATCGCGTCGGACGTACTGGCGAACGAGCTGGACACACCGACCCTGACGCCCGACGACGTCGAGTCGATCTCGAATGACACGCGTACGCACCTGCAGGCCGCGATCGATGGCGCGCGGGAATCGATGGCGCTCGTCGACTATCGCCCCGTCGTCGAGCCGATGAAGGATACGGCGCTCGCGGTGCAGGAGCTGGCGGTCGACGTGATCGACCAGTTGCCACCGATCGTGTCGCGCACGATCGATGCACCGTCCAACCTGACGCTGCTCGCGTTCCGATGGTATGGCGACTACTCCCGATCCGCCGAGCTGATGCGTCTCAATCCTGGCATCCGCAATCCCAATTTCATCTATCGAGGAGACGTGCTTCGTGGCTACGCAAGATGACACCGTGTCGGTTCTGATCGGCGGCCGTGTCCATAGCAAATGGACCGCGTACTCGATCGACTCCGACCTACTCACGCCTGCCGATGCATGGGAGGTTCGCCTCGCCAGGCCGACAGGGCCGATGCCCGCGTCCGTTGCGGCCGGCGCACCAGTGCAGGTGAAGGTTGGTTCGGAAACTATCCTGGTCGGCTATGTCGATGCGGTTAAACGTCATACAAGCAAGAGGCAGCGAACGCTGTCGATCAACGGCCGCGATCTGGCCGCGATCCTGCGTGACTGTTCAGCGCCTGTCTTCACGGCGAAGCAAGTCACGCTGCACGACGTCGTTGCGAGCATCGTCCGGCCGCTCGGAATCACGAAAATCCGGATCGATACCGAAAAAGAGATCCCGGCCTGGGACAAGGTATCGGTCGATCCCGGTGATACGGCATGGGACGCACTGACGCACGCGGCAGAAGGCGAAGGATTGTGGCCGTGGTTCGATCCGGACGGGACGCTCGTCATCGGCGGCCCGGACTACAACGCTGCGCCGGTCGGGAAACTCATCATGCGCAACGACGGCGGCGGCAACAACGTCGAATCGTTCGACGAAGAACAATCGATCGCCGAACGTTACTCGGACGTCACGGTGCTGGCGCAGTCGCACGGCACACGCACCGAGCGGGGAAAGAATGCACTGAAGGCGACCGTGAAGGATTCGCAAGTGACGGTATATCGACCGAAGGTCTACGTTGACCACGATGCGCCGAACCTTGATGCCGTCACCGCGCGCGCTCGCAAGATCATCTCTGATTCTCGGCTCCATGCGCACACGCTGAAGGCCGTGGTCAAAGGTCATCGAACGGAAGGCGGTACGTTGTGGAAACCCGGCCAGCGCGTCCACATCGTTTGGGAGGAGTACGGGATCGACGCCATCTATTTCCTGATGGGTCGTCGTTTCGAAGGCGGTCGCGAGGACGGCGCGCGCACGACGCTTACGTTCAAGGAAGATGGCGTCTGGGTGCTCGACGCGCATCCGCACACGAAGCGCAAGCACCGCCACAAAGGAGGTGGTCCGCTGTCAATCATCACGACCGACGCGAGCGGAAACACGACGGAGTCGAAGCAATGATTCACGAAGTCCGCAAGCAGATCGATCGCGCGCTGGCTGGCGTGCGTCAGGCATACCGAGCCGTGATCTCGTTCTGCGCGAGCGACACGCCGGTGCAGCTCGCCCAGGTCGACGGCCTCGCCGCAGAGACGACGCCCGACATCGAGCTGTTCCAGCACTATGGATTTACTTCCAATCCGCCGGAAGGCTCGATGGCCGTCGTCATCCCTCTCGGCGGTAAAACGAGCCATGGTGTTATCGTGGCCACGGAGCATGAGTCATACCGTATTCAGGGTTTGAAACCAGGCGAGATCGCGATTTATACCGACGAAGGCGACTCGATCATATTTCGGCGCGGCAGGATCATCGACATCGTCACCGAGACGCTGAACATCGCGGCCTCGAAAGAAGTCAACATGGACACGCCGCGCGTCAACATGACGAAGCAGCTCAACGTCCAGGAACAGATCACCGGCCAGGGCGGCATGGCGGTTTCCGGCGGCAACGGCGTCGAGGTCGACGGCAGCATGAAGGTCTCGCAAGACGTCGAGGCTGGCGGTAAGAGCCTCGTTCATCACAAGCACCCCTACGACGACGGCATAACGGACGAGCCGGTTTAATCGCCACCGACTGACAGCCGTCCACTAAATCGCAACGTCCATGCTAACGACAATCGTCGCATGGACGCGCTTCTCAATCCGACCACCCGAGACTACGACGGCACGCGAACGCAATCGCTCGCGAACGCGGTCTATCTCTGCCTCGAAACTCCATTCGGCTCGTATTGGGCCGATGACACGCTCGGGTCACGCCTCCACGAACTGCAGCGCGAGAAAGACACGCCGCGTGTGCGCCGTCTCGCCATCCAGTATTGCGAGCAGGCGCTGCAGCGGCTTCTCGACGATCGCCGCGCAACGGCCATCGAGATATCCACCGCAGACTCCCAGCCGGGTTGGATGGCGCTGCTGATCGCAGTCACCGACGCCACCGGCTCCATCCAGCATTTCAAGCATCCGGTGAAGGTGTCCTGATGGCCGCGACGATCAAGACGCTCGACGAGATCCGGAGCGACCAGCTCCGGGAAATCAAAAACCAGCTTCCCGACGCAGATACCGGATCGGACTCCGACCACTACGTGCGCGCGAGCGGCACCGCGAGCGCAGTCGAGGGTCTGTATTCGTACCAGCAATGGCAGACGAAGCAAATCTTCATCGACTCGGCTGATCCGGAGATGCTGCTTCGTCATGCGGCCACGTACAACATGTCGCTGAAGTCCGCAGTTGCGGCGAGCGGCACCATGCGCGTCTCAGGCACACCTGGCACGGCTGTTCCTGTAGGTTTGCAGTTCAACGTCGGCGCGGTGCTGTGCGCGACGACCTCGTCTGGAAAGATTGCCACAGACGGCACGCTCGTCGTGACCGTCGCTGCGACCGCGACCGGTTCGGATGCGAACATCATCCAGCCAATTCAGGTGCAGTTGATGACGGTTCCATCCGGCGTACAGAGTGAGGCGACATTGCTCACGATGACAGGCGGTCTGGAAACCGAAACCTACGATCAATTGCGTGATCGTCTGCTCGACAGACTGAGGAACCCGCCCGGCGCCGGGAAAGCATCGGACTACCGCATCTGGGCCATGGAGGTTCCTGGCATTACTGCCGCGTATGTGTTTCCGCATCGCGTCGCGGTCGGCCGTGTCGACATTGTTGTCATCAGCGGAAACGGCCCAGCAAGCGCTGACGAGATCGCGGCCGCGCAGTTCAACATCGACATGAAGC
This sequence comes from Burkholderia sp. Bp9016, assembly GCF_003857765.1. Classification (NCBI taxonomy): domain Bacteria; kingdom Pseudomonadati; phylum Pseudomonadota; class Betaproteobacteria; order Burkholderiales; family Burkholderiaceae; genus Burkholderia; species Burkholderia sp. Bp9016. The sequence goes on from NZ_QTPY01000014.1 coordinate 88,326, forward strand.
GGCCGGCTGCATGTCGTGCTGCGCTCGTCTTCTCGCCGGACATCATTCTCGTCGACCACCTCATCAAAGCGTCGTGGAGCGGAGTGACGCGTGATGCACTCGTCGACGCGATCACGCCGCAGTTCGAGAGCTACTACGCCGCACTGATTCCGGGTGCAAGCGCGATCAAGTCGCGGTTGGAATCGATCGTTTCGGAGGCTGCTGGCGTTATCGATCGGGAGATCGTCACGCCGGCATCGAACGTGCCGGCGATCGTTGACGCGACCCGCGTCCAATGGCTTCGCTTCGGCAGTATCGATGTGGAGCCGATGTGATGACGCACGCCGAACTCCTCGCGCTACTGCTTCCGCCAGTCAGTTACGACGCGACGCAACCAAACATCAGCGCCAGCCTCGCGGCAGAAGGAAAGGTGCTCGACGATGCGCAGGCAAGCGGCATCGCGAGCCTCGATGCGATGACGCCCGAGGGCGACGTGGCGATGCTTCCCGATTGGGAACGTGTTCTGAGCCTACCAGAGCCTGCGCTCGGCCCCGATCAATCCGATGACGTGCGTCTCGCGATGGTCCTGGAACGGCTTCGCGAGACCGGCGAAATCGATCGCGACTACTTCCTGTTCGTGGCGTTGCGTCTGGGCTTCAGCGCGAGCCTCACCGAGTTTCATCCATACCGAATCGGCACTCCGATCGGTCAACCACTCTACGGCGACGACTGGATGTTTGTGTGGCGGCTCACCGCGCCCGCGCAAACCCCCGACCTGCCGAACGCGCTTCTTGAATCGGTACTACAGCGCATCAAGCCGGCGCATACCGTCCTGCACTTCGTTTATGACGGCGACCCCGCGTTGCTGCTCCACGAAGACAGCGAAGGCTTCTTGATGACTGAAGAAAACGACTACTGGGATTTCAGCTGATATGGCGACGACCAAGCTTTCGAAGACTAAACGACGCCTCCAGTTCAAGGCCGACGACATTTTGCCGATCGTAGGAGATGGTACGAACTGGGCAGGTACTCTCGAAGACGTGGCTAAGTTCGTTGGACCGTATGTGCCTGTCTCAGAGGATCTCGTCGAGGCAGCCCAGGTAGCAACCGATGCGGCCGACCGGGCCAGCCAAGCAGCCGACAGCGCAGCGGACAGTACGGCTGCGATCGGTCAGGGTTCGTCGGCAGAGGCTGGCGATCTGTTCGGCAGCGAAATTGTCCCGATGAGTCGTGGCACTGGGCTGCTCCAATCGACGGTGGAAGACGTCGCAGCATGGGGAATCAAGGGATACAACGGTTTCACCCGGCCGGAAGGCGGCGCTGGGGCGCGACCCGTCGAGAAGAAGTTGATCGAGATCGTGTCGGTGAAAGACTGGCCGGGCGATCCATTGGATCACGAGCCGATGTTCTCGGCGGCTGCTCAAAACGCTCCCGCTATCGACAATGTGCCGCCGCCATATAACGCGGTTCCTCACCCGATGACGGTTGTTATCGAGGTGCCAGCTGACAACTACAAGCTCCCAAGGCCGGTGAACCCTCGCGGGCGCGATGTTGTATGGGTGCTTAAACCAGGTGCCAATGTCGACAATATCGACAATCTCACCGGGACCGTCGTGCGGGATGGGTTTCGCAAAACCAAGCGCTTTCCGCTCGGCACGCTCGATCAAGCGTGCGGCGCTAGCTTCACGGTCGGTGGCACGACGGCTGACAAGACAGCTGCAGTGCTGGGCGTTTCATCGACGCAGCAAATGGCCGACTATGCGCAACGTGATGCAGTCGCGCTAGTCTCAGCAGCCTATTCAATGCCGCCCGTAGTCAATGCCGCAACAGCCACATATACGGCTACGACCGCCACGATTGGTGCGCTCGACCCCGACACGGTTAAACGTCTGCTACCCGGAATGGTGATCTATACCGGGCACGCCACGCGGTGCTGCGGCATCCTGCAGGACTGGAGTGCCGATGGTTCTGAGCTGAGGGTGCTGGAGTGGCGTGCGAAGGGTGGAACGTCGGCTGTCATTCCCGCAGACATGATCGGCTTGACGATCGCTTTCGACAAGATCTGGGGTGGCAACGACGTTATCAATCTCACGTTGGATGGGTCAGCGACACAAGCTATCGGCCGCGAAATTTCGGTGCGGAATCAGCTGGGGGACTCGTCTGCGACTCTCGATGACACGACCAATTGCGTGCGGGGACTGGTCGTTGCAGCACCGACCGAGGGCACGGCCGGCTATTACAAAAACCAAGCCGGCGTCGTCATTCGCGGGAATTTCCGCTACGGCTTTGTGAGCCAAGAGCAGGACATTGGCGTCTACTACCGGTCGACGACAGGGAAAACTGGCTACCAATACTACGGTACCGGATACGGCCTGCAGTTCATCAACCCGACGAATGGCTATCTGTCGGCTCGCTGGAGCTACACCGGCGATCTAGAGATCGGGACGCGCGAGGCCGCAGCGCCGAGTGGTCGAAATATTCGCATGCAGTCAGGTGGCTTTAGCAACGCCTATGACGGACAGATTTCCGTAACAGGCGGGGCGGCAGGTTCAAATGGCGCCGGTACGATGGCCCTCAGCGCACTCAAGGTCACCTGCGGCGGAGACTTCTATCCGTCTCAAAACAACGTGCGCGCCTTGGGTCTTCCGAACTTTCTCTGGACCGTTGTTCGAGCGTCATCCGGAACGATCGAAACGTCGGACGGGAACGTTAAGGCGCTCCGTAGTGTTGATGGCGCATTCACCGACATTGAACTGACGGCATGGGGCAATGCGAAACAGGTCGTGTACCAGCTCAACGACGCGATCGCCTCGAAGGGCGCAGACAAGGCTCGTTACCACTCAGGTTATATCGCGCAAGCACTTCAGGCTGTATTCGCCGCTCATGGGCTTGATGCATCGAAGTATGGCTTCTGGTGCGAAGACGAAATCACTGAGGCGGTAAGCACCACGCAGACGGTCAAGCGTCAGAAGATGACAACGATCGATGAAACTGTCGACGTGATCGAACTGGTGGATGGCGTTCCGACGCTGCAGAAGAAGGTCATCCAACAAGAAATTGGCGTTGTGGAAATGACGCCTGTAGTCGATGAGCACGGCCAAGCGGTGCTCTGGGAGCAACTTGTTCCAGTCATGGACGAGAACGGCGACCCCGTAGAGGATAAGGATGGGAATCCCGAACTCCGGACGGAAATGCGTCCAATGATGTATGCCGTCCCCGTGATGGAGGACGTCGAAGAGACGGTGGAGGTTCAACAGCCTGTAGGGAAACGGCTGGCCCTGCGTTACGGCGAGTGTGCCGTATGGGAGGCTGCGTACATGCGCGCCAGGGTGGCGGCATTAGAGGCGCGCGTATTGGCACTCGAAAATGCATCGGGTGGTGCGCCGCAAACCACCACGAACAATTGACGATAAGCCTTATGGAGAGGCCATGCATCGCATCGATCATCCCACTGCTGTAACCGAGAAGCCGATTGCCGAGGGCGCTGGAGTACCGGGCTTTTTCTTTAAGGGCGACGCACTTAGCGGCCGTGACGCAACATGGGTGACAGCCGATTGGGCAAACGACGTCCAGGAAAACCTCTGTAATGCGATCGAGGCGGCCGGCATTGACCTTGTGAAAGGCGATGGGCAGCAGTTACTGATGGCGATCCTCGCGCTGTCGAATCGCGCCGGCATGCCGATCGGCGTTCCCGTTCCGTTCATCGGCACACCAGACAAGATTCCGTCGAACTTCGTCGTCGCGATGGGACAGACCGTTCTCCGGTCGGACTACCCGACGATCACATCGTTCGCGCTCGGTAGCGGTGTCGTCGTCGACGATGCTGCATGGCTTGGTTCGACGGTCCATCGAACGAAGTTTTCGCGCGGCGATGGCGCAGCGACGATCCGCTTGCCGGACCTGCGCGGCGAAGCAATCTATGGTGCCGATCTCGGGCGTGGCGTTCGCGGTGCGGCGATCGGCGACTGGCTCGCCGGCGACATGCTGCCGCACATTCACGTGGCTTCGACCGGTGCGGCCGGTGGACACGCGCATACCGGCTCGACGGATTCTCAGGGCATCCACGACCACGGAGGCGAGACTGGCGCGGCCGGCGCGTGGAACCCGGCTCCGGATGGTTTCTCGCGCCTCTTGAAGCCTCCGTATGTCGGTTCAATCACGGGCGGCGATACGACGAACAGTGGTAGTGAGCAGGCTGTTGGCTCCGGCGATTCGGCGGACATTCTGCCAGCTCCGGACCACAAGCATGCGATTCCGGCCGCCGGTTCGCACTTCCACAATTTCAACACCAGCGCCGCCCCCGATCACGATCACACGGTCACGATCAACAGTGCGGGCGGCACCGAAACACGCCAGCGCGGCACCGGCTACGTGTTCATCATGCGAGTTATGTGAGGCTGTATGGAAAGCAAAGAGGCCGTGGCCGTCCATCACTTTGATCCGAACTCTCTGGTCTACGCGGGCAGCAGCGTCGCGTACATCGGGCCGGCTGGCGACTGCCAGGTTCCGGCGTTCGCCATGCTCGAAGCCGCGCCTGAAGCGCCGTCCGGAAGCGTCGCGCGCGCGACCTCGATCGACGGCGGCACGTGGGAAATTGTCAGGGACTGGCGGTCGACGGCGGTCTATCGGATCGCTGACGGAAGCCGATATGAGTTCGGCGCTTCGGATGCGCGATTTGCCGCATGGGATGGGATCGGTGACATGCCGGCCGGGTTCACCGAGCAGCAGAAGCCCGACGGTTACTACGCCTGGGACGGGACGGCTTGGGCGTTCGACATCGTCGCGGCACGCGCGGCGGCTGTCGCGGCCGTCGACGCGAAGCGTGCCGACGTCCTGGCATCGCCGTTCCAGTACGGCGATAACCGTTTCAACGCCGACGCTGGGTCGATCACGCAGATTGCCGCCATGGCGCAGCTCGCGACAGTTGCGAAGCTGGCCGAGCAGCCGTATACGGCGATCTGGACGTCGGCTGATGGCGTCGATGTGATGCTCGATGCAGATGGGATGGTGGGACTGGCGATGGCCGCCGCCGCACGCCAGCCGGCCGCCTATCAGATCGCGACGCAACTCAAGAGCCAGATCGCGGCGGCCGGCGACGAAGCGGCTCTGGCCGCGATCGTCTGGCCGCAGTAAGAAAAGGACGCGGCGACGTGCCTGGTGTTGACGCACCAGGCACGTCCCGTACCCGCAGAGTGCACTGCGAATCCGGCAAGGCCACGTCACCCCTGCAGAGGCGGACGAAGGCTATCACGGCCGGACTCGATTAGCCAATAAATGCAATCAACACCGATTATTCCGTGGCTCGGCGGCAAGCGCCGTTTGGCAGACAAGCTGATTCCGTTGTTCCCGCCGCATGAATGCTATGTCGAGGCGTTCTGCGGCGGTGCTGCACTTTACTTCCTTCGGCCGGTGCCGGCACCTGTCGAGGTCATCAATGACGTTAACGGCGAGTTGGTCAACCTGTACCGCGTCGTCCAGCACCACCTGGAAGAGTTCGTTCGCCAGTTCAAGTGGGCGATCAGTAGCCGGCAGGTGTTCAAGTGGCAGCAGATGATCCGGCCGGAAACCCTGACGGACATTCAGCGCGCTGCGCGGTTCTTCTACCTGCAGCATCACGCGTTCGGCGGGAAGGTAGCCGGCCAGACCTTTGGAACGGCTACGACATCACCATCCGTCAACCTACTGCGCATCGAGGAGCAGCTCTCAGCGGCTCATCTGCGGCTGGCTGGAACGCACGTCGAGAACCTTCCCTGGCGCGAGTGTGTGCAGCGGTACGACCGGACGCATTCGTTCATCTATCTGGACCCGCCGTACTGGCAGACGGAGGGCTACGGCGTGCCGTTCGAGTTCGGGGAGTACGAGGCGATGGCCGAGCTGATGCGCGGAGCGAAGGGAAAGGTCATGGTCTCAATCAATGACCACCCGGACATCCGGCGAGTATTCGAGGGTTTCCACATGCTCGAGCTGGACATTCGCTACTCGGTCGCCAACCGGCACGGCCGGCCGGATACGAGCGGTGAGCTGGTAATCACGAACTGGAACGCGGTCGACAGCGGCGGCCTGTTCTAGTGTCAATTGAGGCGCGAAATCGGTCATGAATCAGCGATGCTTCTACTGCCTGTCGCCGGCGACATTGCTCTGCGACCATCGGTTCGGTTGGCCGGTTGGAGGGTTCGCGGCAAACAAGCACGGTAGGTATCTCGTCAAGGCCGCCACCGCGCCATTCACATGCGATATGCCGCTCTGCCTGGAGCATGCCAACAGGGTCGGTGGCATCCATTTCCGTGTGGGCGGCAAGGGATACTTCGACTCGATCGATCTCTGTCCGGAACATGCCGGACAGCCCCAGGGACATACGAATCCAATCCCGGCTGCCGAAGCGGAACGGCTACTGCGGGCTGTCCGGAATCGCGCACGGCGGCGGCTTGCGGACCAACTCGGCGATGGTTGGACGCCGCCCGTGCCTACGATCCAGGGCGAGCTATTCTAGGTGGGGCGGTGTCAATACCGGCGCGAACGGCCGTTGCGGTGGAGTGTTAAAACGGTCGCGAAACGGTGCCAAAGCGCGCGCGACGCTACACGAGCTGTCGGACGGCACGCTGCGCTACCTGTTGCTCGCGGCCGCGCTGCTGACGCCGCGCCCGCCCGCGCTGATGGTGCTGAACGAACCGGAAACGAGCCTGCATCCCGATCTGCTGCCGGCGCTCGGCCGTCTGATCGCGCAAGCCGCGCAGCGCTCGCAGGTGCTCGTCGTGTCGCATGCGGCGCGGCTCATCGCGACGCTCGAGCGCGAGGCTGGCTGCGAGTCGCTGGTGATCGACAAGCAGCTCGGCGCGACCGTGCTCGTCGACGCGGACACGCGCGACCTGCCGCCGTGGAAGTGGCCGTCGCGCTGACGGGCACTTCCAGGCTGGCCGGGATCGTCGCGGCGGGCGGGACAGGCGGGGCGGTGCGCCCGCATCGGCGCCGCACGGGCGGGCACCCGGCGGAATGTATCCTGTCTGTAACAACCCCCATAAAATGCAAGACCGGCGCTACCGGGCATCGGGATCGCGAATAATAATGGGATATCCGGCCGGCGCGATGCCGGCCCGCTCTGCACGGGATGGGGGGCGCGCGAGCGCGGCCGCCGATCCCGATCGAGGACACAGGAGACGTGGATCATGAGAATTGCCCAGATCGCCCCGCTGACCGAATCCGTGCCGCCGAAGCTGTACGGCGGCACGGAGCGCGTCGTGTCCTACATCACCGAGGCGCTCGTCGATCTCGGTCATGACGTGACGCTGTTCGCGAGTGGTGATTCGACGACGCGGGCGAAGCTCGAACCGGTATGGCCGCGCGCGCTGCGGCTCGACTCGTCGATCCGCGACCGGGTCGCACCGCACATGCTGCTGATGGAGACGGTCGCGCGCCGCGCGAAGGACTTCGACGTGCTCCATTTCCACATGGACTACTACTCGTTTTCGGTCTTCAACCGCCAGGAAACGCCGTTCGTCACGACGCTGCATGGCCGGCTCGATCTGCCCGAGCAGCAGCCGGTGTTCGACACATTCAACACCGCGCCGGTGATCTCGATCTCGAACTCCCAGCGCCAGCCGCTGCCGCAGGCGAAGTGGCTGACGACCGTCTACCACGGGTTACCCGAGACGATGTACCTGCCGCAGCCCGTCGAGCCGCGCTATCTCGCGTTCCTCGGCCGCATTTCGCCGGAGAAGCGGGTCGATACGGCAATTCGCATCGCGCGCCAGTGCGGGCTGCCGATCCGGATCGCCGCGAAGATCGACGCAGCCGACCAGGAGTACTTCGAGCGCGAGATCAAGCCGCTGTTCGCGCTGCCGCATGTCGAGTACATCGGCGAGATCGCCGACCACCAGAAGGCCGAATTCCTGTCGGGCGCGCATGCGCTCCTGTTTCCGATCGACTGGCCGGAGCCGTTCGGGCTGGTGATGATCGAGGCGATGTCGTGCGGCACGCCGGTGATCGCGTTCAATCGCGGCGCCGTGCCGGAAGTCGTGGACGAAGGCGTGTCGGGTTTCATCGTCGAGGACGAGATCAGCGCGGTGGCCGCCGTGAACCGACTGCACCTGCTGCCGCGCGCACGCGTGCGGCAACGCTTCGAGGAGCGCTTCACGTCGCGCCGGATGGCGCGGCAGTACGTCGACGTGTACCAGGCGCTGATTCGCGCGCAGAAGCGCTCGCGCTTCAAGGTGATCGACTCGACGACCTGAGCCGCTGCGCGCGCACATGAAAAAACGGCGATGCCCGCAAGGACATCGCCGTTTGTCTGCCGCTCGCGCGCGGTGCGCACGGGCGAGGCTGGCGCCGCGTCAGATCTTCAGCTTCGTGACCTTCGTGCCGTTGATCGACACGTCGCCCATCAGGCCGGCGTTCGTCAGCACGATGACCTGGACCGGTGCTGTGGCCGTGGTCGTGTCGACCGCGCCGTTCGCGCCCATCTTCACGAGCGCGACCGAGGCGCCGGCACCCGCTGCCCAGCCGTCGGAGCCGCGGAATTCGTCGAGCGCATCCTGCGTCATGAACAGGAACACGATCGCCTTCGACTGCGCGCCGGCTTGCAGGCCGACCGACAGCGACGACGTGTTGTAGTACCCGACGGTGCTGCCGCCGACGCGCAGCGAGCCGTTGCCGGACTGGCCGCCGACGATGAAGCCGGCCTGGATCACGTCCGGGAAGACCAGCACGCCGCGCGACTTCGCGACGAGTTCACGCGAACCCTTGACCGTGGAGTACATGCGCGACAGCGTGGCGTCGACGCTCGAATCGATCGCCTGACGCTTCGACGCGTTGGTCGCGGCGTTGTCGGGCTTGTCGGGGGTGGTGGTGCAACCGGTGAGCGCGAGGCTACCGACGATGAGTGCAGCGGCGGCTTTCAGCACAAGATTCCGTTTTTGCATCGTTCTTCTCCATCGGATGATGTTCGGAGTGAGTCTCGCTCAAGGAGCGGATCACGTCGGCAGTTATATCACAGTGGATTACAACCCCTTTTCGTTCAGGCGTGAAAAAGCGTCAAATCGTTTTAGGGTGTCGCGGCACGCCAACGGACGGATCGGTGCACGCACGCCAGCGCGTCGCGCGTGCGGTCGGCGGCGGGCAAGGAAAGACCGGGGCGCGGGCAGGGTCCGCAGCGTCAGTGCGGGACGGGCGGCACCGGCGGCTTGATCGGCGGGCGCCGCAGCGCGCGTCGGATCAGCGCGATCACCACACCGCACGCGAACAGGAATGCGGCCGGCACGACCCAGTAGCCGACGAATGCATGCCACAGATAACCGGCGAGCGTGTTGCGGCGCACCACGTATTCGTCGCGGGCCGCCTGCTGGCGTGCCGCATTGGCCGCGAGCACGTCGGCCGGGCAACCTGCCGCGTGCGCTTCGTCAGGATCGCCATGGCACTTCGCGGCGGCGCCGGCCGCCTGCTGCGCGTCGGTGAGCTGCCAGGTGGTCAGGGCGAGCTGCAGATCGGCCTTGTTGTACGCCATTTCCTCGCGGATCTCGCGCACGGCGACGATCGCGACGGGCACGGCCCAGAATACGATCACGATCACCCAGCGGCGGAACCAGCGGTGTTGTCTCCATGCCATCCATGCCTCCGTTTGACGCGGCGTGCGCGTTCGTCCGAGGGCGGCCCGATGGCGCGTCTTGTACTTGAATGGGCCGCGTTGCAGCCATCATAGAAGAAAACGCGGCGAATTGCCGCATCGCGTGTCGGCATTCGCACGGCGTGCCGGGGAAGGGGGCGGGAAGACGGAGGCGTGTGTGTGGGCGTGTGCGGCGGCGCAGTTGTCACCGTTCGGCCGATGTGGCGACGCATCCGCCGCCAGCTCGCACGCGTCGATGCGTATGCAACGAAAACAAAAACGCCGCGCCCGCCGAAGCGGTGCGCGGCATTCGAGACGGGAGCGCCGGGGCTCAGGCGGCCGGCTGGTTGCTCAGGCAGCTCTTCATGAACGCCTTGCGGTCGTCGCCCTTCTTGTCGGCGGCCTGGGTGTTGCAGGCCTTCATCTTTTCCTGCTGCGTCATCTTTTTCGCAGGCTTGGCCGACAGACAGTCCTTCATGAACGCCTTGCGGTCGTCGCCCGTCTTGCCGGCTGCCTGGGTGTTGCAGGCCTTCATCTTGTCCTGCTGGCTGTTCGCGGCGAAAGCCGGGGAAGCCAGCATGCCGCCGAGAAGCACTGCGGCTACGAGCGATTGGATTTTCATTTCGACACTCCCATGGGGTGAATTGCGTTTTATATCGACGCCGTCACGAAACCCGGCGCAACGGGAACAGGGCCGCATCGCGCCGCGCGCTCCGATTATGGCAAATCAACGTGAAAACACCAAAACGGCCTTCCTATAACGCCGCGGGCGGCGCGATCGTTGACGGCGGGCGCGTGCCGGCGATCGGGACAAACCATGATGCGCGGCGGGAGCCGGCGATACTGCACGCAGGCCCTACCGGATGCCGGCCGTGAGCCATTACAATCGCGGCCATGAATACTCCGAACCCCGCTTTCCCCCCGTCCGCGGCAGCCCTGCCGCGCATCGCCGTACTCGCCACCGGCGGCACGATCGCCGGTGCAGCGCCGGACGCGACCAGCACCGCCGGCTATCAGGCCGGCGCGCTCGGCGTCAATTTCCTGCTCGACGCGGTGCCGGCCCTCGCCTCGGTCGCGCGCGTCGACGCGGAGCAGACCGCCAGCATCGACAGCAAGGATCTCGCGCTGCCGCTCTGGAACACGCTCGCCGCGCGCATCGATGCGCTGATGGCCGATCCGGACATCGACGGTATCGTGATCACGCACGGCACCGACACGCTCGAGGAGACCGCGTACGCGCTGCATCTGGTCGTGACCGGAGACAAGCCCGTCGTGCTGACCGCCGCGATGCGGCCGGCCACTGCGCTGTCGTCCGACGGCCCGCTGAACCTGTTGAACGCAGTGACGGTCGCCGCTCATCCGGCCGCGCGCGGGCAGGGCGTGCTCGTCGCGTTCAACAACCGGATCCACGGCGCGCGCGACGTCGTGAAGACGAGCACCTATGCGGTCGACGCATTCCAGACGCCGGAGCTCGGTGCGCTTGGCTGGGTGCAGGACGGCCGCGTCGAATTCGCGCGCCGCGTCACGCGTTCGCGCGATGCACAACTGGCGATCGCCGCTGCGTGGCCGCCGGTCGAAATCGTCACGAGCTATGCGGGCGTGACGCGCACGGCCGTCGATGCGCTCGTCGCGGCCGGCGTGCGCGGGCTCGTCGTCGGGGGCACCGGCAACGGGTCGATCCATGCGACGCTGCAGGCGGCCCTCGCCGACGCGGTGAATGCGGGTGTCGTCGTGGTGCGCGCGTCGCGCGTCGGCTCGGGCCACGTGATGCGTAACGGCGCCGCGAACGACGATGCGCTCGGCTTCGTGAGCGCCGGGTCGCTGAGCCCGTTCAAGGCGCGCGTGCTGCTGATGCTCGCGCTCGCGAACGGCATTCAGGGCCGCGACGCGCTGCAACGCGCATTCGACACGCTGTAACCAATGGCCGCCCATCGGGTGGCGTGCATGGCGCATGAAATGAAGCGCTGTCGCACGAAGTAAAAAAGGCAGGCCGATGGCCTGCCTTTTTACGTCAGTGCTGCGCGAATGCTCAGGACTGCGGCGGAATCACGAGCTTCTGGCCCGGATAGATCCGGTCCGGGCTCGACAGCATCGGCTTGTTCGCCTCGAAGATCACCGGGTACTTGTTCGCGTCGCCATACACTTCCTTGGCGATCGCCGACAGCGTGTCGCCCGACTTCACGTCGTGGTACTGAACTTGCGGATCGTCCGGCTGCAGATCGTCGTCGTTGACGCCCGCGACGCCTTGCACGTTGCCGGCCGCGACCTTGACCTTCGCCTTCGTGTCGAGATCGGCGACGCTGCCCGACAGCGTGACCGTGCGCGACGCACCGTCGAACGCGACGGTCAGGTTCGACGTGTCGAGACCTTGCGTGCTGATGTAATTCTTGATTGCATCGGCCGCGGTCTGGTTCGCGGCATTCGGATCGGCTGCCGCTTGCTCGTCGGCATGACCCAGCAGTTTTTCACCCGCCTCTTTGATAAACGAAAGAAGACCCATCGCTGCACTCCCTAGGTGGTTGAAAAGAAAACGCGCCGTGAAGTGGCGAAAAAAACACCGCGCTGGACGCGGCCACCGAAGGTGAGCGCAAGCGCGGCGGATTTCTCGAAAGGCGTGGCGAAAGTGTAGGCGTTCATCGCGACGATTGCATGAAAAATCGCACGCACGAACGTAAAGAAGTGTAATACGCGAAATCCGACAGGCGGACACCCGACGACGACGTCTGACCGACCAAGGCTTCCCCGGCGCCGCCGGGTGCCGCTGCGGACCCCACCACGCCGCTCTCAGCCCAGAGCGGCGTTTTTCGCCCCGTCGCGCACGCGCTTGGCAATGCGCGGCGGGGCGCCCCACCGTGATGCGCGAGTGCACGCGCATCGATGCGACCGGCCGCGAGCCGGTTCGCGTGTATTCGTCGCGCGCGTTCGCCATTGCGGCGAAACGCGCGTCGTTGCATCCGCGTTATGCGGCCGGCGTCTGGCCGATTTCGAAGTTCGACATGATCTCGAGTGCCCGCACGAGTGCCGAGTGATCCCATGCCTTGCCGCCGTGCGATGCGCACACGCTGAACAGTTGCTGCGCGCTTGCCGTGTGCGGCAGTGCGAGACCGAGCTTGCGTGCGCCGTCGAGGGCGAGGTTCAGGTCCTTCTGGTGCAGTTCGATGCGGAAGCCCGGATCGAACGTGCGCTTGGTCATGCGCGCGCCGTGCACTTCGAGGATGCGCGATGCGGCGAAACCGCCCATCAGCGCCTGGCGCACGCGCTCCGGATCGGCGCCCGAGCGAGCGGCGAACAGCAGCGCTTCGCCGACCGCTTCGATGTTCAGTGCGACGATGATCTGGTTCGCGACCTTGCAGGTCTGGCCCGCACCGTTGTCGCCGACGAGCGTGATGTTCTTGCCCATCTTCTCGAACAGCGGCTTCGCGCGCTCGAACGCCTTCTCCGGGCCGCCCACCATGATCGTCAGTGTCGCTTCGCGTGCGCCGACTTCGCCGCCGGATACCGGTGCGTCGAGGTAGTCGCAGCCGAGTGCATTGATCTGCTTCGCGAATGCCTGCGTGTCGAGCGGCGAGATCGAGCTCATGTCGATCACGAGCTTGCCGGCCGTCAGGCCCTTCGCGACGCCGTCGTCGGCGAACAGCACGTTACGGACATCGGGCGTGTCCGGGACCATCGAGATGATGATGTCGGCGTTCTGCGCGACTTCGGTCGAGTTCGCGACGACCTTGGCGCTCGCGCACAGGTCGTCCGGAACCGGGAACGCACCGTTCACGACGAGCTGATGATCGCCCTTGAGCAGGTTGCGCGCCATGTGCGCGCCCATGATGCCGAGGCCGATGAAACCGATGGTTGCCATGTGAAAGTCTCCTTGTAGGGGCGGATGCGGGAAGGGCGGATCTCAGGCGGCGCGACGCGCCGAGCCCGGTGCGCAGCCGGCGACGCTTTGCAGCCAGCCGAGCCCTTCCGTGGTGGTGGTGCGGGGCTTGTATTCGCAGCCGACGTAGCCGGCGTAGCCGAGCCGGTCGAGCAGCGCGAACAGGAACGCGTAGTTGATCTCGCCCGTACCCGGCTCGTTGCGGCCCGGGTTGTCCGCGAGCTGGACGTGGCCGATCGATGCGAGGTTGCGTTCGATCGTCGCGGCCAGTTCGCCTTCCATGCGCTGCATGTGATAGATGTCGTACTGCAGGAACAGGTTGTCCGAGCCGACCGCGCGGATCACGTCGAGCCCTTCGGACGAGCGGTTCAGCGCGAAGCCCGGGATGTCGAAGCTGTTGCACGGCTCGACGAGCAGACGGATGCCTTCGCGCTTCAGCGCGTCGGCGGCGAAGCGCAGGTTGTCGACTATCGTCACGAAGGTCTTGTCGCGCGCCGTGCTTGCCGACGGGATGCCGACGAGGCAGTTCAGCTGCGGCACCTTCAGCGCCTTCGCGTACTCGATCGCACGGCCGACGCCTTCCTGGAACTCGCCGACGCGATCGGGGAGGCACGCGATGCCGCGCTCGCCCTGGTCCCAGTTCCCGGCGGGCAGGTTGTGCAGCACGAGGCGCAGGCGGTGCGTTTCGAGCCGCTCGGCGAGTTCCTCCTTCGCATACGGGTACGGGAACAGGAACTCGACGGCGTCGAAGCCCGCGTCGGCGGCCGCCTTGAAGCGGTCGAGGAACGGCACCTCGTTGAACAGCATGGTCAGGTTTGCAGCAAACTTCGGCATGAGCTAAGCCTCTTCGGTCGGTCAGTCAAAAAATGTCGTGCGGATCAGTCGAGCATCGAGATCGCGGTCGGCGCGTGCTCGGCCTTTTCGGCGAGCTCTTCGAATTCGTTGATCGCGTCGATCTCGGTGCCCATCGAAATGTTCGTCACGCGCTCGAGGATCACTTCGACGACCACCGGCACGCTGAACTCTTCCGCGAGCGTTTGCGCCTGACGCAGCGCCGGCTCGATTTCTTCCGGCTTGAACACGCGCAGCGCCTTGCAGCCGAGGCCTTCGGCAACCGCCACGTGATCGACGCCATAGCCGTTCAGCTCCGGTGCGTTCACGTTGTCGAATGCCAACTGCACGCAGTAGTCCATGTCGAATGCACGCTGTGCCTGGCGGATCAGCCCGAGGTACGAGTTGTTCACGACGACGTGCACATACGGCAGCTTGAATTGCGCGCCGGCGGCCAGCTCTTCGATCATGAACTGGAAGTCGTAGTCGCCGGACAGCGCGACGATCGGACGGCGCGGATCGGCGGCACGCACGCCGAGCGCTGCGGGGATCGTCCAGCCGAGCGGGCCCGCCTGGCCGCAGTTGATCCAGTTGCGTGCCTTGAACACGTGCAGGAACTGCGCGGCGGCGATCTGCGACAGGCCGATCGTGCTGACGTAGCAGGTATCGCGGCCGAACACCTTGTTCATCTCTTCGTACACGCGCTGCGGCTTGACCGGCACGTTGTCGAAGTGGGTCTTGCGCTGCAGCGTGCGCTTGCGCTCCTGGCATTCCGAGACCCACTCGCTGCGGTCCTTCAGCTTGCCTGCGGCCTTCCATTCCTGGGCGACGGCGACGAACAGTTCGAGCGCGGCCTTCGCGTCGGACACGATGCCAAGATCCGGGCCGAACACGCGGCCGATCTGCGTCGGCTCGATGTCGACGTGCACGAACTTGCGGCCCTTCGTGTAGACCTCGACGCTGCCCGTGTGACGGTTCGCCCAGCGGTTGCCGATGCCCAGCACGAAGTCGGATGCGAGCATCGTTGCGTTGCCGTAGCGGTGCGATGTCTGCAGGCCGACCATCCCGGCCATCAGCGGGTGGTCGTCGGCAATCGCGCCCCACGACATCAGCGTCGGGATCACCGGCACGCCGATCGTTTCAGCGAACTGCACGAGCAGGTCTTCGGCTGCCGCGTTGAGCACGCCGCCGCCCGACACGATCAGCGGCTTGTCCGCGTCGTTGAGCATCGCGAGCGCCTTCTCGACCTGCGCGCGGGTGGCCGCGGGCTTGTAGACCGGCAGCGGCTCATACGTGTCGATGTCGAACTCGATCTCGGCGAGCTGCACGTCGATCGGCAGATCGACGAGCACCGGGCCCGGACGGCCCGAGCGCATCAGGTGGAAGGCCTGCTGGAACACGCGCGGCACGAGCGCCGGCTCGCGCACGGTGACGGCCCACTTCGTGACGGGCTTCGCGATCGACTCGATGTCGACGGCCTGGAAGTCTTCCTTGTACAGGCGTGCACGCGGTGCCTGGCCCGTGATCGCGAGGATCGGAATCGAGTCGGCCGATGCGGAGTAGAGACCGGTGATCATGTCGGTGCCGGCGGGGCCCGACGTGCCGATGCACACGCCGATGTTGCCCGGTGCGGCACGCGTGAAGCCTTCGGCCATGTGCGACGCGCCTTCGACGTGGCGAGCCAGCACGTGGCTGATGCCGCCCGACTTGCGCATCGCGGAATAGAACGGGTTGATTGCTGCGCCCGGCACGCCGAACGCGGTCTGGATGCCTTCCTTCTCGAGCACGAGTACGGCTGCGTCGACGGCTCTCATCTTGGCCATGAATGTCTCCTTGAATGGTGGGATCTTGCGAATCGGTCTGTTGGAGACACTTTAGGGTTGCGGGAAAGGTTTGATAAGATCAGCTCAAGTCGCTTATTTCGAAACTAAAAGTATGGAATGACGACCGGACGGGGTTTCCCGCCAGCGTCGGAACCGGGACGGAGACAGCAGATGGATCGCTTCAAGCAGATCGAGACGTTCGTGCGGGTCGCGGACGCGGGCAGCCTCGCGGCAGCCGCGCTCGAGGAGGGGGTGTCGCCGGTGGTGCTCGGGCGGCGCATCGACGCGCTCGAGAAGCGCCTCGGCGTGAAGCTGATGTACCGCTCGACGCGGCGGCTGGTGGTCAGCGAGGAGGGCGCCGCGTTTCTCGAACGCTGCCGCGGGCTGTTGTCCGAATGGGATCAGGCCGAAAACGAACTGGCCGCGGGGCGCCGGGCGGTCAGCGGGCACCTGATCGTGTCGGCGCCGGCCGCGTTCGGCCGCAAGCACGTCGCGCCGCACGCGCCCGGGTTCCTGGCCGACAAGCCCGAGATGCAGCTGTCGTTCAACCTGACCGATCGCGTCGTGGATCTCGTGCGCGAGGGCTACGATCTGTCGATCCGGATCGGCGGCTCGGTCGATCCGAACTTCGTCGCGGTGAAGCTCGCGTCGAACCGGCGCGTCGTGTGCGGCACGCCCGAGTATTTCCGCCGGCACGGCCGGCCGAAGTCGCTCGATGACCTGCTCAAGCACAACTGTCTCGCGTTCAACCTGCAGGGCGGCCAGAACCGCGGCTGGTATTTCCAGCGCCACGGCAAGATCGCGACGATGCGCGTGGCCGGCAATCTCGACTGCAACGACGGCGAGCTGCTGCACCGCTGGGTCGCCGAAGGCCTCGGACTCGGCTGGCGTTCGACCTGGGAAATCGCCGCGCAGCTCGAAACGGGCCAACTCGAGACGGTACTCGACGAATACGCGCTGCCGGACTACGACATCCTCGCGGTCTACCCGCAGCAGCGCTACGTGCCCGCTCGCGTGCGTTACTTCATCGACTACCTGCGCGATGCATATGCGCGTCCCGGTTACTGGAGCAGCACGCCGTAACGGCTGCGGCAACGCCGTTTTTTTTGGGCTTCACCGGCTTTTCGCGGGAATAAACTCGATGCGACGGCGGTAAGGTCATCGAGCGCGCATGCTGCCGGTCCGTCCGTCTGTCCGGGCGTCGCGCGGGAGCGGGAGCGGCTTCGGCCGCAGGGACCAGGGAGGCCATGTGGGGCAAGCCGGACAGGCGGTCGATGAGCGGGCGGACGATGCACTGGCGCGCGCCGAGCGGTTTCGCGCGCTCGTGCTGCCTCACCTCGACGCCGCGTACAACCTGGCGCGCTGGCTGAGCGGCAGTGCGGGCGACGCCGACGACGTGGTCCAGGACGCGTGCATGCGCGCGCTGCGCTTCGTCGATGGGTGCCGCGGCGACAACGCGCGGCCATGGCTGCTCACGATCGTGCGCCACACCTGGTACACCGAGTGGCGCCGCCGGACCCACGCGCACGAAGTCGCGCTGCCTGACACGCTCGACGACGCCGGCGTTCCCGACGACTGGCAACCGGCGACCGGGGATCCGCTCGCCGAGCTGCTGCGCGGCGAAAGTGCACGGCGCGTGAATGCGGCGCTCGTGCAGTTGCCGCCCGAATACCGCGAGGTGCTCGTGCTGCGCGAGATGGAGGATTTGAGTTACCGCGAGATCGCGGCGATCGCGGACGTGCCGGTCGGCACCGTGATGTCGCGGCTCGCGCGCGGTCGGCGCCGGCTGGCCGCGTTGCTGGGCGACGAGCGATCGCCGGCGGGCGCGAGCAAGCCGGCGCGGGCGTCGGCGGGCGGAACCGCAGCGGAGGCGAGCGATGGACTGTAACGAAGCGCGAGCGTTGCTGGACGCGGATGTCGACCGCGAACTGTCGGCGCCCGATGCGCTGCGCGTCCAGCGGCACGTCGACGGTTGCGACGCATGCCGCCGCGAACGCGAACGGATCGTCGCGTTGGGACGCGCGGTGCGGCAGGCCGACTATCATCGGGCGCCGGATGCGCTGCGGGCGAGTATCCTCGCCGCGCTGCCGGCAGCGGGCGACGCGGCGGCGCGCGGGTCGTCCGCCGTGGAGCCGGAGCCCGACACTGCGCGGCAGCCCGGGCCGAGCGGGCGGCGCTGGTTCTCCTGGCCAGGCGGTCGTGGCGAATCGGCTCGCCCGGCGGCCGTCGGCACGGGGCCGCGCGTCGCTGCGCTGCCCGGGCTCGGCTGGGGCGTGGCACTGCTGGTCGCAGTCGCGGCGGCGGGCGGAATGGCGCTGTCCGCGCGCCACGCGCAAACGGATCGAACGGTCGACGAACTCGTTGCGAGCCATGTGCGCGCCGGATTGTCGGCGCGCGACATCGACGTGATCTCGACCGACCGGCATACCGTCAAGCCGTGGTTCAACGGCAGGCTCGACTATGCGCCGCCGGTCGAGGATCTGTCCGCGAGCGGCTTTCCGCTCGCAGGCGGGCGGCTCGACTACGTCGGGCGCCGCCGCGTCGCGGTGCTCGTCTACCGTTACCGGCAGCACGTGATCGACGTGTACGTGCGGCCGGCCGGCGAAGGGCAGGCGTTGGCGCCGTACGCGACCGTGTCGCAGGGTTATGCGCTCGACCGCTGGGACGCTGCGGGGATGACGTGGTGGGCGGTGACCGACGCCGAGCCGTCGGCGCTGACGGCGTTCAGGACAGCGCTCGACGCGCGGCTGGGCGGGGTGCGCAGCGAGTAACCGAGCGGCTGGCCGCCGGCGTCGAATTGCGCCCGTGATGTTCAGCCCCCGTTTCTTTTGCCGATGCGCGGGCTGCCGTTGCCGCCCTTTGCTCGCTCAAGTCTTTGAAAACATGGCCGAATCCGGTCGGAAATCGTCGATCGGTGTTGCACCTTCCCCGTATACGGGTTAGAATCTTCGGCTTCTCACTTGCCACACCGGTACAGACGCCCGGGTGGCTTTAATCCACAAGGAGTGTGTAATGCGTCATTACGAAATCGTATTCATCGTGCACCCCGATCAAAGCGAGCAAGTGCCCGCGATGATCGAGCGTTACAAGACCACGATCACGACGCACGGCGGCCAGATCCACCGTGTCGAAGACTGGGGCCGTCGCCAACTGGCCTACATGATCGAGAAACTCGCGAAGGCTCACTACGTCTGCATGAACATCGAGTGCGACCAGACGACGCTCGACGAACTCGAACACGCGTTCAAGTTCAACGACGCCGTGCTGCGTCACCTCATCGTCAAGATGAAGAAGGCCGAAACCGGCCCGTCGCCGATGATGAAGGAAGTTCAGCGCGAAGAAGCCAAGAAGGCGGCTGCAGCTCAGCCGACCGAAGCGCAGGCTTAAGTTCGTCATTCATTAAGCCATCAAGGAGCGCGTCACTCACGTGAACAGGTTGCAATTGACGGCAAGCGTCGTCGAACGCGCGCCGGTGCGATATACGCCGGCAGGTGTTCCGATCGCAAGCGCCACGTTGCATCACCGCACGGAAGTCGTCGAAGCAGGCATTCCCCGTCAGGTCGAAATGACGATCGAGGCGGTGGCAGCCGGTGAGGCGAGCGGCAAGCTGGAGCGTCGTGAAATGGGCGTCGAAACGCTGTTCACGGGCTTCCTGGCAAAGAAAAGCCGCAACGCGAGAACCTTGGTGTTTCACATCACAGCATTGCAGGACATTGGAAAGGACTGAAATCATGCCCCGCCCGACTGGTAAGAAATTCGACAAGCGTCGTCAGCAACAAAACCCGCTCTTCAAGCGCAAGAAGTTCTGCCGTTTCACGGCCGCTGGCGTCGAGCAGATCGACTACAAGGACACGGAAACGCTGAAGGACTTCATCGGCGAAAACGGCAAGATCACGCCGGCTCGTCTGACGGGTACGAAGGCGCACTATCAGCGTCAGCTGGACACGGCGATCAAGCGTGCGCGTTTCCTCGCGCTGCTGCCGTACACCGATCAGCACAAGGCGTAATCAGGCGACGCAATAAGGAGAATTCGAATGCAAATCATTCTGTTGGAAAAAGTCGCCAATCTGGGCAACCTCGGCGATATCGTCAAGGTCAAGGACGGTTACGCTCGCAACTTCCTGATCCCGAACCGCAAGGCTCGCCGTGCAACGAAGGAAGCGATCGCCGAATTCGAAGTTCGCCGCGCTGAACTCGAAAAGGTCGCCGCTGAAAAGCTGGCAGCATCGCAGGCAGTCGGCGAGAAGCTGAACGGCCAGTCGTTCGAAATCACGCAGAAGTCGGGCGTCGACGGCCGTCTGTTCGGCTCGGTCACGAACGGCGACGTCGCGGATCTGCTGAAGAAGGCAGGTTTCGAAGTCGAGAAGCTGCAAGTTCGCATGCCGGAAGGCCCGCTGAAGATGATCGGCGAGCACGTCGTTCAGGTCGCGCTGCACACGGACGTCATCGTCGACGTCACGATCAACGTGATCGGCGACCACGCGTAAGCGTACGCAAGCTTTCCGGGCGGCCTCCGTCGTCCGGACAAGGGCAGGCGCCCGGGCAACCGGGGCCTGCCTTTTTTATTGCCGCATCGCTGGCGGCCGGTATGGCGTCGTCCTGTGTAATTCGCGATAATCCCAACCCATGAACGCGCCGCAAGATCCTCAAATCGAATCGCTGAAAGTCCCGCCGCATTCGGTCGAAGCCGAGCAGTCGGTGCTCGGCGGCCTGTTGCTCGACAACGCGGCCTGGGACCGGATTGCCGACTTTCTGTCGCAGGGCGACTTCTATCGTTACGACCATCGGATCATCTACGAGCACATCGGCCGGCTGATCGCGTCGACGCGTCCGGCCGACGTCGTGACCGTCTACGAAGCGCTGACGACGTCCGGCAAGGCCGACGACGTCGGCGGGCTCGCGTATCTGAACGCACTCGCACAGAACACGCCGAGCGCCGCGAACATCCGCCGCTATGCGGAGATCGTGCGCGATCGCGCGGTGCTGCGCCGGCTCGTGTCGGTCGCCGATGAAATCTCGGCCGATGCGTTCAATCCGCAGGGCAAGGAAGTGCGCCAGCTGCTGGACGAGGCCGAGTCGAAGGTGTTCTCGATCGCCGAAGAAGGCGCGCGCGGCAATCAGGGCTTTCTCGAAATCGGTCCGCTGCTCACGCAGGTGGTCGAGCGCATCGACACGCTTTATCACACTGCCAACCCGAGCGACGTCACGGGAACGCCGACGGGCTTCGTCGACCTCGACAGAATGACCTCGGGCATGCATGGCGGGGAGTTGATCATCGTCGCGGGGCGCCCGTCGATGGGTAAGGCGCAGCCGCTGGATGCCCGTGTGAAGACGCTGACCGGCTGGAAGCGCGTGGGCGAGCTGGCAATCGGTGACGCACTCGCATCGGTCGACGGCGCGCCGTCGATGGTCACGGGTATCTACCCGCAAGGCGAACGGCAGGTTTATCGTGTCCGCTTCTCGGATGGTCGTTCGGCCGAGTGCTGCGATGAACATCTGTGGTGCGTCCACTACCGCGAATGGACGAAGCCGCGCATCCTGAGCACGGCGGAAATCCGGACGCTTCTGACGCATCAGCGTTACCAGGGGCGCTTGTGGATCGAGATGCCGACCGGCGATTTCGGGCATGTCGACGCGCTGCCTGTCGATCCGTGGGTGCTCGGCGCGTTGCTCGGCGACGGTTCGCTGGGGGGCACGGCGGTGCGCTTCAGCGTCAAGGCCGAAGAGACGCTGAACCGGATGCGTACGCGGGTCGACGCGACGCTCGAACTCGAATATGCGGGCCAGCACGATTGGCGTATCAAGCGGCGCTCCGCGGAACAGGGTGTCCGCCCGAACGTCAATCCGCTGAAGGCGGCGCTCGAGCGGCTCGGCGTATGGGGGCGAACCAGCTACGACAAATTCATCCCGCGCTGCTACCTCGATGCATGCAGGGACGTGCGAATCGATCTGCTGCGCGGGCTGCTCGATACCGACGGCTGGGTCGAATCGTGGGGCACGGTGCGCTATTCGACGGCCAGCGCGCAGCTTGCGCGCGACGTGCAGGAGTTGGCGCGCTCGCTTGGCGCGTGGTGCGCGATTTCGGAAAAGGCGACTTCGCGTGTGTCTGGCGGCGAGCGCCACGCAGGCGCGACGGCTTACGTCTGTACGATCAGCCATCCGGAGCCGCAGAGCCTGTTCCTGTTCGAAGGCAAGCGCGAGCGGCTGACGGCCGGGCGCGCGCGCCGCAAGATGCCGGTGATCGCCGGGATTGAGCCGTCGCGCCGGACTGCCACGCAATGCATTTCGGTTTCGCATCCGTCGCGCCTGTATGTGACCGACGATTTCGTCGTCACGCACAACACGGCCTTCTCGATGAACATCGGCGAATACGTCGCGGTCGAGTACGGGCTGCCGGTGGCGGTGTTCTCGATGGAAATGCCGGGCACCCAGCTGGTGATGCGTATGCTCGGTTCGATCGGCCGGCTCGACCAGCACCGGATGCGTACGGGGCGCCTGACGGACGAGGATTGGCCGAAGCTGACCCATGCCGTGCAGAAGATGAGCGAGGCGCAGATCTTCATCGACGAGACGGGCGGCCTGAACCCGATGGAATTGCGCTCGCGTGCGCGGCGCCTGGCGCGTCAGTGCGGCAAGCTCGGCCTGATCATCGTCGACTATCTGCAACTGATGTCGGGTTCGTCGCAGGGCGAGAACCGTGCGACCGAAATCTCGGAAATCTCGCGGTCGCTGAAGAGTCTGGCGAAGGAGCTGGACGTGCCTGTGATCGCGTTGTCGCAGCTGAACCGGGGGCTGGAACAGCGTCCGAACAAGCGGCCGGTGATGTCCGATTTGCGCGAATCCGGCGCAATCGAACAGGACGCGGACGTGATCCTGTTCATTTATCGCGACGAGGTCTACAATCCGGACAGCCCGGACAAGGGGACGGCCGAGATCATCATCGGCAAGCAGCGTAACGGTCCGATCGGGCCTGTTCGACTCACGTTCCTGGGTCAATACACGAAGTTCGATAACTTTGCGGGGGCGCAGAACTTCTACGGCGAGTAAAGCCGGATGTAAACCCTTATTTAGCCAAACGTTGTATCCCATCCCGGCGCGCGCATATGCGCGCGTCGCGTCGTGACCGGAAACGGTACAATATCGCCCGTTTTCGTGACAGTCGTTTGACAATCTCTCAGGAATCCCATGTTCGGTCGATTCATGCCCACCGAGGGCAAGTTCTTTGAACTTTTCAACGCGCACGCGAAGCACATCGTTTCCGGTGGCCGCGAGCTCGAACTGCTGATCGACAATCTCGCTGACGCCGAGATTCACAAGCAAAACGTGCAGACCGCCGAGAAGGCCGCAGACAAGCTGACGCATGAAGCGATCGATCTGCTGCACAAGACCTTCATCACGCCGCTCGATCGCGACGAGATCCACAAGCTGATCACGACGATGGACGACATCCTCGATCTGATGGAAGACGTCGCGACGGCCGTGTCGCTGTACGACGTGCGCTCCGTCACGTCCGAGGCGAGCCAGCTCGCACACATCGTCACGCAGTCTGCGCAACACGTGCAGCAGGCCGTCGGATTGCTGTCCGACATGAAGCAGTCGGCACAGATCCTCAAGCAATGCGAGGAGATCGACCGCTGGGAATCGGAGGCCGATCGCGTGCTGCGCGCGGCGATGTCGAAGCTGTTCCGCGAGGAAGACGACGTGAAGACGCTCATCAAGCTGAAGGCGATCTACGAACTGCTCGAAGAGATCACCGACAAGTGCGAGGACGTCGCGAACATCATCGAAGGCATCGTGCTGGAAAACGCCTGAGCGGACCACGATGCATTCGATACAACTCGCCCTATGGATGGTCGCGACGCTGGTGCTCGTCGCGCTCGTATTCGACTTCATGAATGGCTTCCACGACGCGGCTAACTCGATCGCCACCGTCGTGTCCACCGGGGTGCTGAAGCCGCAGCAGGCCGTCGTGTTCGCGGCCGCATTCAACGTCATCGCGTATTTCATCTTCCACCTGAAGGTCGCGCAGACCGTCGGCCGCGGCACGATCGATCCCGAGATCGTCGACCATTACGTCGTGTTCGGCGCACTGGTCGGTGCGATCGGCTGGAACGTGATCACCTGGTACTACGGGATTCCGTCGAGCTCGTCGCACGCGCTGATCGGCGGTCTCGTCGGCGCAGCGCTCGCGAAATCGGGCTGGAGCTCGCTGAATATCGACGGGCTGCTGAAGACGATTGCGTTCATCTTCATTTCGCCGCTGCTCGGTTTCATCCTCGGTTCGCTGTTCATGCTCGGCGTGTCGTGGCTGTACTTCCGTACCGCGCCCAGCAAGGTCGACCGGCGTTTCCGCCGGCTGCAGCTGTTGTCGGCTGGTCTGTACAGCCTGGGTCACGGCGGCAACGACGCACAGAAGACGATCGGCATCATCTGGATGCTGCTGATCGCGTCGGGCTATGCATCCGCGACTGCCGATGCGCCGCCTGCATGGGTGATCGGCGCGTGCTACCTGTCGATGGGTCTTGGCACGTTGTTCGGCGGCTGGCGCATCGTGCGCACGATGGGCCAGAAGATCACGAAGCTCAAGCCGGTCGGTGGTTTCTGTGCTGAAAGCGGCGGGGCGATCACGCTGTTCATCGCGTCGTTCCTCGGCATTCCCGTGTCGACCACGCACACGATTACCGGCGCGATCGTCGGTGTCGGCGCGACGCAGAAGCTGTCGGCCGTGCGCTGGGGCGTGGCCGGCAATATCGTGTGGGCGTGGGTGCTGACGCTGCCGGCGGCCGCGCTGTTCGCGGCCGGCGGATGGTGGCTCGGACACCAGATCTTCTGATTCCGGCACGACCGGATCGACGTGAAATGCGCCGCAAGCCGAAAGGCTGCGGCGCATTTTCTTTTGGGTGACGCAAATGCGACGGTGCAGCGAATGGCCGATGCGGGGGCGACGTCGCGGCAGGGAACGAGAGGCGGGCTAGTAACTGCCGTTCGCGAAGCGGGCGATCGGATCGTCGGCCGTGCCGGTGCGGGCGCCGGCGGGCGCGGATTGCGTAGAAGCACGCAGCACCTGCACGGGCTCGGCACCGCGCGGCGACGGTGCGACTGCTGCGGATGGCGGTTCGGCATCGAACGCGGCAGCCTGCGCGGCCGTCAGCGCCGTCGTCGGAATCGGTGAGCCGATCTCGGCCGGGTTGGCGGGCGCGGCATTAGCCGTCATGACGTTCATGTCGTCATTCGTCGCTGTTGCCTGTGACTGAGCGGCCTGCATGCGAGGCGGCGGCGGTTCGTACGGATCGGCTGCAGCAGCGGCCGGAGCAGTCATTGCGGCAGCCATGACCGGTGCGGCCGGCATCATCGGGGCAGGCGACGGCGTCGCACTGGCTTGCGGCGCGACATAGGCCGGCTGTCGCGGCGCGGCGGCCGTTACGACAGGGACGGGAGCAGCGGCGGCCACCGGCGCGGTGCGCGGCGCATCGTGCCGTGCCTCGTAAGTCGGTGCATCGAACGGCGTCGGGGCCGAGCGCGGCGGCGCGACGCGGCGAATGCCGTCGAAGCGCTTCGCCCAGTACGGGTTCGTCAGGTAGTCGAGCCGCACGGTGCCGCCGGTCGATGGCGCATTGACGAAACGCAGTTTGCCGACATAGATCCCGACGTGCGAATGCGGCCGTCCGGTCGTGTTGAAAAAGATCAGGTCGCCTGGCGCAACCTGGTCGGGATCGATCGACACGCCGCGGCTGCTCATGTCGGCGGTCGTGCGCGGCAGGTTCACGTCGGCCGCGCGGCCGATCACATAGCGCACGAGCCCGCTGCAGTCGAAGCCGCTCGTCGGCGTGTTGCCGCCCCAGCGATACGGGACGCCGACGAGGCTCATCGCCTGGATCGAGATTTCCTCCTGGCCGACGCTGTGGTCGACGAATTTCGGGAAATTGGCAGGTGCCGGGAATGCACGCGGCGTCGTGATCCTCATGCCCGACGCGGAACGCGAAGCCGACTGCTGCGGCACGCTGGAGCAGGCCGCAAGCAGCGAAACGACGACGACGGGAGCGCAGATTCGAAGCATGGCAAGGCGGACGAGCGCGGCGCGCTCGCGAATCGTATGACAACAGACAGACCCGATGGTAGACGTACCGGCGGGGCTTAAGCAACCATTCCTGAGAATTTACTTGAAGTTTCGCGTGTAAGTGATGCTGTTCGGTAACGAAGCATGACCAACGTTTCCGACCCCAAAATAAAAACGGCGCTCCGGGAACGGAGCGCCGCGAGACGTCGAAAGCCGACCGGGCGGTCGGCGGGGCGCGTTACAGGATGTCCGACGCGTAGTCGGCCAGGCGAGAACGTTCGCCACGCGCGAGGGTCACGTGACCGCTGTGGCCCCAGCCCTTGAAGCGATCGACGACGTAGGTCAGGCCCGAGCTGCCTTCGGTCAGGTAAGGCGTGTCGATCTGTGCGATGTTGCCGAGGCACACGATCTTCGTGCCGGGGCCCGCGCGCGTCACGAGCGTCTTCATCTGCTTCGGCGTCAGGTTCTGCGCTTCGTCGATGATCAGGTACTTGTCGACGAACGTGCGCCCGCGCATGAAGTTCATGCTCTTGACCTTCAGGCGCGAACGGATCAGTTCCTGCGTGGCCGCGCGGCCCCATTCGCCGGCCGCGTCGTCGGTCTTCTGCAGCACTTCGAGGTTGTCGTCGAATGCACCCATCCACGGCTGCATCTTCTCTTCCTCGGTGCCGGGCAGGAAACCGATGTCCTCGCCGACGGGCACGGTCGCGCGCGTCACGATGATCTCGTTGTAACGCTTGTCGTCGAGCACCTGTGCGAGGCCGGCCGCGAGCGCGACGAGCGTCTTGCCGGTGCCGGCCTGGCCGAGCAGCGTGACGAAGTCGATCTCGGGGTTCATCAGCAGGTTCAGCGCGAAATTCTGCTCGCGGTTGCGCGCGGTAATGCCCCACACGTTGTTCTTGTGGTGGCTGTAGTCGCGCAGCGTCTGCAGCAGCGCCGTCTTGCCGTTCAGTTCGCGCACGATCGCGTGGAACGTCGGCTCGCCGTTCTGCGGCTCGAGATAGACGAACTCGTTGACGAGCATCGACGCGACGAGCGGGCCCGTCACGCGATAGTAGGTGGTGCCCGTCTTCGTGTCCTGCCAGCTCTCCATCCCCTTCGCGTGCCTGGTCCAGAAGTCCTGCGGCAATTCGCGCACGCCGTTATAGAGGAGGTCCTTGTCTTCGAGTACCTGGTCGTTGAAGTAGTCTTCCGCCGGCAGGCCGAGCGCATGCGCCTTGATTCGCATGTTGATGTCTTTCGACACCAGCACGACCTGGCGATCCGGCCGGTCGCGCTGCAGCGCACGTACGACACCGAGGATCTGATTGTCGGCCTTTCCCTCGGGGAGGCCCTCGACCGGCGCGATGTCGGTCAGCTTCGTCTGGAAGTACAGGCGGCCGAGTGCCTCGCGGCTGCCGAGGCGCGACAACGGAATGCCGGTCGAGATCGGGCCGCCGTCGGCTACCAGTGCGTCGAGCGTACGGCTGACCTGACGTGCGTTGCGCGCGACTTCGGACATCCCCTTCTTGTGATTGTCGAGTTCCTCGAGCGTCATCATCGGCAGATAGACGTCGTGTTCCTCGAAGCGGAAGAGGCTGCTCGGGTCGTGCATCAGCACGTTGGTGTCGAGCACGAACAGCTTCTGCAACTCGGCCTCGGCGGGCTTGCGGCTGCGCGACTTCGTCGCGGCACCGGCATCGCGCGCGGGCGCGGCGGCCGGTTTGCCGGCGGCCGGCTTGTCGTTGCGTGCGACGACGGGCGTCGCGGGCGTTTCAGGAGCGGCGGGTGCCGCGGGTTCGACCGGCTGCGGGATAGGTTGCAGCAGTGCGGCCGTTTGTCTGGTCTTGCGGCCGCGGGCGGGCGTGCTCGCGGTTTCCTGCGCCGATGGCGCGACGGCGCGTAACGGCGCGCTCGTATTCGCGGCTTCGGTCATCGGTTGGGCCACGCTGGCCGGGCCGTAGTCACCGGCTGTGGATGCGTCCCCTTCGGCGGATTTCTTCGCGGCTTTCGCGGGCCGCGCTTTCGCCTTGTATTCGTCGGGCGGCAGAAGGCTGCCGAGCTTGCTGGGGGGAGTAGGCAAAGGCATGGTGTCCCTCGGGAGGAATCGTGTCGCATGAAGTGCGCCGCTGATCGCATCCTGCGTGACGTAGACGCATGCAGTTTGCGCGCGGTGGCGCACAGGAATTTCGTCTAGCCGGTTCGCCTAAGTGTCGGTCAACTCCTTGACGGGGTGGGCAGTGGACCGAGAGCCGCCGCCCAATCCATAAAAAAAGCCGCTGCCCCGTGGACCGGGACATGCGGCTCGGCTGATACCGTCGTGATGCGCGTCAGGTGCCGGGAAGCATCGCAACGGGCACCGGCGCAGCTACGAGAAATATGGGGCGAACTGGCATTCATTGCGGCCCAATATAACGCGGCTCAAAGCGCTTGTACAGCACTTAGCACGTCGTCCACATGACCCGGCACCTTGATGCCGCGCCATGCCTGGCGAAGCACGCCGTCGGCATCGATCAGGAACGTCGAACGCTCGATTCCGCGTACTTCCTTGCCATACATTTTCTTCATTTTGATGACATCGAACAGCGTGCACAGCGCTTCGTCGGCATCAGAAATCAGCGGGAACGGCAATTCGAGCTTGGCCTTGAAGTTGTCATGCGAGCGCAGGCTGTCGCGCGACACGCCGATCACTTCGGCGCCGGCTTTCTTGAACTTCGGATAGAGATCGCGGAACTGCAGGCCTTCGGTGGTGCAGCCCGGCGTGTTGTCCTTCGGATAGAAATACAGAACGAGCTTCTTGCCCTTCAGGTCGGACAGCGAAATGTCGCCGCCCGTAGCCGGTGCGGTGAAATCGGGAACTTGACGGTCAACTTCGACGGACACGTGTTTCTCCTGTTGTTATGGAAAGGCGCCGCGGCGGCGGCGCGGTTCGGCAGCGCGTCGCGCCGGCACGCCGCAAGAGCGGAGGGCGGCGCCGGCTCGCGCGCGAACTCAGTCGGGCTGGACGATCAGCTCGCCGGAGCGGCCAGGGATCTCGCCCCACGTGACAGGGTACGATGGCAGCGAGTCGCGGTCCAGCGTCGCGTGGTAGTCGCCCATCGTCGCAAACGTATGGCCTTGCGCACGCCAGCCGGCGAGCAACTGCTCGAATACCGGTGCGAGCTTCTGGCCTTCCAGTTCCGCATGCAGCGTGAACACCTGGTCGTGCGGATTGGTTTCGGTGAACCTGAGGATGTGTGCGGCAACGTTGTGCGTATCGACGCCGTCGACGCCGAGCACCTCGTCGAGCGTCGGCAGCGTGGTAGGCATCTGCACGTGCGACAGCGTGCGGCCGCCGACCACCGGCAGGTACGGCGAATGGCCGCGGCCGTCGGATGCGTAGCGCATCCCCCAGGCGTCGATCTGCTCGAAGGCCGCGTCGTTCATCTGCCAGCCGGCCGCGCCGTGCGTGACGGGCGGCGCGCCGAAGACCTCGGCGAAGCGTGCGTGGCTCTTCTGCATTTCACGCGCGGTCCAGTCGCGATCGCGCACGCGGACGTTGTCCTGCCAGTACACGTGATCCCACGTATGGATCCCGCATTCGAAGCCGGCTTCGTGGATCGCGCGCATGTCGGCGATCGCACGGCGGCCGATGTCCGGGCCGGGCAGCAGCACGCCGTACATCAGTTGCTTCACGCCGTAATGCTCGACCACCGACGTGCGCGACACCTTCTTCAGAAAGCCGGGGCGGAACACGCGCCGCAGCGCCCAGCCCGTGTGATCGGGCCCGAGGCTGAAGAGGAAGGTCGCGCGCGCGTTGAAGCGGTCGAAAATGCGTGCGAGGTTCGGCACGCCTTCGCGCGTGCCGCGCAGCGTGTCGACGTCGATCTTGAGGACGATACGAGCCAAGCGAGCGTCCCGTCAGTTCTGCTGCTCGACGAGCGCACGCGCGTCGCCGACATGGCCGCGATACGCTTCGAAGATCTTGCGCAGTGCTTCGTCGAACGTCGACTGCGGCGCCCACGCGAGTTCCTGCATCGTGTTGTCGATCTTCGGCACGCGGTTCTGCACGTCCTGGTAGCCGTTGCCGTAGTAGGCGCCCGACGTCGTTTCGACGAGCTGAACCTGCTTCGCGGAGTCGGCGTATTCCGGGAATTCGGCGGCCAGTTCGAGCATCTTGTGCGCGAGCTCGCGAACCGAGAAGTTGTTTTTCGGATTCCCGATGTTGTAGATCTTGCCCGTCGCGACGCCGTCCTTGTTCTCGATGATCTTCATCAGCGCGCTGATGCCGTCGTCGATGTCGGTGAACGCGCGCTTCTGCGAGCCGCCGTCGACGAGGCTGATGTTTTCACCGCGCACGATGTGGCCGAGGAACTGCGTGACGACGCGCGAGCTGCCTTCCTTCGGCGTGTAGATCGAGTCGAGGCCCGGGCCGATCCAGTTGAACGGGCGGAACAGCGTGAAGTTCAGGCCTTCCATCCCGTAACCCCAGATCACGCGGTCCATCAACTGCTTCGAGCACGCGTAGATCCAGCGCGGCTTGTTGATCGGGCCGTAGGTGAGTGCCGATGCATCCGGATCGAACTGCTCGTCCGAGCACATGCCGTAGACCTCGGAGGTCGACGGGAACACGAGGTGCTTGCCGTACTTGACGGCCGAACGCACGATCGGCAGGTTCGCCTCGAAGTCGAGTTCGAACACGCGCAGCGGCTGCTGGACGTAGGTGGCGGGCGTCGCGATCGCCACGAGCGGCAGGATCACGTCGCACTTCTTCACGTGATACTCGACCCACTCCTTGTTGATCGTGATGTCGCCTTCGAAGAAATGCATCCGCTCGTGGTTGACGAGATCGCCGAGCCGATCGGTCTGCATGTCCATGCCGAACACTTCCCAATCGGTGGTTTCAAGAATGCGCTTCGACAGGTGATGGCCGATGAAGCCGTTCACACCCAGGATCAGGACTTTTTTTGCTTTCATGAATGACGGGAAGAATGAATGAACTGCGCGAATTCCGCGGGCGTCACGACGGTTTCGCTGCCGTCGCGTTGCTGCCACAGCTCGAGAATGGATAGGGCGCGGCTGTCGCCGCAGACGCCGAATAGCGCATTATCGCTTACGTGCAGGCCGGGCGGCAAATCTGCCGCGGCCGCGGCAGCCGGGCTGCCGGGCGCCGCCAGGCGCGCGCGGGCGATGATGAAGCGCGTGCCGCCGACGTCGGTAAACGCGCCCGGATACGGGGGCGCGACCGCGCGCACCAGGTTGTAGACCTGCGCGGCCGGCTTCGACCAGTCGATGCGGCCGTCCTCCGGCTTGCGCCCGCCGTAGTAGCTGCCCGTCGACAGATCGTTCGGCAGATGCGGCGCCTCGCCCGCGAGCAGCGCCGGCAGCACGCGCCAGAGCGTCTGCTCGGCGGCGACCGTGACCTTGTCGAATACCTGCGTGGCCGTATCGTCCGGCAGGATCGGCACTGCGGTCTGACCGATGATCGCGCCGGCGTCGGGCTTCGCGGCCATCTCGTGCAGCGTCGCGCCGGTTTCCGTTTCGCCGTTCAGCACGGCCCAGTTGGTCGGTACCCGACCCCGGTATTTCGGCAGCAGCGAGCCGTGCATGTTGTACGCACCACGCGGCGCGATCGCGAGCAGGTCCACCGGCAGCATGTGACGGTAGTAGAACGAGAAGATGAAGTCCGGCCGTGCGTCGGATACCGCACGGCGCAGTGCCGGATCGGCGGGGTCGGCCGGCGTGAGAACCGGGATTCCATGCTCGGCGGCAACCGACGCGACACTGCCGAACCAGATGTTCTCGTTCGGGTTGTCCTCGTGCGTGACGACGAGAGCGACGTCGACGCCGCGTGCCAGCAGCACCTGCAGGCAGCGCACGCCGACGTTGTGATACGCGAAGACGACGGCGCGCGGCTTCATTGCATTTGCCCCGTGCGATGAGCGCCGCCCGGCACTGCCGGCACGCCTTCGTGCTGTTCGAGCACCGCCTGGATCAGGTAGCGCGGCCGTGCGCGTACCTGCTGGTAGATGCGGCCGACGTATTCGCCGAGCAGGCCGAGCGCGAACACGATCACGCCGAGCAGGAAGAACGTGATCGCGAACAGCGTGAACACGCCTTGCACTTCCGCGCCGACGATGAAGCGGCGCACGAGCAGCAGCACGAACAGTCCGGCCGAGCCGAGCGACAGGATCACGCCGATGAACGACAGCCACTGGAGCGGCACGACGGAAAAGCCGGTCACGAGGTCGAAGTTCAGCCGGATCAGGCTGTACAGCGAATACTTCGACTGGCCTGCGAAGCGCTCCTCGTGCGCGACCTCGATTTCGGTCGGGTTCTGCGCGAACGTGTACGCGAGCGCCGGGATGAAGGTGTTGACTTCGCCGCACACGTTGATCGTGTCGATGATGCGGCGGCTGTACGCGCGCAGCATGCAGCCCTGGTCGGTCATCTTGATCCGCGTGATGCGCTCGCGCAGCCGGTTCATCATCAGCGAGGCCTTGCGCCGCCACAGGCTGTCCTGGCGCTGCTTGCGGATCGAGCCGACGTAGTCGTAGCCCTCGCGCATCTTCGCGATCAGCTTGCCGATTTCCTCGGGCGGGTTCTGCAGGTCGGCGTCGAGCGTGATGACGATTTCGCCGCGCGACTGCGCGAAGCCGGCGAGGATCGCCATGTGCTGGCCGTAGTTGCCGTTGAGCAGCACGACGCGCGTCGTGTCGGGGCGCGCGTGGAACTGGTCGGCGAGCATGGCGGCCGAGCGGTCGCGGCTGCCGTCGTTGATCAGGATCACTTCGTACGACGTGCCGAGTGCGTCGAGTGCCGGGTACAGCCGCGCGAACAGCGCGGCCAGCCCATCTTCCTCGTTGTACACGGGGATGATGATCGATACTTCCGGATTCGCGGCGCCCGGATGCCCGGCGCGTGCTTCAAGGTGACTCATGTACGCTTATTTTCCGTATTGTTCGCAAATCTGGTTGATGGCGTCGGCCACGCGACGCACGTCGTCTTCGGTCATCTGCGTGAAGAGCGGCAGCGTGACGGTCGACGCGCCGTACCGTTCGGCGTGAGGGAACATGCCCTCGGCAAAGCCGCGCGCGCGATACAGCGTGAACAGGTGGATGGCCGGGTAGTGCACGCCCGTGCCGATGCCGCGTTCCTTCATCTGGGCCATGAAATCGGCGCGCGAGATCGACAGCCGGTCGAGCGGCAGCGTGACCTGGAACATGTGCCAGTTGCTGTTCTCGAAATCGGCGACGGGCAGGCCGAGCCCGAGCTTCACGGCCGGGCCGCCGCCGAGCGCGGCGAAATACGCGCGCGCGAGCGCACGGCGCTGCGCGGTGAAGCGTTCGAGGTGCGGCAACTGGCCGAGGCCGACGCGCGCGGCGACATCGGTCAGGTTGTACTTGCCGCCGAGCACGTCGCAGTCCATCCCGTCGAAGCCGGTGCGCGTGATGCCCTGCAGCCGGTACTTCTGCGCGAGCGTCGCCTCGTCCTCGCTGTTCAGCACGAGTGCGCCGCCTTCGATCGTCGTCAGGTTCTTGTTCGCGTGGAAGCTGAACGACACGATGTCGCCGATCGCGCCGATGCGTTTGCCGTTCCACGTCGAGCCGAGTGCCTGCGCGGCATCCTCGATCACGCGCAGGTTGTGTGCGCGCGCGATTGCGTACAGGCGATCCATGTCGACCGGCAGGCCGGCCAGGTACACGGGGATGATCGCCTTCGTGCGCGGCGTGATCGCCTGCTCGAGCTTGTCGAGGTCGATGTTGCGCGTGATCGGGTCGATGTCGGCGAACACGGGCGTCGCGCCCGTCTCGAGGATCACGTTGCTGGTCGAGACCCACGATGCCGGTGTCGTGATCACCTCGTCGCCGGCGCCGACGCCCGCGATGCGCAGCCCGATCTCGAGCGTGCAGGTGCCCGAATTGAACGCGCGGACCGGCCGGCCGCCACAGTACTCGGACAGCGCGGCCTCGAATTTCTGGCTCTGCGGGCCGGTGGTGATCCAGCCCGAGCGCAGCACGTCGACGACGCCCTGGATGGTTTCCTCATCGATCTCGGGGCGGGTGAACGGCAGAAACGGAGCGGTAATCTGGCTCATGAACGCTTTGGCTCGTAATGGCGTGTAATAAAGGGGTCGGGCGATCCGGCCCGAAACCGGAATTAAACACCGGTTGGCGGATTCGCACCGTGATTTTTTGTAGGCGGACGCTTAATGTACGCCGGGCCCGCTCAACTGCGTGCGAGCACGACCACGCCGATCAGGATGATGCCGATGCCGATCAACCGCTGGACCGACATCACCTCGCCGAACAGGTACCAGGCCGCAAACGCGTTGACCACGTAGCCGAGCGACAGCATCGGGTACGCGATCGACACGTCGACCCGCGACAGCCCGAGAATCCAGACGACGACGCTCAGCACATAGCAGCCGAGGCCGCCGATGATCGGCAACTGGGTCGCGATCTTCAGTCCGACCGGGACGATGTTCGACGGCGTGAATTCGAAGTGCCCGACAGCGTTGACGCCGGCTTTCAGCAGAAGTTGCGCACAGGCGTTGAGCATCACGCCGGTGACGATACAGATGAGCGAAACGGGATTCATGCGATACGGGTCCTTACGATTGCGGTTTTTCGACGATCACGCGGCGGTTGTCGCGCGCGATCACGCGCATCGGCACGCCTTGCTTGACCAGCGCGTCGTATTCGCTGGGCGACATGATGGCGAGCGCGTGGGTTTCCTGATCCCAGCGCGCGATCCATTCGTCGACGGTCGGGATCCATTTGTCCGGCTCGACCGAGATCCCGAAGGCGAGTTCGTCCTGGCGGTGGACCATGATCGTCGTGTGGCCGACATAGAACGGGAACGTGTGATCGAGCATGTCGATCGAGTAGAACGGCGTGTCGGCCGGCAGTTTCGCCAGCTCCGCGCGTACGGTCGGTGCGAGCAGCGCGCCCGAGCTGTAACGGCCGAACTCGTCGTGGCCGGTGCCTCCGATCGTGCCGAACGCGAGCCATGCGGCGCCGAACGCGGTGATCGCGGCCGCGACGCCCGTGCGGCGGTTCAGCCACGCGGCGGCCAGCGTCAGGACGGCCGCGACCGCGAGACCCGCGTACAGCCACAGCTGGAACGCACGATACAGCGCATTCGGCGTGCGGGCGTCGCCCTGGTAGGCAAGGAAGATGATCCCGAACGCCGCCACGACGAGGAACACGAGGTAGCCGAGCAGGTGGCGGCGGAACCGGTCGGCGCTCATCAGCGGCAGGTACGCGCCGATCATCAGCGCGAGCGCCGGCGCGACCGGCAGCACGTACGAGATCAGCTTCGAATGCGATGCGCTGAAGAACAGGAAGATGAATGCGCTCCAGATCAGCAGCACGAGCATCGGCGCGAAGCCGTTGGGCTGGCGCGGCATGCGCAGCGCATGGCGGAGGCTCTGCCACGCGACCGACAGCCACGGCAGGAAGCCGACCAGCAGCACCGGGACGAAGTAGTAGAACGGGCCCGGGCGGTTCTGTTCCGGGGTCAGATACCGGCGGAACTGCTGGACAATGAAGAAGAAGTTGAAGAATTCCGGGTTGCGCTGCTGGACAAGCACGAACCACGGCGTGACGATCGCGAAGAAGATCACCAGGCCGCTCACCAGGTACAGGCGTTTCCACAGCGCCCAGTCGCGCGCGATCAGCGTATAGAGCACCAGCACGGCGCCCGGCAGGATCAGGCCGACGAGTCCCTTGGACAGCACGGCGAACGCCATCGCGGCCCAGCACGCCCACATCCAGCCGCGCACGGCGCCCGCGCTCAGGCCGGGCCGCTGCGCGAGCAGCAGCGAGCAGAGCGACAGCGCCATCCAGAACGCGAGCCCCATGTCGAGCGCGTTGAAGTGGCCCATCAGGTTCCAGTACGGCGAGCACGCGAGCACGACGGCCGCGAGGAAGCCGGACAGCGGGTTGAACAGGCGCGCGCCCGTGAAGCCGACCAGCAGCACGCCGGCGAAGCTGGCGAGCCCCGTGTAGAGGCGGGCCTGCCATTCGCCGATGCCGAACCACGCGAACGTCAGCGCATTCAGCCAGGTCTGCAGCGGCGGCTTCTCGAAGTACTTGTAGCCGTTGTAGCGCGGCGTGATCCAGTCGCCGGTGACGAACATCTCGCGCGCCATCTCCGCGTAGCGGCCTTCGTCGCTCGGGATCAGGTGGCGCAGCCCGAGCGGCGCGAACCAGACGATCGCGAGCGCGACGAGCAGGAGGACGAGCGTGATGCGATTGAGCGGTAGCCTCGACGGCGTATCGTTCATGGGTTTTCAGCCTGTTGGTTGTTGTGACGGGCCGCCGGGGCGTTGCGCCCGGGGGCGGGCGGCCGGGTGTCGATCCGGGGGGGCGATCGGCGCGCCGGCCGGAGTTTTACCGCATCGGGGATTAACGTTCAATTAAGAGCGCGGCGGCGACTTTGCGGCCCTCGGCCATCAGGATGTTGTAGGTGCGGCAGGCGGCCTGGAAATCCATCGTCTCGACGCCGATCCGCTTGGCCGTGAGCGCGGCCACGAGGCGCGGGTGCGGGAAGCGCAGCCGCGCGCCGCTGCCGAAGATGACGAGCTCGGGCGCCGGCTCGAGCAGCGTCGCGAAATGCTCGGGGGTGAGCGCATCGAACGACGACACGGGCCAGTCCCGGACCGGTGCGCCGGGCAGCACGATGACGCTGCCCTCATGGCGCTGGAGGTTGACGTCGACATAATCGGGGCCGTAGCCGGTGACGGTGTTGAGCGCGCCGCTCGCGTCCTGGTGCAGTTTCAAATCGGTATTCCGCGTTCCGTAGGGGGAATGTCTGGCAAGGGCCGCACGGCCCCGGGCGGCCGGTTTCGCGCGCCGGCACGCACGGGACGCCTGACGGCGCGGGCCCGGAGCGGCTATGGTGCATTGCGAAAGTCGGCCAAAATCCGCTAAATTATAACTTTTTGGTTGCCCCCGGGCGCCACTTGCGTCGAGCGCTGCCACAAGCTGCGTCCGGCCGCCCGCTTTTTCCCCAGTCTAGACAGCGCGCACAGACCGGCCGCTCTCCAGTTTTGATCCCGTCCCCCGGCCGCGAGGCCAACCCAGGAACCGTGTCGTCGTGAAACCGATTCAGAAGTCGAACAAGCTGCTCAACGTGTGCTACGACATCCGTGGCCCGGTGCTCGAGCACGCGAAGCGCCTCGAGGAAGAAGGCCACCGCATCATCAAGCTGAACATCGGCAACCTCGCGCCGTTCGGTTTCGACGCGCCGGACGAGATCATCCAGGACATGATCCGCAACCTGCCGGCATCGTCCGGCTATTCGGATTCGAAAGGCGTGTTCTCGGCCCGCAAGGCCGTGATGCATTACACGCAGCAAAAGGGCGTCGTCGGCGTCGGTCTGGACGACATCTACATCGGCAACGGCGCGTCCGAGCTGATCGTGATGGCGACCCAGGCGCTGCTGAACGACGGCGACGAAGTGCTGCTGCCGGCGCCCGACTACCCGCTGTGGACGGCCGCCGTGAGCCTCTCCGGCGGCACGCCCGTGCATTACGTGTGCGACGAGCAGAACGCGTGGATGCCCGACCTCGACGACATCCGCCGCAAGATCACGCCGAACACCAAGGCGATCGTCGTGATCAACCCGAATAACCCGACCGGCGCGCTTTATTCCGACGAATTGCTGCTCGAACTGCTCGAGATCGCGCGCCAGCACGGACTGATCGTGTTCGCCGACGAGGTCTACGACAAGATCGTCTACGACGGGCTCGAGCACACGGCGCTGGGTTCACTGTCGGAGGACGTGATCACGGTGACCTTCAACAGCCTGTCGAAGAGCTATCGCTCGTGTGGCTATCGCGCGGGCTGGATGGCCGTGTCGGGCCTTGGCGGCGACAACCGCCGGCATGCGAAGGATTACCTCGAGGGGCTCGGGATCCTGTCGTCGATGCGGCTGTGCGCGAACGTGCCGGGGCAGTTCGCGATCCAGACGGCGCTCGGCGGCTACCAGAGCATCAACGAGCTGATCGTGCCGAGCGGGCGCCTGTACAAGCAGCGCGAACTCGCGTACGACATGCTCACGTCGATTCCCGGCGTGACCTGCGTGAAGCCGCAGGCCGCGCTGTACATGTTCCCGCGTCTCGATCCGAAGCTCTATCCGATCCAGAACGACCAGCAGTTCATCCTCGACCTGTTGCTCGAGGAGCGCGTGCTGCTCGTGCAGGGCACGGGTTTCAACTGGGCGGCGCCGGATCACTTCCGCGTGGTGTTCCTGCCGAACCTCGACGACCTGACCGATTCGATCAACCGGATCGCGCGCTTCCTCGACGGCTACCGCAAGCGCCATTCGGCCTGAGCGGACAGGATCACACGGCATTCCCTCATTCCCTAATCTCACTCATCGATCACACGCAGCATGGAACCGATCAAAGTTGGCCTGTTGGGCTTCGGCACCGTAGGCAGCGGCACCTTCACGGTGCTGCGCCGCAACCAGGAAGAAATCAAGCGACGCGCGGGACGCGGCATCGAGGTGGCGCGCATTGCGGTGCGCAACCCGGCCAAGGCGCAGGCTGCGCTCGGCGGTGACGCCGCTGCCGCGCAGATCACCGACGATTTCAACGCGGTCGTCGACGATCCGTCGATCTCGATCATCGCCGAGATGATCGGCGGCACGGGCATCGCACGCGAGCTCGTGCTGCGCGCGATCGCGAACGGCAAGCACGTCGTGACGGCGAACAAGGCGTTGCTCGCGGTGCACGGCACCGAGATCTTCGAGGCCGCGCGCGAGAAGGGCGTGATGGTCGCGTTCGAGGCGGCCGTCGCCGGCGGCATCCCGATCATCAAGGCGCTGCGCGAAGGCCTGACCGCGAACCGCATCCAGTACATCGCGGGCATCATCAACGGCACGACGAACTACATCCTGTCGGAAATGCGCGACCGCGGCCTCGACTTCGCGACCGCACTGAAGGCCGCGCAGGAGCTCGGCTACGCGGAAGCCGATCCGACCTTCGACATCGAAGGCGTCGACGCCGCGCACAAGGCGACGATCATGAGCGCGATCGCGTTCGGCGTGCCGGTCCAGTTCGACCGCGCGTACGTCGAAGGCATCAGCAAGCTCGATGCGACCGACATTCGCTACGCGGAAGAGCTCGGCTACCGGATCAAGCTGCTCGGCATCGCGCGCCGCGCCGAACACGGCATCGAACTGCGCGTGCACCCGACGCTGATCCCCGAGAAGCGCCTGCTCGCGAACGTCGAAGGCGCGATGAACGCGGTCGTCGTGCACGGCGACGCGGTCGGCACGACGCTGTACTACGGCAAGGGCGCGGGCGCGGAACCGACCGCATCGGCGGTCGTCGCGGATCTCGTCGACGTCACGCGCCTGCACACGGCCGACCCCGAGCATCGCGTGCCGCACCTCGCGTTCCAGCCGGACAGCCTGTCCAGCACGCCGATTCTGCCGATCGACGAGGTGACGAGCGGCTACTACCTGCGCCTGCGCGTGGCGGACCAGACGGGCGTGCTCGCCGACATCACGCGCATCCTTGCCGCGGCGGGCATCTCGATCGATGCGCTGCTGCAGAAGGAATCGGAGCAGGTCGACGACGCCAACGGCGAAACCGACATCATCCTGATCACGCACGAAACGATCGAGAAGCACGTCAATGCGGCGATCGCGCAGATCGAAAGCCTCTCGACGGTCGTCTCGAAGGTGACGAAGCTGCGCATGGAAGCGCTGAACTGAGGACCAGGAACGACATGAACTACATCTCCACGCGCGGCGCCGGCATCGGCGAGCGCCATACGTTCTCCGACATCCTGCTCGGCGGTCTCGCGAAGGACGGCGGGCTCTACCTGCCGTCCGAGTACCCGCAGGTTTGCGCCGACGAGCTCGTGCGCTGGCGCACGCTGTCGTACGCGGATCTCGCGTTCGAGATCCTGTCGAAGTTCTGCGACGACGTGCCGGCCGACGACCTGCGCGCGATCACGCGCCGCACGTACACGGCTGCCGTATACAGCAACACGCGCCACGGCGAGAACGCGTCCGACATCACGCCGCTGAAAACGCTCGGCATCGAGAACGGCGCGACGCTGTCGCTGCTCGAACTGTCGAACGGCCCGACGCTGGCGTTCAAGGACATGGCGATGCAGTTGCTCGGCAACCTGTTCGAGTACACGCTCGCGAAGCACGGCGAAGCGCTGAACATTCTCGGCGCGACGTCGGGCGACACGGGCAGCGCGGCCGAATACGCGATGCGCGGCAAGGCCGGCGTGCGCGTGTTCATGCTGTCGCCGCACAAGAAGATGAGCGCGTTCCAGACGGCGCAGATGTTCAGCCTGCAGGATCCGAACATCTTCAACCTAGCGGTCGAAGGTGTGTTCGACGACTGCCAGGACATCGTGAAGGCTGTGTCGAACGATCATGCGTTCAAGGCGCAGCAGAAGATCGGCACGGTCAACTCGATCAACTGGGCGCGCGTCGTCGCGCAGGTCGTGTACTACTTCAAGGGCTATTTCGCGGCGACGCAGTCCAACGACGAGCGCGTGTCGTTCACGGTACCGTCGGGCAACTTCGGCAACGTGTGCGCGGGCCACATCGCGCGGATGATGGGGCTGCCGATCGCTAAGCTCGTGGTCGCGACCAACGAGAACGACGTGCTCGACGAATTCTTCCGCACCGGTGCGTATCGCGTGCGCAGCGCCGAAAACACGTACCACACGAGCAGCCCGAGCATGGACATCTCGAAAGCGTCGAACTTCGAGCGCTTCGTGTTCGACCTGCTCGGCCGCGATCCGGCGCGCGTGATGCAGCTGTTCCGCGACGTCGAGGAGAAGGGCGGCTTCGATCTCGCAGCGAGCGGCGATTTCTCGCGCGTGGCCGAATTCGGTTTCGTGTCGGGCAGCAGCAGTCATACGGACCGTATCGCGACGATCCGCGATGTGTTCTCGCGCTACGACACGATGATCGATACGCACACCGCCGACGGCGTGAAGGTCGCGCGCGAGCATCTCGACGCGGGCGTGCCGATGGTCGTGCTCGAGACTGCGCAGCCGATCAAGTTCGGCGAGACGATCCGCGAAGCGCTCGATCGCGAAGCCGAGCGGCCGGCCGCATTCGACGGGCTCGAGGCGCTGCCGCAGCGTTTCGAGGTCGTGAAGGCCGACGCGCAGCAGGTGAAGGACTTCATCGCCGCTCATACGGGCGCATGATGTGCCGCCGGGCGCGAGCCCGGCGTGCAGGCAGGGCGGCCGGAATGCCGATTCGTCGAACGGATTGGGGTTCCGGCCGTTCTGCTTTGCGGCGCGGCGGCCGAAGCATCGGCACGGGCCCGTGCGGGTGCCGCCTGCCCGGGGCACCATGAAACAAGTATCAACCCCGCACATTCGCGCCGATCACAGTTTTCGCATGTCGGCCATATCGCGCGCGCGCGTGATGGCGTCGCTACAATGGCGTATTGACTCCAACGATCCCCGATTCCATCGATGTCGAACCCGAATTCCGCGGCGCCGCGCGCGCCGATGCTGTCGACCGCCGAAGCGCTCGCCGCACTGCTCGATGCCGCGAAACCGCTGCCCGGCGCCGAAACCGTCGCGACGCTCGATGCGCTCGGCCGCGTGCTGGCGGTCGATGTGAGTTCGTCGCTCGACGTGCCGCCGATGCATACGAGCGCGATGGATGGCTATGCGGTGCGCGTCGCCGACCTGCTGCACGGCGAGCGGCGCCTGCCCGTGTCGCAACGGATCCCGGCCGGCCATCCGGCCGCGCCGCTCGCCGCGGGCACGGCCGCGCGGATCTTCACCGGCGCGACGGTGCCGCCGGGCGCCGACGCGGTCGTGATGCAGGAGCAAACATCGGCCGACGGCGACGCGGTCGAGATCCTGCACACGCCGAAAGCCGGAGAATGGATCACGGCGCAGGGCGCGGACATCCGCCAGGGT
Organism: Burkholderia sp. Bp9016; assembly: GCF_003857765.1. Lineage (NCBI taxonomy): Bacteria > Pseudomonadati > Pseudomonadota > Betaproteobacteria > Burkholderiales > Burkholderiaceae > Burkholderia > Burkholderia sp. Bp9016. The sequence continues at coordinate 130,366 of NZ_QTPY01000014.1, forward strand.
TCGGTGATCCTGCCGGCCGGCACGCGCCTTACGCCGCAGGCGCTCGGTCTGGCCGCATCGGTCGGCTGCGCGCAGTTGTCGGTCGCGCGGCGGATCCGCGTCGCGGTGTTCTTCACCGGCGATGAACTGACGATGCCCGGCGAGCCGCTGAAGCCCGGTGCGATCTACAACTCGAACCGCTTCACGCTGCGCGGGCTGCTGGAGCGGCTCGGCTGCCACGTGACCGACTACGGGATCGTGCCCGACTCGCTCGCGGCGACGCGCGATACGCTGCGCGAAGCCGCGCGCGATCATGACGTGATCCTGACGAGTGGCGGCGTATCGGTCGGCGACGAGGATCACGTGAAGCCGGCCGTCGAGGCCGAAGGGCGGCTCGCACTGTGGCAGATCGCGATGAAGCCCGGCAAGCCGCTCGCGTTCGGCGCGGTGCGCCGCGGCGACGATCGGCCCGATGCGCACTTCATCGGGCTGCCCGGCAATCCGGTGTCGAGCTTCGTCACGTTCCTGTTGTTCGTGCGGCCGTTCCTGCTGCGCCTGTCCGGCGTGCGCGACGTCGCGCCGCGCGCGCTGTCGCTGCGCGCGGACTTCTCGCAAAGCAAGGGCGACCGGCGCAACGAATTCCTGCGCGCGCGCGTCAATGCGGCCGGCGGCCTCGACATGTTCCCCAACCAGAGCTCGGCGGTGCTGACGTCGACGGTCTGGGGCGACGGCCTGATCGACAATCCGCCGCAGCACGCGATCAGCGCCGGCGAGACCGTGCGTTTCATTCCGTTTTCCGAACTGCTGTCGTAACGCGACGGCTTCCCGATCCATGAAGATTCAACTGAAATTCTTTGCAAGCGTGCGCGAGGCGCTGGGCGTGTCCGACGAACAGGCCGACGTGCCGGACGGCGTGACGACCGTCGGCGACGTGCGCGCGTGGCTGCGCCTGCGCGGCGGCGCGTGGGCCGAGACGCTCGCCGAAGGGCGTGCGTTGCGCATGGCGTGCAACCACGAGATGACCGACCCCGACACGCGCCTCACCGACGGCTGCGAGGTCGCGTTCTTTCCGCCGGTGACGGGCGGCTGAGGGGCTTGTCATGGCTACGGTACGAGTCCAGACCGACGATTTCGACCTGAACGCCGAAGTGGCGGCGCTGCGTGCGCGCAACCCGAAGATCGGGGCGGTCGCGTGTTTTGTCGGCACGGTGCGCGACCTGAACGAAGGCGACTCGGTCGCCGTGATGGAACTCGAACACTATCCGGGGATGACCGAGAAGGCGCTCGAGAAGATCGCCGCCGAGGCCGGCCGGCGCTGGCCCGGCATCGAGGTCGCGATCGTGCACCGTGTCGGCAGGCTGTTGCCGCTCGACCAGATCGTGATGGTCGCGACGGTTGCATCGCATCGCGGCGATGCGTTCGCGTCGTGCGAGTTCGTGATGGACTATCTGAAGGCCGAGGCGCCGTTCTGGAAGAAGGAAACGACGCCGGACGGCGAGCGCTGGGTCGATGCCCGCAGTACCGACGACGCCGCGCTGGCGCGTTGGGGCGTCGACTCGGGCAACACGCCGCGTTGAGCGCGTCGTCCTCGTTGCGGCGATGTGCCGCAGGCGCCGGCTTGCCGCGTTACGCGTCCGGATCGGTGCCGCGCCCGATGATCTTCGTCGGAAACGGCTCGCCGCGGGCGCGTGACGGCAGCGCATGCGCATCGTCGTCGTCGCGGCGGCGCGGCGCGATCGCATCGAGCAGCGCCTGCTGCTCGGGCGGAATCTGATAATCCCAGCCGAAGCGGCTCAACTGCAGGCTTTGTGCGATCCGCAGCGCGGGTTCCATGAAGCGGATCGCCGCGGGCGGCGTGTAGCGTGCCTCGACGGTCTTCAGGAACAGCGACAGCCAGCGGCTGAAGTGCGCGGATTCGATCCCGTCGAGCGGCTGGTGCGCCTGCTGCACGTTGCCGCGATAGCCCTTGGTGCCGAGCACGAGGCTCGACCAGAAGCTGACCATCTTCGACAGATGATCGTCCCAGCGGCCGTTCAGCTTCGCGTCGAATACGGGCCCGAGCAGCGGGTCGACGCGGACGCGATCGTAGAACGCGTGGACGAGGTCGCGGATGTTGTCTTCGGTCGGTTCGGCGTCGCGGGGGCGGGCCGGTGCGGTATCGGGCGAGGCGGGCAAGGCAGTCATGACAAGAAAGGCCGGGGAAAATCGGGGCATTGGCTGGCGCCGGCGACGCGTCGACATGACGCAGGTGCGGTCGATGCGCAGGACGCCGACAGGATTTTGACGCAAAATAGCGTCCACCAAGGTCTGAGAAATGTGCGGACCACATGCATCTTATTGCGTGCAGGCCGTCCGGGCAACCCGGACTCGCCAGGCGGCAGTCAAAAGCCCGTCCGGCGCGCGTTCCCGGTGAGCGGGGGCGCAAAATCGGGGCACGATCGATAATTTTCCGTATTCGCTCATGAGACTCACCGACTACACCGACTATTCGCTGCGCGTAATGCTGTACCTTGCGGTGCGCGGCGAGGGGCTCGCGACGATCCAGGAGATCTCGGACGCCTACGGCATCTCGAAGAACCATCTGATGAAAGTGGTGCAGCAGCTCGGCGAGCTCGGCTGGGTCGACACGGTTCGCGGTCGCAACGGCGGGTTGCGGCTCTTCCCCGAATCGCTGGCGCTGACGGTCGGTCAGGTCGTGCGCGCGACCGAGAGCGATTTCGCGCTGGTCGGCTGCTTCTCCGCAGACGCTACCGAGTCGCGCGGCTGCGTGATCGAGCCGCAGTGCCGCCTGAAGGGCGTGCTGGCGGCCGCGCGCGATGCATTTTTTGCCGAACTCGATGGTCATACCGTCGGCGAACTGGCCGCGCCTGCGTCGCCGCTCGTTGCGCTGCTCGGCATTCGGCCGATCGCGCTCGTGCGTGCCGAGACGTCGGCGCCCGACGCGCCTGCGTCCGCCGGGTCGCCGTCGAAGGCCGGCTGACGCGCGCGCCGCACCCCGTCACCCGGCTGCAGCCGGCCGGCAGGCCGCTGTGGCGCCGCCCATCGATTTTTGCGCTGAATCAACCCGAATTTCGCTTGAAACCCGCATAACCATCCTCATCTTGGTGTTAATCGAAAATTGGAGGTCTCGACAAAATGAGAATCGACAAGCTCACCACCAAGTTCCAGGAAGCACTCGCGGACGCGCAAAGCCTTGCGGCAGGCCGCGACAATCAATACATCGAACCCGTTCACGTACTGGCGGCACTCGTCGCGCAGCAGGACGGCTCCGCCCGCTCGCTGATGTCGCGCGCGGGTGTTCACGTGCAGGCGCTGCAAGGCGCGCTGAACGAGGCGATTTCGCGCCTGCCGCAAGTCACGGGCACGGGCGGCGACATCCAGATCGGTCGTGAGTTGGCCGGGCTGCTGAACCAGGCCGACAAGGAAGCGCAGAAGCTCAATGACACGTTCATCGCGAGCGAGATGTTCCTGCTCGCCGTGTCCGACGACAAGGGCGAAGCCGGCAAGCTCGCACGCCAGCACGGCCTCACGCGCAAGGCGCTCGAAGCCGCGATCGCGGCGGTACGCGGCGGCTCGCAGGTGCACAGCCAGGATGCCGAAAGCCAGCGCGAGGCGCTGAAGAAGTACACGGTCGACCTGACCGAGCGCGCTCGTGCAGGCAAGCTCGATCCGGTGATCGGCCGCGACGACGAAATCCGTCGCTCGATCCAGATCCTGCAGCGTCGTACCAAGAACAACCCGGTGCTGATCGGCGAGCCGGGCGTTGGCAAGACCGCGATCGTCGAAGGGCTCGCGCAGCGGATCGTCAACGGCGAAGTGCCCGAGACGCTGAAGGGCAAGCGCGTGCTGTCGCTCGACATGGCCGCGCTGCTCGCGGGCGCGAAGTATCGCGGTGAGTTCGAGGAGCGCCTGAAGGCGGTGCTCAACGACATCGCGAAGGACGAAGGCCGGACGATCGTGTTCATCGACGAGATCCATACGATGGTCGGTGCCGGCAAGGCCGAAGGCGCGATGGATGCGGGCAACATGCTCAAGCCTGCGCTGTCGCGCGGCGAGCTGCACTGCATCGGCGCCACCACGCTCGACGAATACCGGAAGTACATCGAGAAGGACGCTGCGCTCGAGCGCCGCTTCCAGAAGGTGCTGGTCGACGAGCCGAGCGTCGAGGCGACGATCGCGATCCTGCGCGGGCTGCAGGAGAAGTACGAACTGCACCACGGCGTCGACATCACCGACCCGGCGATCGTCGCCGCGGCCGAACTGTCGCACCGCTACATCACGGACCGCTTCCTGCCCGACAAGGCGATCGACCTGATCGACGAGGCTGCATCGAAGATCAAGATGGAAATCGATTCGAAGCCCGAAGAGATGGACAAGCTCGACCGCCGGCTGATCCAGCTGAAGATCGAGCGCGAAGCCGTGAAGAAGGAGCAGGACGAAGCGTCGCAGAAGCGCCTGCAACTGATCGAGGAGGAGATCGATCGCCTCGGCCGCGAGTATGCGGACCTCGAGGAGATCTGGACCGCCGAGAAGGCCGCGGTACAGGGCAGCGCGCAGCTCAAGGAAGAGATCGAGAAGGTGCGCGCCGACATCGCGCGTCTGCAGCGTGACGGCAAGCTGGAGAAGGTCGCCGAACTGCAGTACGGCAAGCTGCCGCAACTCGAATCGCAACTGAAGCAGGTCACGCAGGCGGAAGAGCAGGAGCAGCACAACCCGACGCGTCCGCGGCTGCTGCGCACGCAGGTCGGTGCGGAAGAAATCGCGGAAGTCGTGTCGCGCTCAACCGGGATTCCGGTGTCGCGGATGATGCAGGGCGAACGCGAGAAGCTGCTGCACATCGAGGAAAAGCTGCACGAGCGCGTGGTCGGCCAGGATGAGGCGATCAGCGCAGTCGCCGATGCGATCCGTCGTTCGCGCGCGGGTCTCGCCGATCCGAACCGCCCGTACGGCTCGTTCCTGTTCCTCGGCCCGACGGGCGTCGGCAAGACCGAGCTGTGCAAGGCGCTGGCGTCGTTCCTGTTCGATTCCGAGGAGCACTTGATCCGCATCGACATGAGCGAGTTCATGGAGAAGCACAGCGTCGCGCGACTGATCGGCGCGCCGCCGGGCTATGTCGGCTACGAGGAAGGCGGCTACCTGACCGAAGCCGTGCGCCGCAAGCCGTACAGCGTGATCCTGCTCGACGAGATCGAGAAGGCGCATCCGGACGTGTTCAACGTGCTGCTGCAGGTGCTCGACGACGGTCGCATGACCGACGGGCAGGGGCGCACGGTCGATTTCAAGAACACGGTGATCGTGATGACGTCGAACCTCGGCTCGCAGGTGATCCAGGCGATGACGGGTTCGCCGCAGGAAGAGATCAAGGACGCGGTGTGGCTTGAGGTGAAGCAGCACTTCCGCCCGGAATTCCTGAACCGGATCGACGACGTCGTCGTGTTCCATGCGCTCGACCGCAGCAACATCGAGTCGATCGCGAAGATCCAGCTCGCACGCCTGCACGACCGGCTCGCGAAGCTCGACATGGCGCTCGACGTGTCACCGGCGGCGCTCGAACAGATCGGCAAGGTCGGCTACGATCCGCTGTTCGGCGCGCGGCCGCTGAAGCGCGCGATCCAGCAGGAGATCGAGAACCCGGTCGCGAAGCTGATCCTCGCGGGCCGCTTCGGTCCGAAGGACGTGATCCCGGTCGACGTCAACGACGGCACGTTCGTGTTCGACCGGGTCGTGCACTGATCGAGCGTCAGGCCGCCCGCCCGGTTCGCACCGGGCGCGCAAAAACAAACACCCCGCTCAGGCGGGGTGTTTGCATATGGAGCGGCCGAAACGGATGAAGCGGCTGCCGGATGCCGTGCGCTCAGGCCTGCTTGTTGCCGCCGAACATGCCGGAGAGCTGCGATAGTGCGCCGAGCACGTTCGACGTGTCGACCTGGCCGTCGGCCGGCACTTCACCGTTCGGCGTCGCGTGGTTCACGACGTGCGGCAGCACCTGCGCGAGGATCGACGATGCCTGCGACGGATCGATGCCCACCTTGCTCGCGAGCGCGCCGACGGCGTCCGAGCCGAGCACGTTCTGCAGCGTGTCCGCCGAGATCGGCTGGTTTTCGCCGTTGCCGACCCACGAGCCGATCACGTCGCCGGCGCCGCCGGCCTTGAACTTCTCGATCAGCCCGTTCAGGCCGCCCGGCTGGTTGTTGATGAATTCGAGCGCGGTCGTGATGAGCGCGCTTTGCGAGTTGCCGCCGGCCTGGCCGCCGATCAGACCACCAACGATGTCGAGGAGACCCATGGTTCTTTACCTTCACTGAAAAGGGCGCCGTAACGACGGCGCCCGTTGAACGAATGCCGCGCGCACGCCGTCGCGCGCGCGGCGCGCATCAGGCACCCGACGCCGCGGCGGCGGAGGCTGCCTTGTCCTTCTTGCTCTTCTTCTTCGAACCCTTCGTCGCCTTCGTGGACGACGCTGCGGCCGGCGCGCTCGCGCCCGCGTCGGCGGATGCCGCCGCGGCTGCGGCCGCCTTTTCCTTCTTCGATGCACGCTTGCTCTTGGCCGGCTTGCCCGCCGCTTCCGGCGTGCTTGCGGCCGGCGCTGCCGTGCCGGCCGTCGCGGTGCCTGCCGGCGTGGTGGTGGTGGCCGACGTCGTCGCGGCCGGCTTCGACAGCTTCACGCCCTTGGGCGGCGTCGACGAGCCGCCGATCGTCAGGCCGTTTTCCTCGAGATGCCCGACCGACTTCGTGCCGAGGCCCTTCACGCGATTCGCGAGATCGTCCGCATCCTTGAACGGGCCGTTCTTGGTGCGTTCGTCGATGATGGCCTTCGACTTCACGGGCCCGAGACCCTTCACCGATTCGAGCGCGGCCTGGTCGGCCGTGTTGACTTCGACGGCCGCGGCAAGACCGGCGGCGAGCGACAGCGACAGCGCGACGAACAGCATCAGCAGCTTTTTCAGCATGGCAAAGGCTCCCAGGTTCCGACGGATGAATGGCCGTTGTAACGGACGGCGGGGCGACGCCGGTCCGAGCGTCGCCGTTAAGCATAGGACAAATGCGTGCCCTTTTTAAGACAAGCTGTCCGAATCTTGCTGAAGGCTTGCGTCGCTGTAAAGACGGAACGCGCTGCCGGGCCGCGATTTTGACCATGTTTTACGGTGTCCGCCGATGTCTGACGGTGGGTGTCGGAAGCGACGGCCGCAAATTGACGCGCTGGCCGTTCGGCAACGCTTGACTTAGAGTGAACTCTAACTCCTAACCTTGAGCGTGCCATGTCGATCACCGTATCCACTCCTTCCCCTGCCGGCCCGCTGACGATCGGGCAAGTCGCCGCATTGACGGGCGTGTCGACGCACACGTTGCGGTACTACGAGCAGGCCGGGCTGCTGCGCGCGATTTCGCGCACGGCGGCCGGGCACCGGCTTTATGCGCCGGCCGATCTCGACTGGCTCGCCTTCGTGATGCGGCTGAAAGCGACCGGCATGCCGATCGTGCAGATGCAGCAGTTCGCGGCATTGCGTGCGCAAGGCGAGTCGACGTTCGGGGCGCGCCGACGGTTGCTGGCCGCGCATCGCGATGTGGTGCGCGCGCATATCGAGGAACTGCAGGCGAGCCTCGACGCGATCGGCGACAAGATCGCGTACTACGAGACGCAGGAGCGCGAGACGGAACGACGGGCGAACACATCCCATTCACTATCGGAGCAGGACGGACATCATGGAACGACTCGTTGACGATCGCTATGCGCGCGGCTGGAACAAACTGAAGGAAATCGACGGTGAAGTGGGCGAACGCGTGATCGCGGCACTCGCGCCGATCGCGCCAGATTTCGGGCGTCTGCTCGTCGAATTCGGTTTCGGCGACATCTATAGCCGGCCGCAGCTCGACCTCAAATCGCGCGAGATCGCGACGATCGCCGCGCTGGCCGCGCTCGGCAACGCACAGCCGCAACTCAAGGTGCACGTCGAGGCGGCGTTGAACGTCGGCTGCACACGCGACGAGATCGTCGAGGTGTTCATGCAGATGGCCGTCTACGCGGGATTTCCGGCCGCGCTGAATGCGCTGTTTGCCGCGCACGAGGTATTTGCCCGGCGCGATGAAGCGCTCGCCACGGACAACGGCACGACGGAAGCGGTTGCGCGTGCGGCGTGATGCGCCGCGCGCCGCGTGTGTCAGATGCGGTGCGGCGCGACGATCCGGTGCTTCGCGATTCGCCGGTACAGCGTCGCACGCGAAATGCCGAGCGCCTGGGCCGCTGCATCGGGGCGCCAGCGATGCGCGGTGAGTGCCGCGACGATGCGGCCGCGCTCGTCGTCCGGCAGCGCGCCGGCCGGGCCGGCGCCGAACTGCGCGGCGAGATCGGCCGGCAGGTCGCGCCGCGTCACGCGTGCGGTGTCGCACACCGCGCACGCATAGCGCAGCACGTTGCGCAGTTGCCGCACGTTGCCGGGCCACGGGTACGCGGCGAGCTGCTCGGCGAGCGCCGGGTCGAGCGTGAGCACGTGGCCGGTCGCCTGCGCTTCTTCCGCGAACACCGTGGCGATCACGTCGCCCACGTCGGCGCGCTCGCGCAGCGGCGGCAGCTCGAAGGTCGCGCCGCTCAGCCGGTAATACAGATCCTCGCGGAACGAGCCGCCGGCCACCATCTGTGCGAGATCGCGGTGCGTCGCGCAGATCACGTCCAGATCGACGCGCACGGGCGTGTCGCTGCCGAGCGGCACGACTTCGCCGTCGGCGAGCACGCGCAACAGGCGCGTCTGCAGCGCGAGCGGCATGTCGCCGATTTCGTCGAGAAACAGCGTGCCGCCGTCGGCGAGCACGATCTTGCCGCGTGCGCCGTGCTTGCGCGCGCCGGTAAACGCGCCGGCCGCATAGCCGAACAGCTCGCTTTCGATCAGCGCGTCGGGCAGCGCGCCGCAGTTGACCGCGACGAACGGCCGTGCGCGTCGCGCACCTGCGTCGTGGATCGCGCGGGCGAACACTTCCTTGCCCGCGCCGGTTTCGCCGAGTACGAGAATCGGCAGCCGCTTGCTCGCGACGCGCAGCGCGAGTTCGGCCTGCTGCGCGATGCGCGCGTCGCTGCTGTGCAGGAACGGGGTGAGCGCACCGACGTTGCGCTGCGCGGTGCCGGGGCGGCGAGATGCCGGGGCGGCCCGTGCCGTGCCGGTTTCGCGTCCGGCGCGTCGTAGCGGCGCGCGCAGCCGCGCATGGAGCGGGGCGCCGGTCGCGCGCAGCCTCAGCGCGACGATCGTGTCGAGCCGTGCGGCATCGCGCAGCGGCATCTCTGTCGCGTCGAAGATCTCGTCGATGTGGCGCGGTTCGCACAGCGCCGGCAATGCGTCGCGCGCCTGGCGGTTCGCGGCGACGATATTGCCGCAGTCGTCGAACGCGATCAGCCATTCGGGCTGCGCCTCGACGTAGTGACGATTCGGATGCCCGAACAATATCCAGTGCTGCGCGGTGCTGTGTACGAAATAGCCGTCCTCGATCAGTCCGGCGCTTTGCCGCACGAGCTGGTACACGAGGCGCTGGCTGTCGCGGTTGTCCGGCGACTGGACGGCCGACGCATCGAGCACGCCGATCAGTTCGCCGCCCGGCGAGAAGATCGGGGCCGCGCTACAGGTGAGGGTGGTGAATGCCGCGCGAAAGTGATCGGTCTTGTGCACGGTGATCGGCGCGAGATCGGTCAGCACGCTCGCGACGCCGCACGTGCCTTCCTCGCTTTCCGACCAGCACGAGCCGATGTGCAGGCCCGCATGACGGAAGTCGTTGCGGCGTTCGCGGTCGATCCGGTAATCGATCGTCACGCCGTGCGCGTCGGTCAGCATCACGCAATAGTCGGCAACGCGAATCATGTCGTGCAGGCGCGTCAGACATTGCCCCGACGCGCGCAGGAACGCTTCCTCCTTGTCGCGCACCTCGCGCAGCTCGGCTGCGGTCAGCACGCGCGGGCCGATCGACGAAGCCGGGTCGAGCGCATAGCGCTCGAGCGAGCGTTGCCACGACGACACGAGGCGCGAGGAGTCGGCCGGCGCGGGCAGGCGCCCGGCGAGCGCGCCGAGCACACGGTCGGCGTGCTGGGCCTGGGGGACGGCATAGGGCATGGTCGGCTCCGGTTCCGGACGGCGGGGAATTCGCTGTTCTTGTAGCACATCCGCTTCGGCGGATCACATTGCATCGCAGCATGCGCGACGCATGAGACGTTCGTCTCACCGGCATCTCAACGGGTCTCGCGGGGCTGAGACCCAAGGGCGAGCCGTGCGCGATTGGCGCCCGGATCGCGGTGGCGCGCGCCGTGCCGCGATCCGCGCGGCTTGCCGGATAGGTCGGCGTGCGAGCCACGCTGCCGAAACATGCGCGCCGCGAGATCGACGCGGTGAGACGCACGCGCCGTTTCGCGACGCGTACGCGCGTCTTGGCGGCCCATGTCGAGCCCGTGTATCGCCGCCGAGCCAGTCCGCACGCGGGTTTCCCGGTCGTTGCACACACGGTGGCACGCTGCTTGCAGATATCACGGCAAGTCCGGCGCAGTCGCGTCGGCGACGACGATCCGCCGCTCTCGATGACGGCGGACGACACATGCAGGGCCGGCGCGCGAGCCAATGCGCGAGCGCCGGCCCACTGGATGGAGACAAGCCCGTGACGACGCCCGTGACCGTCGGCGTGATCGCGAACCCCGCATCGGGGCGCGACATTCGCCGTCTGACGACGCATGCATCCGTGTTCCCGACGGCGGAAAAGGCCAACATGGTCGTGCGCCTGCTCGCCGGCCTCGGCGCGATGGGCGTCGAGCGCGTACTGACATTGCGTGACAAGACGGGCATCGCGACGCTGCTGATGCGTGCGCTCGATACGCATCGTGCGGTCGCACCCCAGGAGCGCTGGCCCGACGTCGAATTCGTCGACCTGCCGATCTCCGATACGGTCGCCGACACGCAGGCCGGCGCTGCCTACATGCACCGGATGGAAGTCGCGCTGATCGTCGTGCTCGGGGGCGACGGCACTCATCGCGCGGTCGCCGCGCATTGCGGCGCGACGCCGCTCGTTGCGCTGTCCACCGGCACCAACAACGCGTTTCCCGAGCATCGCGAGGCGACGGTCGCAGGCGTCGCGGCCGGGCTTGCCGCGACCGGCGCCGTGCCGGCCGACGTCGCGTTCATGCGCAACAAGCGGCTCGTCGTGCGCTGCACGGCCGGTTCGAACGCGGGACGCGAGGAGATCGCGCTCGTCGACGTATGCGCGGCGCGCCAGCGCTTCACTGGCGCACGGGCGATCTCGGGCCCCGACGACATCGACACGCTTTACCTGACTTTCGCGGAACCGGACGGCATCGGGCTGTCGGCGCTCGGCGGCGCGTGGGCGCCGCTCGAGCGCAGCGCGCCGCACGGACTCGCGATGCGTTTCGCGGCCGACGGCAAGACGGCCGGCACGCTGCTCGTCGCACCGATCGCGCCGGGCCGAGTCGATCGCGTCGTGATGCGCAGTTGCGAGCGGCTCGAACCGGGCGCGTGGCAGACGATCCCGTTCGAGCACGGCACGCTCGCGTTCGACGGCGAACGCGAGATCGAGGTTGCGCGCGGCGATCGCTACGAGATCGCGCTCGACTGGCGGGGGCCACTGACGGTCGACGTCGGCCGCACGCTGCGTTACGCGTCGTCGCGGCTGTTGCTGCGCGACGCCGGCGCGTGGCGCAACTGACCCCCCAGTTTTTTCGACGACGCATCGCTTCCATTCCAGTCAATCGACAAGGAGACATCGCCATGACAGCCGTTCTCGAAGGACAGGTCGTTATCGTCACCGGCGCCGCGCGCGGCATCGGCCGCGGCATTGCGCTGACGCTTGCAGGTGCGGGTGCCGACATCCTGCTCGCGGATCTGCTCGACGACGCACTCGACGCAACCGCCCGCGAGGTGCGTGCGCTCGGCCGGCGCGCGGCGGTCGCGAAGGTCGACGTCACGCAGGCCGCGCAGGTCGACGCGATGGTCGCGCAGGCGCTCGCCGAACTCGGCCGGCTCGACATCCTCGTGAATTGCGCGGGCGTGATCAGCATTCATCCGGTCGAGGCGTTGACCGAACGCGACTGGGATTTCGTGATGGACGTGAATGCGAAGGGCACGTTTCTCGGTTGCCGCGCGGCGCTCCCGCATCTGAAGGCGCAGCGCAGCGGCCGGATCATCAACGTCGCGTCGATTGCCGGCAAGGAAGGGTTTCCGAATCTCGCCCACTACAGCGCGTCGAAATTCGCGGTGGTCGGCTTCACGAACGCGCTCGCGAAGGAGCTCGCGCGCGACGGCGTGACCGTCAACGCGATCTGTCCGGGCATCGTGCGTACCTACATGTGGGACCGGCTGTCCGACGAATGGAAGACCGACGGCGAGTCGGTCGAGGAGTCGTGGCAGCGGCACCAGCTCACGCTGATTCCGCAGGGCCGTGCGCAGACCCCCGAGGATATGGGCCGGCTCGCGCTGTTCTTCGCGACGATGGACAACGTGACCGGCCAGGCCGTGAACGTCGACGGCGGTTTCACGTTCCACTGACGGCCGCAGGCCGTGCAATCCGTCGCCGGGGCGTTGCCGCGGCGGCATTCGCAGTCAGACCTACCCAGGAGACACACATGACCGTTTCGACACAGCTCAGCAGGGACAAGCTGCTGGACGCCTACCGGCTGATGCGCACGATCCGCGAATTCGAGGAGCGCCTGCACGTCGAGTTCGCAACCGGCGAAATTCCCGGCTTCGTGCACCTGTACGCGGGCGAGGAAGCATCCGCGGTCGGCACGATGCTGCACCTCGGCCTTGAGGACTACGTCGCCACCACGCACCGCGGCCATGGCCATTGCATTGCGAAAGGCGTCGACGTGCACGGGATGATGGCCGAGATCTACGGCAAGAAGACGGGCGTCTGCCACGGCAAGGGCGGCTCGATGCACATCGCCGACCTGGCGATGGGGATGCTCGGCGCGAACGGGATCGTCGGCGCGGGCGGCCCGCTCGTGTGCGGCGCGGCGCTCGCGGCCAAGCACAAGAAGACGGGCGGCGTCGGCGTGTGCTTCTTTGGCGACGGCGCGTCGAACCAGGGCGTGATTTTCGAATCGATGAACCTCGCGTCGGTGTGGCGGCTGCCGGCGATCTTCGTGGCCGAAAACAACGGCTATGCGGAAGCGACGTCGTCAAGCTGGTCGGTCGCGACCGACAACATCGCCGATCGCGCGAACGGCTTCGGAATGCCCGGCGTGATCGTCGACGGCTTCGACTTCTTCGCGGTGCACGAAGCGCTCGGCGAAGCGGTCGCGCGCGCGCGCAACGGCGGCGGCCCGACGCTCGTCGAGGTGAAGTTCACGCGTTATTTCGGCCACTTCGAAGGCGATGCGCAGACCTATCGCGCGCCGGGCGAAGTGCAGAAACTGCGCGACGAGAAGGACTGCCTGAAGCATTTCGAGACGCGCGTCGTGCGTGCCGAAGCGCTGACGACCGACGAGCTGCGCGCGGTCGACGCGCAGGTGAAGGCGCTGATCGACGACGCGGTCGCGCAGGCGAAGGCCGCGCCGCTGCCCGACGCCGCCGATCTGCTGGCCGACGTGTACGTGTCATACCCGTGAGCGCGACCTGACCCAGCAGCCGGTACGGCGAACCGAACATTCCAGGAGACAGACATGGCAAGGAAGATCACTTATTCGCAGGCGATCAACGAGGCGCTCGCGCAGGAAATGGCGCGCGACGACAGCGTGATCGTGATGGGCGAGGACAATGCGGGCGGCGCGGGCGCGCCGGGCGAGGACGACGCGTGGGGCGGCGTGCTCGGCGTGACGAAGGGGCTGTTCCACAAGTTTCCGGGCCGCGTGCTCGATACGCCGCTGTCCGAAGGCGGCTACATCGGCGCGGCGGTTGGCGCGGCCGCGTGCGGGATGCGGCCCGTTGCGGAACTGATGTTCATCGATTTCATGGGCGTGTGCTTCGACCAGATCTTCAACCAGGCCGCGAAATTCCGCTACATGTTCGGCGGCAAGGCGGTGACGCCGGTCGTGATCCGCGCGATGTACGGCGCCGGCCTGCGCGCGGCCGCGCAGCACTCGCAGATGCTCACGTCGCTGTTTACCCACATCCCGGGGCTGAAGGTCGTGTGTCCGGCGACGCCGTACGACGCGAAGGGGCTGCTGATCCAGGCGATCCGCGACAACGATCCCGTGATTTTCCTCGAACACAAGCTGCTCTATACGCGCGAAGGCGACGTGCCCGAGGAATCCTATGCGATTCCGTTCGGCGAGGCGAACGTCGTGCGCGACGGCGACGACGCGACCATCGTCACCTACGGCCGGATGGTGCATCTCGCGACCGACGCGGCCGCGAAGCTCGCGAAGGACGGCATCCAGGTCGACGTGATCGATTTGCGCACGACCTCGCCGCTCGACGAGGACACGATCCTCGAAAGCGCGGAGCGTACCGGACGCGTGGTGGTCGTCGACGAAGCGAATCCGCGCTGCTCGATCGCGACCGACATCGCCGCGCTCGTCGCACGGCGCGCATTCCATTCGCTGAAGGCACCGATCGAGCTCGTGACCGCGCCGCATACGCCCGCGCCGTTCGCCGGCGTGCTGGAAGATCTGTACATCCCGTCCGCCGATGCGATCGCGCAGGCGGTACTGAAGACGAGGAGCTGACACGATGTCGATTCACATGATCACGATGCCCAAGTGGGGGCTGTCGATGGAGCAGGGGCAGGTCAACGGCTGGCTGAAGGCGCTCGGCGAGCGCGTGACGAAGGGCGACGAAGTGCTCGATGTCGAGACCGACAAGATCTCGTCGGGCGTCGAGTGCGCGTTCGACGGCACGCTGCGTCGACAGGTTGCGCAGGAAGGCGAGACGCTGCCGGTCGGTGCGCTGCTCGGCGTGGTCGCCGCCGCCGAGGCGAGCGATGCGGACATCGATGCGGCGATCGCCGAATTCCAGCGCGACTTCGTGCCGAGTGCGGCGTCCGACGAAGCGGCCGGCCCGCAGCCCGAGAAGGCGCAGATCGGCGGGCGCACGGTGCGTTTCCTGAAGCTGGGTGACGGCACGGGCACGCCCGCCGTGCTGATCCACGGCTTCGGCGGCGACCTGAACAACTGGCTGTTCAACCATGCGGAGCTCGCCGCGCACCGGCCCGTATGGGCGCTCGATTTGCCGGGCCACGGCGAATCGGGCAAGGCCGTCGATACGGGCAGCCTCGACGAACTGGCTGACGCGGTGCTTGCGCTGCTCGACGCGCAGCACATCGAGCGCGCGCACCTGATCGGCCACTCGATGGGCGGCGCGATCGCGATGGCGGCGGCCGAGCGTGCGCCGCAGCGCGTCGCGTCGCTGACGCTGATCGCGAGCGCCGGGCTCGGTTCCGAGATCAACCGCGGCTACATCGACGGGTTCGTCGCCGGCAACAGTCGCAACACGCTGAAGCCGCATCTCGGCGCGCTGTTCGCGGACAACGCACTCGTCACGCGGCAACTGGTCGAGGATCTCGTCAAGTACAAGCGGCTCGAGGGCGTGCAGGCCGCACTCGAGAAGATCGCGAACGCCGCGTTCGACGGTGCCGTACAGCGTCGCGTGTTTCGCGACCGCGTCGCGTCGCTCGCACCGCGCACGCTCGTGATCTGGGGCGAGCGCGATCAGGTGATTCCCGCGCAACATGCGCAGGGCTTGCCGGACGGCGTGCGTGCCGAGGTGATCGCCGGCAGCGGCCACATGGTGCAGATGGAGGCGGCTGCCGAGGTGAACCGCCTGATCGTCGCATTTCTCGGAGACTGACGATGGCCGCCGCGCTTGAACGCCCCAGCTTCACTGCGCTCGGCCAGCCGGGCGCGAGGAGCCGCGACAAGCTCGCGCGCATTCCGGTGCGCGTCGAGCCCGCGGCCGGCGCGGCGCTGCCGAAGCCGCCGTGGCTGCGGGCGCGGCCGATGATGAGCGGGGCGGTCGCCGACATGGCGGCCGTGCTGCGCGATCACCGGCTGCATTCCGTCTGCGAGGAGGCGATGTGCCCGAACATCGGCGAATGCTTCGCGCAGCGTACGGCGACCTTCATGATCATGGGCGGGCTGTGTACGCGGCGCTGTCCGTTCTGCGACGTCGCGCACGGCCGTCCCGAGCCGCTCGACC
The DNA here is from genome assembly GCF_003857765.1 of Burkholderia sp. Bp9016. NCBI lineage: Bacteria > Pseudomonadati > Pseudomonadota > Betaproteobacteria > Burkholderiales > Burkholderiaceae > Burkholderia > Burkholderia sp. Bp9016. The sequence goes on from NZ_QTPY01000014.1 coordinate 146,457, forward strand.
CGGACGAGCCCGCGCGGCTCGCCGATGCGGTCGCGGCGCTCGGGCTGCGCTATGTCGTGATCACGTCGGTCGACCGCGACGACCTGCGCGACGGCGGTGCCGCGCATTTCGCCGCCTGCATCGCGGCGGTGCGCGCGAGCGTGCCGGGTATCGGCGTCGAGGTGCTGACGCCCGACTTTCGCGGTCGCGTCGCCCGTGCGCTCGACGCGTTGTCGGTGGCGTGGCCGGACGTGTTCAATCACAACATCGAGACGGTGCCGTCGTTGTATCGTGCGGCGCGACCGGGCGCCGACTATCGCGGCTCGCTCGAACTGCTCGCGCAGGCGAAGGGGGCGCGGCCGACGCTCGTGACGAAATCGGGATTGATGCTCGGGCTCGGCGAGCGAGACGACGAGGTGAGGGACACGCTGCGCGAGTTGCGTGCGCATGAGGTCGACGTGCTGACGCTCGGCCAGTATCTCGCCCCGTCCGCGCACCATCTGCCGGTGCGGCGCTACGTGAGCCCGGACGCGTTCGCCGCGTGGCGCGACGAGGGGCTTGCGCTCGGTTTCAGGGAGGTGGTCGCCGGCCCGCTCGTGCGCTCGTCGTATCACGCGGCCGACGTACTGGAGGATGCGTAGGCAGCCGGCGGCGCATCAGGTGCGCGCGGGCAGGTGGGCTCGGCTCACGCGGCGCAGGTACAGCGCGAGCCCCGCGCCCGCCAGCATCAGGCTGATCGTGTTGGCGAACCAGAAGCCGCGCGCGCCAGTCAGCCACGCGGGGGCGATGCCGCCGACGTCGAAGCCGAGCACGTAGCCGCCGCCGAGCCCGACGCCCCACAGCGCGACCGCGTAGATCACGGTCGGCACGACCGCGACCTTGTACGCACGCAGCACGAATGCGGACGTGATCTGCAGCGCGTCGAAGAAGTGATAGCAGGTGACGATCGCGACGAGCGGCAGCGCGGCGGCTGCGACGGCCGGATTCGGCGTGTAGCCGCCGACGATCAGCGGACGCAGCGTGAACACGAGCACGCCGTATGCGGCTGCGATTCCGCACGCGAGCATCACGCTGTGCCGTCCGAGCAGTCGTGCTTCGTCCGGGTGGCCTGCGCCGAGCGCGCGCGCGACGAGCGTCGACGCCGCCACGCCGATCGACAGCGGCGTCATGTACAGCACCGCGCCGATGTTGCCGGCGATCTGGTGGCCGGCGAGCGTCGTCGTGCCGAACTGCGCGATGAAGAGCGCCATGCACGTGTACGACGTGACTTCGATCAGGTACGACAGGCCCATCGGCACGCCGAGCTTCAGGATCGCCTTCTGGCGCTCCCACACGGGCCAGCAAAAGCGCGAGAAGATCGACAGCGACGCGAACACGTCGAGCTTTGCGAGCAGCGTGAAGCCGATCAGCGCGAGCGCCCAGTTGATCAGCGTGCTCGCGAGTCCGCAGCCAGGGCCGCCGAGCGCCGGCACGCCGTAGCCGCCGAAGATGAACCACACGTTGAGCGGAAACTTGAGCAGCAGCGCGCCGATCTGCAGGATCATCGCGAGCCGCGGCTTGCCGGCCGCATTGGTCAGCGCGTTGTAGATCCGGAATACAAGGCTGGCCGGCAGGCCGTACGACAGGATGCGCAGGTAATCGACGGTGCGGTCGTGCAGCGCCGGCGGCGCGTGTGCGATATGCAGCAGCGGTTCGGGAAAATGCAGCAGCAGGAAGCCGGGTACCGCGAGCATCAGCGCGAGCCACAGCGCCTGGCGGACTTCCTCGCCGATTTCCGCATGGCGCCGCGCGCCATACAGTTGCCCGGTGATCGGCTGCAGCGCGGACAGGATGCCAGTCATGCCGATGTAGACGGACACGTAGATCGACGAACCGAGCCCGAGCGCGGCCAGGTCGACGGCCGAGTAGCGGCCGACCATGGCCGTGTCGATCACGCCGAACGCGATGATCGCGAGCTGGCCGACGAGCACCGGCCATGCGAGGCCGACGATCCGGCGGATGTCGGCGAACATCGTCAATCGACCACCCGGTGGCGCGCGCCGCGCCGCTTGACCGGCGTCTTCGGCCGTTCGATCCGCTCGTACAGGCGGAAGCGCTCGTCGCGGTCGGCGACGCGGCGGCCTTCCCACACGAGACGCCACACGTATTCCGACATCGCGCTCGGTTCGCCGAAGTCCGAGCGGTCCTGGCGCAGGATCACGTCGCAGTCGCCAGAAAATTCGAAGTGCATGTCGCCGAAGTACGCAAAGGTCGCGATCTGCGCGTCGCCGAGCCGCACCGGCGAGATGCACTCGTAATCGTTCGGCAGGTGCGACGCGATCTGTTGCGCGACGTCGCTGTAGGTCCGGCCGTAGTTGACGATCGGCAGCCACAGCGTCATCAGCAGCACCCACATCAGCGTGGTGCCCGCACCCGACAGCACGACGCTGCGCCACAGCACCTTCGGCTGGCGCGAGATGCGCCAGCGCACCAGCATGAACCAGCAGACGGTGACGATCACCGCGCAGACGAACGACAGGATCTTGAAATGCGGTTCGTAGCCGGGCACGAGACGCGCGAGGTTACGCGCGAGCGGATGCGGGAAGCCGGTGAGCGACGCGAGCCACACGAGCCAGACGAAGGAGCCGAGAATCGTGAAGCTGAGTACAGCGAACCAGTCGATCGCATTGATCGCGCCGCGCTTGAGGGTCGGCAGCGCGAAGGTCGCGAGTACCGCGAGCGGCGGCAGCAGCAGCATGTACATGCGGTTCGACTGCTGGCTCTGCAGGATCACGAGGGCGACGAGCGGCACCACGACCGACAGCGGAATCGCGATGTGCGCGCGGCGGCGCATGCCGGTCCAGCTCCACCACGCCCAGATCGCGAGCGGCCACGCGGGCCACGTGAAGAGCGGCAGGTTCTTCGCCGCATAACCGAGCACTTCGGTCGGCGGGCCCGAGAAGCGCATTAGGCTGCCGTGGATCCACTGGTTGAAGAACCATGCGGCATCGTCAGGCGCTGCGTTGAGCGCGGCGAGCGGCCACAGCGCGAAGATGGCGGCCGCGAGCGGCACGCCGATCATCGGCAGGCGCAGGTTGCGCATCTCTGGCGTGACGAGCCACAGCGCGGCCGTGCCGGCGAGCAGCGCGACGACGAGCACGGGGTTGCCGGACAGCGCGACGAGGCCGATCGCGACACCCCACCACAGCGCGCCCTGCATCGGTTTGTCGATGCCGCGCACGATGCCGTACACGAGCATCGCGATCCATGCGAACTGCGCGAGCTGCGGCGTCGTTTCGTGGCCGCGTTCCGCGAGTCCGAAGCAGGCGACGAGGATCAGCAGCGCGCCGTCGGCGAGCGTGCGGCCGTAGTCGCGCGGCTCGGGCTCGCCGCCGAATGCGTACTTGAATGGCTGGACTTCGGCGCGCCGGCCGAGCAGGTAGGCGGCGTACCAGACGAACGCGCACGCGATGCAGAACAGCACGCCCGTGTCGACGCGCGATGCGTTGCTCGCGTCTACCCATGGCGCCAGCGCGCGGATCGACAGCGCGCCGAGCCAGTAGCCGAGCGGGCCGTCCGTCGTAATGAACTTGCCGACGAGGTTCGGCAGCAGCCAGTCGTGCCACTGGCCGGTGGCCATCGTCCACATCACGCCGAAGCCCGCCGCGTCTTCGTTCTTCCACGGGTCGCGGCCGAACAGGCCGAACGCCGCATAGACGAGGCACAGCGTGAGCAGCAGCCAGCGCGGCAGCGCGCGCGTGGCGGAGGCGGTCAGACGAACGACAGGCTTCATGCAGATGAGCGATTTGTTATGAGCGGGCGGCCGGCGCAATCGTGCGCGCTCGCGCCGATTTCGAGCATCCGGCATTGTAGACGCGCCGGACGATGCGCGTCAGACGATTGCCCGTTGCCGGCCGCCGGCTTTCCGGCGAGCGGAGACAAAAAAGGGCAGCCTGGGCTGCCCTTTCGTGCGGTACCGGTGCGTTGCAACCACCGGATCGGTGCAAAGCTTACTTCGCTGCAGCCTTGCCGTTGGCGCGTGCGCCGAACTTGTTCTTGAACTTCTCGACACGGCCTGCCGTGTCCATGATCTTTTGCTGACCCGTGTAGAACGAGTGCGATTCCGACGACACTTCGATCTTGGCGAGCGGGTAGGTCTTGCCTTCGTGGTCGATGGTTTCACGCGTCTGGATCGTCGAGCGCGTGATGAACTTGAAGCCGTTCGACATGTCTTGGAAGACGACTTCGCGGTAGTTCGGGTGGATGCCTTCTTTCATGGTCTTTCCTTGGTGAGAGCGGTAGCCAACCCGCCGCTTGCCGTGCCGGATCGCGCAATTTGCGCGGATCAGCCGACGTCAAGCCCGGCGCGAGCCACTTGCCTAAGGTCGAAAAACGGCGATTATGCCAGAAAATCAGACGGTTGACGAATATTTTTCAACGTGCGTCGAGCGCGCCGGTGCCGGCCGGATCCTGCCGGTAATAGCGGGCAAGCAGCCGGTAGAGCTCCGGAAATTCGGACTCGAACGCGCGCGGTCGCACGAACAGCGCTTCGCTGCACACCGCGAAGAATTCCGACGGGTGATCGGCCGCATAGGGATCGATCAGCGAGTCGCGCTCGAAGCGCGCCCACGCACGGTCCGGCACTGCATCGACCCGTGCGCAGAACTGGTCGTACGCGTGTTCGAACACGTCGGCCCATGCCTGCGCATCGAGGTGCGGCGCATGCCAGCGGCGAAAGAGGGGCGGATATCCGTCGGCCGCGCCGTTGACCATGTCGATCTTGTGCGCGAACTCGTGGATCACGACGTTGTACGCGTCGCGGCCATCGGTCATCTGCGCGTCTTCCCACGACAGGATCACCGGGCCGCCTTCCCATGCTTCGCCGCTCGCGTCCTGCTCGACTTCGTGCACGACACCGTCCTCGTCCTGCACGGTCTTGCGGATCACGAACTCGCCCGGATACACGACGACGCCGACCCAGCCGTCGTACAGCGACAGGTCGAGATTCAGCACCGGCAGGCACGCCTGCGTGGCGATCGCCACGACCATCGCGTCGGTCAGCTCGAGCCCGTGCGCGGTCGAAAACGACTTCTTCGCGATGAACAGGCTGGTCAGCTCGCGCAGCCGGTCGACGTCGCCCGGCGGCAGCGCGGCGAGGAACGGCAGCCGCTCGACGGTCTGCTGCCACAGTGCATCGGGAATCGGATGGCTGCGCAGCGCGCGGTCGCGGCGGCGCTGATCGAACCAGCGGGTCAGTTTCGAAAGCATGGAGACGGCGTACGGAAATCCAAAGCCTGTTTTTTAACTCAATCGATCTCTTTTTGCCATGCCGCAAAGAGGCCGCCGATGAGCGCGACGCCGGCGAGGAAATAGAAGCCGTCCAGCGACGCGAGGAACGACGCCTGCTGCGCGACCATTCGCGCGATCGATGCGATCGCCAGGCTGTGCGCTTCGTTCAGCGCGTGGCCGGCCGCCGCATAGCTGCGTGTGAGGGCATCGACGGTTTGCTGGAACACCGGATCGAACACGTTCGCGCGCTCGACGAGCCGCGTCTGGTGCACGGCCAGGCGGTGCTGTTCGACGATGATCACCGACGACGTCGCGAACGAAATCGTCAGTTGCCGCACGATGTTCTTCAGCCGGTAACCGTGCGTGTATTCGTCTATCGCGAAGATGCGGAACGTCAGGTTCGCGACGGGCAGCACGATGAACAGCAGCAACAGCCCGCGCAGCAGCAGCGGGCCGATCAGCGCGGCCTCGCCGATCTGCGGCGTCATCCGCGTCATCCACAGGGCGGCGACGATCGCGATCGCGAACCCCGGCACGACGAACCATTTCTTGTGCGTGACGAGCTTCGCGTAGCGCAGGTAGGCGAACAGCGCGGTGGCCGAGATCAGCGACATCGAGCCGACCAGGCGGCCGGCGTTCTCGACCGGATAGCCGAGGCCGCCTTCGAGCATCCGGGAGGTCAGGTAGCTGAAAGCCGTCGACTCGTAGTAATAGAACATGTACAGCAGCAACCCGACCTGGAACGTGCGCTCGCGCAATGCATGCAGCCGCACGAGCGGCGTCGGATGGTTCCACTGGTGATACGCGAACCACGCGAGCGCACCGAGACCTGCGATCGTCAGCAGGATCAGCATCGGTGAGCCGCTGTAGAGCTGGTAGTGCACCTGCTGCAGCACGATCTGCAGCGCGCCTTGCGCGAGCGCGAACACGACGTACGGCCAGAAGTGCCCGGAGCCGCGTTCGTCGTCGGGCGTCCTGCCCGAATCGGGCAGCGTGAGCAGTGCGAGGATCGCGAACGCGATGCCGGCGGGCGCGGTCCATGCGAACAGCGCGCGCCACGTCGAATGGGCGACGAGCAGCCCGCCCACGATCGGCGCAAGCGCGCTGCCGAGCAGGATCATGATCAGGAACGCGCGCGTGGCGGGCGGCCGTTCCTGCGGCTTGAAGCTGATCTGGATCAGGATCCGGCAGGCGCCCATCATTGGCCCGATGAAATAGCCCTGAAAGCCGCGCGCGAAGGCGAGCTCGAGCGACGTGTCGGCGAGCGCGGCCGCGATCGCGCCCAGCGAGAACATCAGCATGCAGCCGGCGACGTAGCGGCGATGTCCGAGCCGGTCGACCCACCATTGCTGCTGCAGGATGCCGAGCACGGCCATGACCGCATACGCGCTCGACGACCACACGAGCTCGTCGGGCGACGCGTTGATGCCGCCGGCAATGTAGCTCGCGAAGAACGAGAAGGCCGCGTTGTCGAAATAGTCGATGCCGGTGACGAGTGCGAGCGCCCACGGGAACAGGTCCGCACGCAGGTTCGCGCGGCTCCACAGCGGCGAGCGGCCGGGCGCGATGTTCATGCCCGAGCCTTGCGCGTGCGGCGCGTGCCGGCTTCGGCCTGCCGCTGCGCGATCAGCGCATCGGGGTTTTCGCCGGCGAGACGCCGTTCGATGTAGTCGATATCGTGCTGCAGTTCCTTGCGCAGCGCGACGGCTTCCTTCAGTTCGCGCTGGACGGCCGCGATCCGCTCGTCGAGTGTGTCGATCTGTGCGGCGAGGCCGGTGCGGATCTCGCGCAGCGACGTGTCAGAGTAGCGGCGTCGGCCGTCGCCCGTTTCTTCGAGCGGACGCTTGAGCATCTCGGTGATGCCGTGCAGCGAGAAGCCGAGCGAGCGCAGCCGCAGGATGCGGGCGAAGCGTTCGAGATCGGCCTCGTCGTACAGCCGGTAGCGGCCCCCGCTGCGTGACGGCGTGACGAGCCCGCGCTCTTCGTAGTACTTCAGCGTGCGGGGCGTGACGCCGAGCCGCGACGCGGCGTCGCTCACGGTCAGCAGCGAAGGCGGGGTGTCGTTCGGCATCGGGGCGGGAATTCGGTCAGCGGGATGACGCGATTATAGATCAACCTGTACGTTCACGTTTAGGTTGGGATCGAAAAACGGCCGCCGGGCGAAACGCGCGGGCGGCCGTTCTTGCGGGCGAGGGCGATCAGCCGCCGCGGCGCATAAGGTCGAAGAACTCGGAGTTGCTCTTCGTCTGGCGGATCTTGTCGAGCAGGAATTCCATTGCCTCGACTTCGTCCATGTCGTGGATGAACTTGCGCAGCACCCAGATCTTCTGAAGGATCTCGGGCTTGATCAGCATTTCTTCGCGACGCGTGCCCGACTTGTTCAGGTTGATCGACGGATACACGCGCTTTTCCGCGAGACGGCGCTCGAGGTGCACTTCCATGTTGCCGGTGCCCTTGAACTCTTCGTAGATCACGTCGTCCATGCGGCTGCCGGTTTCGATCAGCGCGGTGCCGATGATCGTCAGCGAGCCGCCTTCCTCGATGTTGCGCGCCGCGCCGAAGAAGCGCTTCGGGCGCTGCAGTGCGTTCGCGTCGACACCGCCCGTCAGCACCTTGCCCGACGCCGGGATCACGGTGTTGTACGCACGTGCGAGGCGCGTGATCGAATCGAGCAGAATCACGACGTCGTGCTTCATTTCGACGAGGCGCTTGGCCTTCTCGATCACCATTTCGGCAACCTGGACGTGGCGGGTGGCCGGCTCGTCGAACGTCGAGGCGATCACTTCGCCGGCGACCGAGCGCTGCATTTCGGTCACTTCTTCGGGGCGCTCGTCGATCAGCAGCACGAACAGGATCACGTCCGGGTGGTTCTGCTTGATCGCGTGTGCGATGTGCTGGAGCATCACGGTCTTGCCCGACTTCGGCGACGCGACCAGCAGGCCGCGCTGGCCCTTGCCGATCGGCGCGATCATGTCGATGATGCGGCCCGTGACGTTCTCTTCGCCGCGCATTTCGCGCTCGAGCGACAGCGGCTTGTTCGGGTGCAGCGGCGTGAGGTTCTCGAACATGATCTTGTGTTTCGAGGCCTCGGGCGGCTGCCCGTTGACTTTGTCGACCTTCACCAGCGCGAAGTAGCGCTCGCCGTCCTTCGGCGTTCGGACTTCACCTTCGATCGTGTCGCCGGTGTGCAGGTTGAAGCGGCGGATTTGCGACGGGCTGATATAAATGTCGTCGGTGCTCGCGAGGTACGACATTTCCGGCGAGCGCAGGAAGCCGAAACCGTCCGGCAGCACTTCGAGCGTGCCGTCGCCGAAGATCGTCTCTCCCGTCTTGGCGCGCTTTTTGAGAATGGCGAACATCAGCTCCTGCTTGCGCAGGCGGTTCGCGTTTTCGATCTCCAGGCCATTGGCCATTTCGATCAGTTCGGACACGTGCAGAGACTTGAGCTCGGATAAATGCATACGGGGAACCCGCCAGGGAGGAGAAGCGACGAAAAGAAATAAAGGGAGGGGGGCGAGCGGAGGCGCTCTGAGACTTAATGCGTCTTGTAGACGTTTTTTGATTCTAGCATACGCCGATTCGCGCCTGAGCGGCCGATCGGCGGCTTGATGGCAGGCGTGTTGTCGGTTGACAACACGCCTGCGGAACTGCCGGTATTACAGGTGGCTGTCCAGGAATGCGGTGAGCTGCGACTTCGACAGCGCGCCGACCTTCTGCGCAGCGGCCGCGCCGTTCTTGAACAGGATCAGCGTCGGGATGCCGCGCACGCCGAACTTCGCGGGCGTTGCCTGGTTGTCGTCGACGTTGATCTTCGCGATCTGCAGCTTGTCGCCGTAATCCTTCGCGACTTCGTCGAGGATCGGGGCGATCATCTTGCACGGGCCGCACCATTCGGCCCAGAAGTCGACGAGCACGGGCTTGTCGGATTTGACGACGTCCTGTTCGAACGATGCGTCGCTGATGTGTTTGATCTGTTCGCTCATTGGGTCAATACCTCTTACGGTTCGGGGACTGCCTGCTTGGCGCGTTGCGGCGCTCCGGTCGCCTGTCGGCTGCCGGCCGCTGCGGCAGGTAGCTCCGCTCTCCGGAAGGAAGGGCGTAAGCGCTGCGTGGCGCGGCTCGCGGGTCGTTCGGGCGTCATATTAGCCTAAATTGCTATCTGCTGCGGGCGGCGATAGTAGCCGCTTCGCAAGTAGGGGTACGACGCGCCGTTCGACCGTTGCGTTTCGAAGGTGGCGGCCTGCGTGCGAAATACAAGAGCTGCTATATATTGCCACCCTACATAAAGTGCGCTGGCGCGGGTCCTGCGAGCGCGTCGCGCGCGCCGGTTTGCGCAATCCTTCGCATTGTTGCGAACAAACGGTCGCATTCGGCGGGAAGCGGTGATAAAATATGCCGTGACGGGCCTCCTCGCATGGTGGGGCGGTGAACCTGGTCAGGTCGGGAACGAAGCAGCCACAATCGTTTTCCGCCAGTGCCGAGGGTTGGGCTCGTCACCTTTCCTCTCGCCCCGTTCGCCGGGCGATTTTTATTTCTGCGTCATTCTCCGTTTCCCCCGCGCTTTGCCCGTCTTCCGCACCGTTTCGCGTGTCGGCGCGACGCAGCGTTACTGATACAATTTCCCGATGACCTATCAAGTTCTCGCACGCAAGTGGCGTCCGAAGGATTTCGCTTCGCTCGTCGGCCAGGAGCACGTCGTCAGGGCGCTCACGCACGCGCTCGACGGCGGGCGTCTCCATCACGCTTATCTGTTTACCGGAACCCGCGGCGTCGGCAAGACGACGCTGTCGCGGATCTTCGCCAAGGCGCTCAACTGTGAAACCGGCGTCACGTCGCAGCCGTGCGGCGTGTGCCGTGCGTGCCGCGAGATCGACGAGGGCCGCTTCGTCGATTATGTCGAGATGGATGCGGCGAGTAATCGCGGCGTCGACGAGATGGCCGCGCTGCTCGAGCGTGCCGTGTACGCGCCCGTCGATGCGCGCTTCAAGGTCTACATGATCGACGAAGTGCACATGCTGACGAACCACGCGTTCAACGCGATGCTGAAGACGCTCGAGGAGCCGCCGCCGCACGTCAAGTTCATCCTCGCGACGACCGATCCGCAGAAGATTCCCGTGACCGTGCTGTCGCGCTGCCTGCAGTTCAACCTGAAGCAGATGCCGGCCGGGCATATCGTGTCGCACCTCGAGCGCATCCTCGGCGAAGAGCGGATCTCGTTCGAGCAGCAGGCGCTGCGCCTGCTCGCGCGTGCCGCGCAGGGCAGCATGCGCGATGCGCTGTCGCTGACCGACCAGGCGATCGCCTATTCGGCGAACGAAGTGACCGAAGCGGCCGTGTCGGGCATGCTCGGTGCGCTCGATCAGACCTACATGGTGCGCCTGCTCGATGCGCTCGCCGCCGGCAACGGCCCTGAGATCCTCGCGATCGCCGACGAGATGTCGCTGCGCAGCCTGTCCTTCTCCACCGCACTGCAGGATCTCGCGAGCCTGCTGCACCGGATCGCATGGGCGCAGTTCGCGCCGGGTTCGGTGCTGGACGAGTGGCCCGAAGCGGCCGACCTGCGGCGCTTCGCGGAAACGCTGAGCCCCGAGCAGGTTCAGCTGTTCTACCAGATCTCGACGGTCGGACGTGCGGAACTCGGCCTTGCGCCGGACGAGTACGCCGGCTTCACGATGACGCTGCTGCGGATGCTCGCATTCGAGCCGGCCGTCGGTGCCGGCAGTGCGCCCGGCGGTCAGTCGGCCGTGCCGCGTGCCGTGCCCGCGCCGCGTACGGAGGCGGCTGCTGCGCCGGCCGCGTTGGCCAGGAAGCCGGCAGCCCCTGCGCAGGCCGTACGCCCGCAAGCCGCTCCGGCTGCGCCAGCGGCGCGTCCGTCGCCTGCGCCATCCGCCGATACGGCAAGTCCCGCTGCCGGGAAACCTGCGGCCGCGCCGGCTGCAGACAATGTACCGGTTGAGTCGGCGCCGCAGCCGGAAGCCGACGCGGCACCGCAAGCGGCGGCGACCAGTGATATGCCGGTTGTCCACAAGGAACCGGAGCCGCCTGTTGCGACCGAGCGCAACGAAGAATCCGCACCGCTGGCCGAACCGGCGCCGCGTGTTGCGCCAGCCGAACCGGCTGCGCGTTCCGCGGCGCGCGGTGGCGCCTCGGCCGCACTCGACGTGCTGCGCAATGCCGGCATGCGCGTGTCGTCCGACCGCTCGCGGGCCGGCGCTGCGCCGAAGTCGGCAGACGCTCAGCCGGCCGCCGCGAAGCCGGCTGCGTCGCGTCCCGCCGTGCAGGTGCCGACGCCGCGCGCGACGGCTCGCGCGCCGCAGGCCGCCGACACGCGTCAGGCCCCGCCGCCGTGGGAAGACATCCCGCCGGACGAATACGTGCCGCTCAGTGCGGACGAGATGTTCGGCGGCGCGGCCGACGACGGCTTCGTGCCCGTGTTCGACAGCGGTCCCGACGACGTGCGCATTGCACCGAAGCCGGCGGATGCCCGCTCGTCCGCGCCGGTCGACACGCGCCCGCTGCCTCCTGCGATCGCGCTCGATCCGGTCGGTTTCGACGGCGAATGGCCGGCGCTGGCTGCACGGCTGCCGCTCAAGGGCGTCGCGTATCAGTTGGCGTTCAACAGCGAGCTGACGGCCGTCGATGCGACGACGCTGAAACTTTCCGTGCCGGTGCCGCAGTACGCGGACGCCGCGCAGGTTACGAAACTGAAGGCTGCGCTGGCCGACGCGCTCGGCAAGCCGGTCGAGGTCGCGGTCGAGGTCGGGCCCGCACGACGCACTGCGGCGGCGCTCGACGCGGTCGCACGCGCGGCGCGCCAGCGCGAGGCCGAGCAGGACATCCACGGCGATCCGTTCGTCCAGCAACTCGTGCGCGACTTCGGCGCGCGCATCGTCGAAGGCTCGGTGCGGCCGCTCGCCGATTCGGCGCCGGACGCGACGCCGCCGACGCTGCATTGAACGAATTGCACCGCAACAGGCACAATCACGCCCGCACACATTGACCGGCACGCACCGCGTGCCGGTTTTCACACGATCAAGAAGGAGTATTCCCATGTTGAAAGGCAACCTCGCCGGACTGATGAAGCAAGCGCAGCAAATGCAGGAAAACATGAAGAAGATGCAGGAGCAGCTTGCGCAGATTGAAGTCGAAGGGCAGTCGGGTGCCGGCCTCGTCAAGGTGACGATGACCTGCCGCAACGAAGTGCGTCGCGTGGCGATCGACCCGAGCCTGCTCGCGGACGACAAGGACATGCTCGAGGATCTCGTCGCCGCTGCGTTCAACGACGCCGTGCGCAAGGCAGAAGCGACGTCGCAGGAAAAGATGAGCGGCATGACGTCGGGCCTGCCGCTGCCCCCGGGCTTCAAGCTGCCGTTCTGAGCGTAGCGTCCGTTCCGCCTTTGCCGCCGTATGAAACAGCCGTCCGCCCTGTCCGCGCTCGTCGAAGCGCTGCGCGTATTGCCCGGTGTCGGGCCGAAATCCGCACAGCGCATGGCGTACCACCTGATGCAGCACGATCGGGAGGGCGCGGAGAGGCTCGGCCGGTCGCTGCTGTTCGCCACCGAGCACCTGCAGCACTGCGAGAAGTGCAACACGTTCACGGAAGCACAGATCTGCGAGGTCTGTAGCGACGAGGAGCGTGATCCGACGCTGCTGTGCGTCGTCGAGACGCCTGCCGACCAGATCATGCTCGAGCAGACGATGACGTACCGCGGGCTCTACTTCGTGCTGATGGGCCGCCTGAGCCCGCTCGACGGCATCGGCCCGAAGGAAATCCATTTCGACCGCCTCGTGCGGCGCGCGTCCGACGGCATCGTCAAGGAAGTCGTGCTTGCGACCAACTTTACGAACGAAGGTGAAGCCACCGCGCACTACCTCGGCCAGACGCTGAAGGCGCGCGGGCTCGCGGTCACGCGTCTCGCGCGAGGCGTGCCGGTGGGCGGCGAGCTCGAATACGTCGACGCGGGCACGATCGCCCGCGCGATGCTCGACCGCCGCACGATGTAAGTCTGGCGCCGCCGGCCGGCGGCGCCGTTTCTCATGTCAGGGAGACACATGAGCACCAGCCAGGGCCCGCTCGCGGGCGTCAAAGTGCTCGAATTCGGGACGCTGATCGCGGGGCCGTTCGCGTCGCGCCTCTTTGCCGAATTCGGCGCGGAAGTGATCAAGATCGAGGATCCGAATGGCGGCGACCCGCTGCGCAAGTGGCGCAAACTGCATCCGGAGCAGGGCGGCACGTCGCTGTGGTGGTCGGTTCAGGCGCGCAACAAGAAGTCCGTCACGCTCAACCTGAAATCCGATGCCGGCAAGGCGATTGCGCGACAACTCGCGACCGAGGCCGATATCGTGATCGAGAACTTCCGCCCGGGACTGCTCGAGAAGCTCGGCCTCGGCTACGACGTGCTGTCGGCCGACAACCCTGGCCTCGTGATGGTGCGCCTGTCCGGTTACGGGCAGACGGGCCCGTACCGCGACCGGCCGGGCTTCGGCGCGATCGCCGAATCGATGGGCGGATTGCGCCACATCACCGGCTATCCGGATCTGCCGCCGCCGCGCATCGGCATTTCGATCGGCGATTCGATCGCCGCGCTGCACGGCGTGATCGGCGCGCTGATGGCGCTTCACCATCGCAAGGTCAACGGCGGCACGGGGCAGGTGGTCGACGTTGCGCTGTATGAAGCCGTTTTCAACATGATGGAAAGCGTCGTGCCCGAGTACGGCGTGTACGGGATGGTGCGCGAGCGTACCGGTGCGTCGCTGCCGGGCATCGTGCCGTCGAACACCTATGCGTGCCGCGACGGCAGCATCGTGATCGGCGGCAACAGCGACCCGATCTTCAAGCGGCTGATGAAGGCAATCGAGCGCGACGACCTCGCCGACGATCCCGCACTCGCGCGCAACGACGGGCGCGTGCCGCGCACGCAGGAAATCGACGACGCGATTGCCGCATGGCTCGCACCGCGCACGATCGACGAAGCGCTCGTCGTGCTGAATGCGGCCGACGTGCCGGCCGGGCGCATCTATAGTGCCGCCGACATGTTCACCGATCCGCAGTTCATCGCGCGGCAGATGATCCAGCGTTTCAAACTGGCTGACGGCACCGACATTCCGCTGCCGAACATCACGCCGAAACTGTCCGACACGCCGGGCGAAACGCGCTGGCTCGGGCCCGAGCTCGGCGAGCATACGGACGAGGTGCTGCGCGGCCTCGGCTACGACGCGCAGGCGATTGCCGCGCTGCGCGACGCCGGCGCGATTTGAGCGCCGAGAGCCTCGGCGGTCGGCGCCGTGTCTGCCGCGGGAGCGCTCGCTCGACGGGCCTCCCTTCGGGGTGGAAAACCCGGCGCGGCGCGGCGTTTCCCTGAGCGCGCAAAACGCCGCCGCGCAACGCGGCGGCGTGCCATGCCCAGCCATGCATGTCGACTCGTCCGCCGCCGCCGGACTGTCGCTCTCGCGCCATCTTTCCTCGGTTACAATCGCCGGATGCGAATCCTACTCAGCAACGACGACGGCTATCTCGCCCCCGGTCTTGCCGCGCTCGGCGAAGCGCTGCAGCCGCTGGCCGACCTCACGGTGATCGCGCCCGAGCAGAACTGCAGCGGCGCATCGAATTCCCTCACGCTGTCGCGGCCGCTGTCGGTGCAGCGCGCGGCCAGTACGGGTTTCTTCTACGTGAACGGCACGCCGACCGATTCGGTGCACGTCGCGTTGACGGGCATGGCTGACGCCAGGCCAGACCTCGTCGTTTCGGGCATCAACAACGGCCAGAACATGGGCGAAGACACGCTCTATTCAGGGACAGTTGCGGCCGCCACCGAAGGCATCATGTTCGGCGTGCCGGCCATCGCGTTCTCGCTGGCCGACAAGGGCTGGGCCCATCTGGCGGACGCCGCGCGCGTCGCCGCGGAAATCGTCGAGCACTATCTCGCGCATCCGCTGCCGGGCCAGCCGCTGCTGAACGTCAACATCCCGAATCTGCCGTACGACGAACTGAAAGGCTGGAAGGTCACGCGCCTCGGCAAGCGTCATCCGTCGCAGCCGGTGATTCGCCAGACCGACCCGCGTGGCGAGCCGATCTACTGGATCGGTGCCGCGGGCGCGGCGCTGGACGCGAGCGAGGGCACCGATTTTCACGCCGTAGCCAACGGTTTCGTGTCGATCACGCCACTGCAACTCGATCTCACGCATACGCAAATGCTGCCTGCAACGCGCGAATGGGTGCGCGCAGGCGGGCGGGCTTCATGAGCGGCGAGCGCGCGAAGCGGTTCCCGCTCGCGCTCGAAGATCTCAAGCGAGCGCCACGCAAATCGGACGGCCGGGCCGGCGAACGCCATGCCGCGATCGCGATGCCGAAGGCCGCCGACAAGCCCGCGGCTGTGCCGAAGCCGGTCGTGGTGAATACGAGCGCGGCCCGCGCGACGCTGCCCGGTGCGATGTCGGCGAAGCCGGCGAGCGCACCAAAACCGACCGTGCTGAAGCCCGCGATGCCGAAGCCGGCCGCGCCGAGTGTCGCCCCGGCCGGTGCGTTTGCATTGACGTCGGAACGTGTTCGCGAGCGCATGGTCGAACGCCTGCGCGCGAACGGCGTGGCCGACGCGCGCGTGCTGGATGCGATGGCCGCGGTGCCGCGTCACATGTTCGTGGATCCGGGGCTCGCGACGCAGGCCTACGAGGATTCCGCGTTGCCGATCGGTCACCAGCAGACGATTTCAAAACCGTCGGTCGTTGCGCGCATGATCGAGCTCGCAATGGCCGGCCGCACGCTCGAGCGCGTCCTCGAGATCGGCACGGGTTGCGGCTACCAGGCCGCCGTGCTGAGCCATGTGGCGCGCGACGTGTATTCGATTGAACGCATCAAGCCGCTCTACGAGCGCGCAAAGCTGAACCTGCGGCCGCTGCGCGTGCCGAACATCCGTCTGCATTACGGCGACGGGCGTGTCGGCCTGCCGTCCGCGGCCCCGTTCGACGCGATCGTGATCGCGGCGGCGGGGCTCGACGTGCCGCAGGCGCTGCTCGAGCAGCTCGCGATCGGCGGGCGGCTCGTCGCGCCGGTGGGCGCGCAAAGCGGGCAGCCCCAGGTGCTCACGCTCGTCGAGCGCGTCGCGCACGCGCAATGGCGGGAGTCACGGCTTGATCGCGTTTTCTTTGTCCCTTTAAAATCCGGAGTGATTTGAAACCGATGAGTATGTTGCGCGCGATGCAAAACAACCGATCCAGGGAACCGCTCACGTTCGCGCAGCGCGCGATCTGTGTCGCTGCGTTCTCCACGCTTCTGGCCGCCTGTGCGACGCGGCTCGACAACGCGCCTGTCGTCGACCGCTCCGGTACGCTCGGCACGACTGCTGCCGCGCAGCCGTCGGTGCCGCTTGGCCCGCCGCCGCCTGGCTTCTACCGTGTGAAGCCGGGTGACACGCTGTACCGGATCGCGCTCGAGAACGGGCAGAACTATCGCGACATCGCCGCGTGGAACAATCTGGCGAACCCGAACCAGATCGAAGTCGATCAGTTGCTGCGCGTCGCGCCGCCGGGCGGCACCGCGGTCGCCGGTGCGCCGGTTGCCGCACCGATCGGCGGCGCAGCCGTGGCGACCGCGCCGCTGAGCAGCGGCCCCGCGGCGCCGGCCGCCGGCACGTCGTCCGCGATCACGCCGCCGCCTGCCGCCGCATCGAGCGACATGGCGGCCGCGCCGGGCGGCCCCGTCACGTTCTCGTGGCCGGCGCGCGGCCCGGTGCTGAACGGTTTCGACGACGCGAAGAACAAGGGCATCAATATCGGCGGCACCGCCGGCGAGGCCGTGAAAGCGGCGGCCGACGGCCGCGTTGTCTACTCGGGCAACGGCCTGCGTGGCTACGGCAACCTCATTATCATCAAACACGATGCAACTTACCTCACGGCGTATGCACACAATCGCGCTTTGATGGTAAAAGAGGGGGACGCGGTGACGAAGGGGCAGAAGATCGCCGAGATGGGTAACAGCGATTCCGACCGCGTGATGCTGCATTTCGAGGTTCGCCGGCAGGGTAAGCCTGTCGATCCGCTGAAGTATTTGCCGCCTCAATAACCGAGACGACCATGCCGAAATCGAAGCGCCACGAGCCGCAAGCCGAGTCTGAGAAGATCAGTCGTGCCACGCAAGCATCGGTGGAGCGAAGTGGCGCTTCGACGGACGACGAAGACGACGCCGCGGAAAACGAGCGTGATGTCGAGGCACGCGACGCCGATGCGGACGGTGGCGACGATCGTGAGGAGCGTGCGGAGGCGGCGCCCGACGTCGACGATTTCCGCGCATTGCTGCAGGCCGAGCTCACGGCCGACACGATCCAGCATTACCTGAACCGCATCAGCGTGAAGCCGCTCCTGACCGTCGAGGAGGAGCAGCGCTATTCCCGCCTCGCGAAGGCCGGCGAATTCGAGGCGCGGCAGGTGATGATCGAGCGCAATCTGCGACTCGTCGTCAGCATCGCGAAGGGCTACCTGAACCGTGGCGTGCCGTTGCTCGACCTGATCGAGGAAGGCAACCTCGGCCTGATGCATGCGATCGAGAAATTCGACCCGACACGCGGCTTTCGCTTCTCCACCTATGCGACGTGGTGGATCCGGCAGAGCATCGAACGGGCGATCATGAACCAGGCCCGGACCGTGCGGCTGCCCGTGCACGTGATCCGCGAACTGAACCAGGTGCTGCGCGCGAAGCGCCACCTCGAAAAGAATTCGATGTCGACGGGCGAGGCGGCCGAGCGCCGCGAAGCCAGCATTGACGACATCGCCTACCTTACCGGCAAGACCGCCGAGGAAGTCACCGACATCCTCGCCCTCAACGAGCACACCGCATCGCTCGACGCGCCGCTCGATCTCGATCCCGCGAGCAGCCTGCTCGACCTGCTGCCCGACGACCAGAGCCAGTCGCCCGACGCCGAAGTGCAGCACCGGGAGCTCGAGACGCTCACGCGCGCGTGGCTGTCGCGGCTGTCCGACAAGCACCGGCACGTGATCGAGCGCCGCTTCGGCCTGAATCACATCGAGCCGGCCACGCTCGAGGAGCTGGCCGACGAGATGGGGCTCACGCGCGAGCGCGTGCGGCAAATCCAGCAGGAAGCGCTGGTGCGTCTCAAGCGGTTCTTCGCCTCCAATGGCGTGCGCAAGGACGCCGTTCTGTAACTGATGACTCCGATTCTCGTTTTTGACATCGAGACCATTCCCGATGTCGACGGCATTCGCCGTCTGGAAAACCTGCCCGCGACGCTCGACGATGCCGCGGTGGCCGAACATGCATTCGCCGCGCGCCGCGAGAAGACTGGCAGCGATTTCCTGCCGCACTACCTGCAGCGCATCGCGGCGATCTCCTGCGTGTTCCGCGACAACAACGGCTTTCGCGTGCGCTCGCTCGGTACGCCTCAGGACAACGAGGCGGCGCTGGTCCAGTCGTTCTACCGCGTGATCGAGAAATACACGCCGCAACTCGTGTCGTGGAACGGCGGCGGCTTCGACCTGCCGGTGCTCCATTACCGTGCGCTCGTGCACGGGATTCCCGCGACCCGCTACTGGGATCTCGGCGAGGACGACCGCGAATTCAAGTGGAACAACTACATCTCGCGCTATCACTCGCGCCATACCGATCTGATGGACGTGCTCGCGATGTATCAGGCGCGCGCCAATGCGCCGCTCGACGCGCTCGCGAAACTGTGCGGCTTCCCGGGCAAGCTCGGGATGGACGGCAGCCAGGTGTGGACGGCGTTCCAGGATGGACGTGTCGAGGAAATCCGCAACTACTGCGAAACCGACGTCGTCAATACGTATCTGCTGTATTGCCGCTTCCAGCTGATGCGCGGAGGCCTGACCCAGAGCGAGTACGCGGACGAAATCCTGCTCGTGAAGAATTCACTCGCGCAGGAGCCGGCGGCACACTGGGCCGAATACCTGAGCGCGTTCGACGCATGACGCGAGCGGGCCGCGCCATCGCCCGCGATCAATCGAGTTCGAGCACGACCGGCTGGTGATCCGACGCGCGCGTGTCGGCGTCGATCTCGCAGTGCGTGACGCGCGGCAGCAGCGTCTCGGTTACGAACACGAAGTCGCATGCGAGCGGGCCGTCGGACCATTGCACCGTGTCGTAGACGCCGGCCGTCGGCGGTGGCGTGCAGCCGGGATGGCGTGCAACCCATGCGTCCACGAACGCCGGCGCGTTGGCGATCGGCTCAAGAAAGCGCCTGTATGCGTCGCTGTCGAACGCACTGTTGAAATCGCCGCAGACGATCGCATCGCGCGGCTGGCGTGTCGGCGTGAACGGTCCCGTCGCGTTTTCCGCCGGCGCTGGCTGGTCGGCGTGGGTGCACGCTTCGCGGTGCCGGGCGCGCAATGCGTCGACCTGCGCAAGCCGCTGCCGCGCCGAGTAGTATTCCAGGTGTGTCGTGACCACCCGCAGCGGTCCCGACCGTGTTTCGATTTCGACGTCGAGCGCGACGCGCGGCATCGACGGTGCGCCGGCGTCGGCTGGCCACGGCAGCAACTGGCGCAGCACGCGCCCGACCGGCAGCCGGGTCGCGATAGCATTGCCGAACCGACGGCGCGGTGCGCCGGGCTCGAGCGCCGGCAGGTCGGCGCCGATCGCTTCGATGATCGTATGGCCGGGCAGCAACGTCGCCAGTTCCGCGAACTGGTCGGGGCCGGGCTGGCCGGGCAGGGCGCCGAAACCGCACGTGACTTCCTGCAGACACAGCACGTCGCAGTCGCCGAGCTGGCGGGCGGCGGCGATGGTGCGCGGGAGGTCGACGACGCCGTCTGCGTCCCGACCCCATTGAATATTCCAGTCGATCAGTCGCATGATCGAGCCTCCTGCGAGCAGAATGCGTACCTTCGGTTGGCAAGATCGGGCGTCGGACGGGGCGGCCGCGTGCTGGGTGCGGGTGCTTGCCGGCATGCCCGATCGAGCGTTGGCCGGTCGGTATGCGCGTCAGTATCGACGCTTGCGCCACGAAAGCAGGCGATGCGGTCCTTCGTCGTCTACAATCTCGCCTTCTTCAACGTTTTGTCAGGAAAAGCTGGTGTCCGAAGCCGTCCCCACTTCTGCGCGCAAATCGAAAAATGCGCCCGTCGCGCCCGGGCCCGCCCCGGTTCTCGAGATCGAATCGCTCGACATGGAAGCGCGCGGTGTCGGCCGCACGGCGACCGAGGACGGCACGCCGGGCAAGGTCATCTTTGTCGAAGGTGCGCTGCCCGGCGAACGCGTGACCTATTCGAGCTATCGTCGCAAGCCGAGCTACGAGCAGGCAACCGTTGTCGACATTCTGCGCCCGAGCGTGATGCGTACGCAGCCGAAATGCACGTTCTTCGGCACCTGCGGCGGCTGCTCGATGCAGCATCTCGACATGCGCGCGCAGGTCGCGATCAAGCAGCGCGTGCTCGAGGACAACCTCTGGCATCTGTCGAAGCTGCGCGCCGAGACGATGTTCGCGCCGATCCACGGCCCGTCGTGGGGTTACCGCTACCGTGCGCGTCTGACCGTGCGCAACGTCGCGAAGAAGGGCGGCGTGCTGGTCGGCTTCCATGAGAAGAAGAGCAGCTACGTCGCCGACATGACGAGCTGCGAGGTGCTGCCGCCGCACGTGTCGGCGATGCTCGTGCCGCTGCGCCGGCTCGTCGAGGGGCTGTCGATCCGCGACCGGATGCCCCAGATCGAGCTCGCGGTCGGTTCGGAAGTCACGGCGCTCGTGCTGCGCGTGCTGGAGCCGATCAATGCGGACGACGAAGCGCTGCTGCGTGCGTTCGCGGACGAGCACAAGGTGCAGTTCTGGCTGCAGCCGAAAGGCCCGGACACCGTGACGCCGTTCTATCCGCTCGACGTGTCGCTCGACTACACGCTGCCGGAGTTCGGCATCCGCATGCCGTTCAAGCCGACCGACTTCACGCAGGTCAATCATCAGATCAACCGCGTGCTGGTGGGCCGAGCGCTGCGCCTGCTCGCGCCGTCGCGCGACGATCGCGTGCTCGACCTGTTCTGCGGGATCGGCAACTTCACACTGCCGCTCGCGCGTCTGTCGCGCGAGGTGATGGGCATCGAAGGCAGCGAAACGCTGACGACGCGCGCGCTTGCGAATGCGCGCGAGAACGGCGTGGATGGGCATACGACGTTCGCATGCCGGAACCTGTTCGAAGTGACGGGCGACGACATCCGCGCGCTCGGCGCATTCGACAAGTTCCTGATCGATCCGCCGCGCGAAGGTGCGCTTGCGGTGTCGAAGGCGCTGGCCGAAATCGCGCAGAGCGGCGAAGGTCCACTGCCGAAGCGAATCGTCTATGTGTCGTGCAATCCGTCGACGCTTGCGCGCGACGCGGGTTTGCTCGTGCATGAGGCCGGCTACCGGCTGAAGGGCGCCGGGGTTGTGAACATGTTCCCGAATACGTCGCACGTCGAATCGATCGCGCTGTTCGAGCGAGACTGAAGCACAGCCGGCGGCGGACGTGAAAAAACCGGCCCTCGGGCCGGTTTTTTCATGGTGCACAGCGAACGTCAGTTGCGGTTGCCGCCGAAGATGCCGAGCAGCGCGAGCAGGTTCGTGAACACGTTGTACAGGTCGAGGTAGATCGCGAGCGTGGCCGAGATGTAGTTCGTCTCGCCGCCGTTCACGACGCGCTGGACGTCGAACAGCATGTAGGCCGAGAAGATTGCGATCGCGAGCACCGACACGGTAAGCATCAGCGCCGGCAGGTGCAGGAACATGTTCGCGACCGACGCGAGCAGGATCACGATCACGCCCATGAACAGCCACTTGCCGAGGCCCGAGAAATCGCGCTTGCTGACCGTGGCGACCGTCGCCATTGCGGCGAAGATGACGCCGGTGCCGCCGAACGCGAGCATGATCAGCGACGGGCCGTTCGAGAAGCCGAGGATGAAGCTCAGCAGGCGCGACAGCATCAGGCCCATGAAGAACGTGAAGCCGAGCAGCACGAACACGCCGGCCGCGCTGTTTTTCGTCCGCTCGATCGCGAACATGAAGCCGAACGCGATCGCGAAGAATGCGAGCAGGCTCATCATCGGGCTCGTGGCCGCGAACAGCGAGAAGCCCGTGGCGACGCCGACCCATGCGCCCAGCACCGTCGGAATCATCGACAGCGCGAGCAGCCAGTACGTGTTCCGCAGCACGCGGTTACGAACCTCCGCGGTGCTGACGGAGCCGCCGCGGCCGAAATTGTACGGATAGTCGTTCATGGTTTCTCCTAACATTGAACGCATGGGCGTCCGGGGCCGGTTCGGCGCACGCGGTGTACGGCGCAGCAAACCGGAGCAGCTGTGGCTAAGATACGTTCCGCGCCGCTTGGTTTCAATGGCCGGGCAGCGCAAAAACATATGAACTCGGAACCTTTCGCTCGTGTAAGGGTTCAATCGCAATGATACACGGGATCGTGCTACAATAGCGGATTCATTTGAACCTGTAACTTCTTAATTTCTTGGAGTTTTTATGGCAATCGAGCGCACCCTGTCGATCATCAAGCCGGATGCGGTGGCAAAGAACGTGATCGGCCAGATCTACAGCCGTTTCGAAGGCGCCGGCCTGAAGATCGTCGCATCGCGCATGGCGCACCTGTCGCGTGCAGACGCCGAGAAGTTCTACGCAGTGCACGCGGCACGTCCGTTCTTCAAGGATCTCGTCGATTTCATGATCTCGGGTCCGGTGATGATTCAGGTTCTGGAAGGCGAAGGCGCGATCCTGAAGAACCGCGACCTGATGGGCGCGACGGATCCGAAGAAGGCGGAAAAGGGCACGATCCGCGCCGACTTCGCCGACAGCATCGACGCGAACGCCGTGCACGGCTCGGACGCTGCGGAAACGGCAGCGGTCGAAATCGCGTTCTTCTTCCCGGAAATGAACGTCTACTCGCGCTAAGCTCCGGCTGGCAACAAGTAGGCTGGATTCAGCGCACGCGGCAAGGCAGCACATCATGACGAGCGAAACTTCCGTCAATCTTCTCGACTTCGATGCCGAGGGTCTTGTCGCGTACTGCGGCAGTCTCGGCGAGAAGCCGTTCCGCGCCAAGCAGTTGCAGCGCTGGATCCACCAGTACAACGCCGGCGATTTCGACGGCATGACCGATCTCGCGAAGTCCCTGAGGGAAAAGCTCAAGGGCCGCGCGTCGATCGTGATGCCGGATATCGTCAGCGATCACGTTTCCACCGACGGCACGCGCAAGTGGCTGATCGACGTCGGAAACGGCAATGCGGTCGAAACCGTGTTCATCCCGGAAGAGACGCGCGGCACGCTGTGCGTGTCGTCGCAGGCCGGGTGTGCGGTCAACTGCCGCTTCTGCTCGACGGGCAAGCAGGGCTTCTCCCGCAACCTGTCGACAGCTGAAATCATCGGTCAGCTCCGGATGGCCGAATTTGCACTGCGTGCGTCGCTCGGTCGTGCGCCCGGTCCGAACGGCAAGGCCGAACGGGTCGTCACCAACGTGGTGATGATGGGCATGGGCGAGCCGCTGCTGAATTACAACGCGGTCGTGCCCGCGATGCGGCTGATGCTCGACGACAACGCGTACGGCCTGTCGCGCCGCCGCGTCACGCTGTCGACGTCCGGCGTGGTGCCGATGATGGACCGCCTCGGCGCCGAATTGCCGGTCGCACTCGCCGTATCGCTGCACGCGCCGAACGACGCGCTGCGCGACGAGTTGGTGCCGCTCAACAAGAAGCATCCGCTGCGCGAGCTGATGGCCGCGTGCCAGCGCTATCTGAAAGTCGCGCCGCGCGACTTCATTACTTTCGAATACTGCATGCTCGACGGCGTCAACGACACCGAAGCGCATGCGCGCGAACTGTTGGCCGTCACGCGTGACGTGCCCTGCAAGTTCAATCTGATCCCGTTCAACCCGTTTCCGGAATCGGGCCTCATCCGCTCGAAGCCGGAGCAGATCAAGCGCTTCGCACAGGTCCTCATCGACGCGGGTGTCGTCACGACCGTGCGCAAGACGCGCGGCGACGACATCGACGCCGCGTGCGGTCAGCTGGCCGGCGCCGTGAAGGATCGCACGCGTCTGGCGGAGCGAACGGGTGCGGCAGCAAAAATCATCGAAGTTCGGGCGGTTTGACGGCGCGCCTCGCTGGCGCGCCTGGCCGGGGATGCCCGAACCTTTTGGCGGTACAACACGCGAATAGCGATCCGTCGCGGTGCCTCGGCGCCGCGCATGGTATGACAAGTTGCGGGTGCCGGCCGGCAAGAGCCGGCGGCGTTCGCCAGTGAAGAAGAATCGACGCGAGGACAAGGATGAGTGAGCCGCAGCCGTCAAACGGCGCAGAGACGAATGCCGCGCAGCCGGCACCGGCGGGACTGGAAACGCTGACGGCAGTCGGCGGCCGGCTGGCGCAGCTCCGGGAAGCGAAGGGCTGGACGGTCGACGACGTGTCGGCGCGGCTCAAGGTCGCTCCGCAGAAGCTGCGTGCGCTCGAGGCCGGTGACATCAGTCATTTGCCCGGCGTGACGTTCGCGATCGGCGTCGTGCGCAGCTACGCGAAGATGCTCGGCGTCGATCCGGAACCGTTCGCGCAGGCACTGCGCCGCGAGCGCGGCGCGCCGGAAGTCGATCTGTCGATGCCTGCGTCGTCGGGGACGGATCTGCCGCGCGGTCGCGTGTCGATTCCGCTTGGCGGCTCGTCGCGCCACCACCCGTGGTTGTGGGGCACGGCGATCGTCGTCGTCGCGGTGGTCGCGGTACTGATGTGGCACACTGGCGGCGACTCGTCGAGCTGGCTCGCCCGCTTCAAGGGCGGCGATACGGAGCATGTGTCGGCTGCCAGCATCGCTGCGGGTTCGTCTGTCGACGAGGCGGCCGCGAGCGGTGCGTCGGCGGTGACCGGCAATGAGGCTCCGGCCGCGGCTGCAGCGTCCGGCGTAGCGCCGCAAGCGGTGGCGTCGGCTGCAGCCGCGTCGCAACCCGTCGTCGCGACGGCCGTCGCGGCAAGTGCTGCCGCACCGGCTCAGCCCGCGAGCGTTGTGGTGGCGGCAGGTCAGTCGATGATCGAACTGAAGGTCAAGCAGGATAGCTGGTTCAGCGTGCGCGACAAGAGCGGCAAGGAACTGTTCTCGGGGCTGGTGCGGGCCGGCGAAGCAAAGCAGGTCGCCGGCGACGGGCCGTTCAAGGTCACGATCGGTAACAAGGCCGGCCTCGATTCGGTCACGTTCGACGGAAAAGCCGTCGATCCGGCAAAATATTCGGCAGCGCGGGGTAACGTGGCGCGGTTCACGTTGCCCTGACGTCAAGCGCCGTGACGAAAGCCTGTCGCCGACAGGCCGAGAGGGCACGGCGCTTTTTCAATTCATGCGCCGCATCGCGGCGCATTCCGCGTAAATGGATCTAACGATGCAATCCGAAGCTCAATCCCCACGCAGCAGTCAGATTTGTTCAACCGAGCCGGTGTTCGGCGGGCATCAGCCGCGTCGCGTGTCGCATGCGGTGGATGTTCGTTGGGGCGGGCAGCTCGTGACGATCGGCGGCGATGCGCCGGTGCGCGTGCAGTCGATGACGAACACCGACACGGCCGATGCGATCGGCACGGCGATCCAGATCAAGGATCTCGCGAACGCAGGCTCCGAACTGGTGCGTATCACCGTCAACACGCCCGAGGCTGCGGCCGCCGTGCCGGCGATCCGTGAGCAGCTCGACCGGATGGGCGTGACCGTCCCGCTCGTCGGCGATTTCCACTACAACGGCCACCTGCTGCTGCGCGACTATCCGGGCTGCGCGGAGTCGCTGTCGAAGTACCGGATCAACCCGGGTAACGTCGGCCAGGGCGCGAAGCGCGACACGCAGTTCGCGCAGATGATCGAGGCGGCGGCCAAGTATGACAAGCCGGTGCGGATCGGCGTGAACTGGGGCAGTCTCGACCAGGATCTGCTCGCGCGCATGATGGACGAGAACGGCGCGCGTTCGCAGCCGTGGGATGCGCAGAGCGTGATGTACGAGGCGCTGATCCAGTCGGCGATCGGCTCGGCCGAGCGCGCGGTCGAACTCGGCCTCGGCCGTGATCGTATCGTGTTGTCGTGCAAGGTCAGCGGCGTGCAGGATCTGATCGCCGTGTACCGCGAACTCGGCCGTCGCTGCGGCTTCGCGCTGCACCTCGGCCTGACCGAAGCCGGCATGGGCTCGAAGGGCATCGTCGCCTCGACGGCCGCACTGGGCGTGCTGTTGCAGGAAGGGATCGGCGACACGATCCGCATCTCGCTGACGCCGGAACCGGGTGCGCCGCGCACCGGCGAGGTGATCGTCGGCCAGGAAATCCTGCAGA
Organism: Burkholderia sp. Bp9016; assembly: GCF_003857765.1. Taxonomy (NCBI): domain Bacteria; kingdom Pseudomonadati; phylum Pseudomonadota; class Betaproteobacteria; order Burkholderiales; family Burkholderiaceae; genus Burkholderia; species Burkholderia sp. Bp9016. The sequence continues at coordinate 172,972 of NZ_QTPY01000014.1, forward strand.
CGATGGGCCTGCGCTCGTTCGCGCCGATGGTGATCGCATGCCCGGGCTGCGGCCGCACGACGAGCACGCTGTTCCAGGAGCTCGCGATGCAGATCCAGACCTACCTGCGCGAGCAGATGCCGGCCTGGCGCAAGGAATATCCGGGCGTCGAGAAGATGAACGTCGCGGTGATGGGCTGTATCGTCAACGGCCCGGGCGAGTCGAAGCACGCGAACATCGGCATCAGCCTGCCGGGTTCGGGCGAGAATCCGGCCGCACCCGTCTTCATCGACGGCGAGAAGGTCAAGACGCTGCGCGGCGAGCGGATCGCCGAGGAATTCCAGCAGATCGTCAGCGACTACGTCGCACGCAATTACGGCCGCGCTGCGGCCCTGAACTAATTCGTCCACACACACGATGACTGAACAGAAACGCAAGATCGAGAAGCTCACCGGCGTCAAGGGCATGAACGACATCCTCCCGCAGGATGCAGGCCTGTGGGAGTTCTTCGAAGCTACGGTGAAATCGCTGCTGCGCGCATACGGGTACCAGAACATCCGCACGCCGATCGTCGAGCATACGCAGCTCTTCACGCGCGGCATCGGCGAAGTCACGGACATCGTCGAGAAGGAGATGTACAGCTTCACCGACGCGCTGAACGGCGAAAACCTGACGATGCGTCCGGAGAACACCGCGGCGGTCGTGCGAGCATCGATCGAGCACAACATGCTGTACGACGGCCCGAAGCGCCTGTGGTACATCGGCCCGATGTTCCGACACGAGCGTCCGCAACGCGGCCGCTATCGCCAGTTCCACCAGGTCGGCGTCGAGGCGCTCGGTTTCGCGGGCCCGGATGCGGATGCAGAAATCATCATGATGTGTCAGCGCCTGTGGGACGACCTCGGGCTGACCGGCATCAAGCTCGAGATCAACTCGCTCGGCCTCGCCGAAGAGCGCGCCGCGCACCGCGTCGAACTGATCAAGTACCTCGAGCAGTTCGCGGACGTGCTCGACGAGGACGCGAAGCGCCGTCTGTATACGAACCCGCTGCGCGTGCTCGACACGAAGAACCCCGCGCTGCAGGAGATCGCGCAGAACGCGCCGAAGCTGATCGACTTCCTCGGCGACGAGTCGCGCGCGCACTTCGAAGGTCTGCAGCGCCTGCTGCTCGCGAACAACATCCCGTTCAAGATCAACCCGCGTCTCGTGCGCGGTCTCGATTACTACAATCTGACCGTGTTCGAGTGGGTGACCGACAAGCTTGGCGCGCAGGGCACGGTCGCGGCCGGCGGCCGCTACGATCCGCTGATCGAGCAACTCGGCGGCAAGCCGACGGCCGCATGCGGCTGGGCGATGGGCATTGAGCGCATTCTCGAGCTGCTGAAGGAAGAGGATCTCGCCCCCGAGCAGGAAGGCGTCGACGTATACGTCGTGCACCAGGGCGAAACCGCGCGCGAACAGGCGTTCATCGCGGCCGAGCGTCTGCGCGACACGGGCCTCGACGTGATTTTCCACTGCAGCGCCGACGGCGCGCCGGCAAGCTTCAAGTCGCAGATGAAGCGGGCCGATGCGAGCGGCGCCGCGTTCGCGGTGATCTTCGGCGAAGAAGAGGTGGCGAATGGCACGGTGGGCGTGAAAGCGCTGCGCGGTGCGGGCCTGGAAGGGGAAAAGAACGTTCAGCAGACCGTGCCGGTCGAAAGCTTGACCGAATTCCTAATCAATGCGATGGTTGCATCCGCCGAAGACGGCGACGACTGATCGCGCTGGCATTCGCTGACAAGAACAGCCTGAACAGGAAGGAATCGCTCGCCGATGAGTTATCACGACGAACAAGAATCGATTGAAAGTCTGAAAGCGTGGTGGGCCCGCTGGGGCAACCTCACCACGTGGATCGTGCTCGCTGCGCTGGTCGTCGCGGCCGGTTTCAACGGCTGGAACTACTGGCAGCGCCGTCAGGCCGCCGAGGCTTCCGGGTTGTACGAGCAGGTCCAGAAGGCCGCGGCCGCGAACGACAAGGCGACGATGGCCCGTGCGGCTGCCGACATGGAAGACAAGTACGGCAGCACGCCGTATGCGCAGATGACGGCGCTCGCTGCCGCGAAGACGCTGTATGCCGCCGGCGACGCCGCAGGCGCGAAGGCGCAGCTGCAATGGGCCGCCGACCACGCCAAGGACGATGAGTACAAGCAGATCGCGAAGCTGCGTCTTGCGTCGCTGCTGCTTGACGAGAAGGCGTACGACGCAGGCCTCGCGCTGCTGTCCGGTACGCCGCTCGATGCATTCAAGGGCCTCGTGGCGGATCGCCGCGGTGACCTGCTTGCCGCGCAAGGCAAGACCGACGATGCGCGTGCTGCTTACAAGCTCGCGCTCGACGGCCTGTCGAAGGACGACCAGTCCGCGCGCCAGCTCGTGCAGTTCAAGCTCGACGCGCTCGGCGGCTGATCACGGCCCCCTCAACCTCTTAACTCTGCTTCGCTAACCGATGAATTTGCTGAAACGTTACGCTGTGCCCGTAGCCTGCGCGGCGGCTGTCCTGGCATTGGCGGCCTGCTCGTCGTCGAAGGACGCGCGCCGCGTGCCGACGCCGCTCACCGAGTTCAAGCCTGTCATGGACGTGCAACAGGTCTGGAAGGCGAGCGTCGGCAAGGGCGGCCGCTACCTGTTCTCGCCGGTGGCCGTCGGCGACGCCGTCTACGCGGCGGGCGAAAACGGTTCGGTCGAGAAGATCGACGCGAAGACTGGCCAGACGCTGTGGCGCACGAAGGTCGGTTCCGACCTGTCGGCCGGTGTCGGCAGCGACGGCAACCTGACCGCGGTCGGCGCGCTGAAGGGCGGCGTGTTCGTGCTCGGCCCCGACGGCAAGCAGCTGTGGAAGACCTCCGTGCAGGGCGAGATCTTCTCGCCGCCGCTCGTGGGCAACGGCCTCGTGATCGTTCGCACGATCGACGGCCAGGTGATCGCGTTCGACGCGCAGACGGGCGAGCAGAAGTGGAACTACCGCAACCGGGCAGTACCGCTGAACCTGCGCGTGTCGGCCGGCATGACGTTCGCGGGCGATGCGGCCGTGCTGGCGGGTTTCCCCGGCGGCGGTCTCGTTGCGATCAACCTGCAGACGGGCGAGCCGTTCTGGCAGACGCCGGTATCGTTTCCGAAAGGCGTGACCGAAGTCGAGCGCATCAACGACGTCAGCGGTCCACCGACGCTCGTGGGCGCGGAAACGTGCGCAGTCACGTTCCAGGGCCAGCTCGGCTGCTTCGATGCGAACTCGGGCCGGCCGTTGTGGGAAAAGCCGTTCTCGAGCCGCAGCGGCCTGGCGCAGGACGACTCGGTGGTCGCCGGCGGCGACGACTGGTCGGTCGTGACCGCGTACGACGCCACCACCGGGAACCAGCTCTGGCGCAACGACAAACTGAAGAGCCGCGACGTCGGCGTGCCGTATCTGCTCGGTCATGCGCTCGTGATGGGCGACTACAAGGGCTTCGTGCACTTCCTGTCGCGCGAGGACGGCAGTTTCATCGCGCGGATGAAGACTGACGGCAGCGCGATTACGGCGGCGCCGGTTCTTGCGGGCAATACGCTGGTCGTGCAGACGAAGGACGGCGGCCTGTACGGGTTCCGTCCGCGCTGACATGCGCGAAACATGCGCGGCTGCGGCGCGGCGGGCTTGTCCCGCGCACCGCGGGTCGCGCGACATGAGGGCGGCCGGTGTTCCCGGCCGCTCGGTATTTGAAAGGCAGTTCGAAACGAAAGACGACGGCGTGCAACGCGCGCCCGGCGCGCGCATCCGGCGCGGCGCGAATTCGTGATATTTTCATTCAGCGCAGCCGCCCGCAGCAGCGGGCCTCCCGCTGCTGCGCATCACCGTAGAAAACACAGATGAAACCGGTCATTGCCCTCGTTGGGCGCCCCAATGTGGGGAAATCCACGCTGTTCAACCGGCTCACGCGCTCGCGCGATGCGCTGGTCGCCGACTTGCCGGGCCTGACGCGCGATCGCCATTACGGCGAAGGGCGGGTCGGCGCACGGCCGTACCTGGTCGTCGACACCGGCGGCTTCGAGCCGGTCGCGAAGGACGGCATCCTGCACGAGATGGCGCGCCAGACGCGCCAGGCCGTCGAGGAAGCCGACGTCGTCGTGTTCATCGTCGACGGCCGCAACGGCCTCGCGCCGCAGGACAAGTCGATTGCCGATTACCTGCGCAAGACCGGCCGGCCGATCTTCCTCGTCGTCAACAAGGCCGAGGGGATGAAGTACACGGCGGTCGCGACGGACTTCTACGAGCTCGGGCTCGGCGATCCGCGCGCGATCTCGGCCGCGCACGGCGACGGCGTGACCGACATGATCAACGAGGCGCTGGAAGTCGCGTACGCGGGCCAGCCGGAGGAGGCGGACGAAGACGATCCGTCGCGCGGTATCAAGATCGCGATCGTCGGCCGCCCGAACGTCGGCAAGTCGACGCTCGTGAACGCCCTGATCGGCGAGGACCGCGTGATCGCGTTCGACATGCCGGGCACGACGCGTGATTCGATCTACGTCGACTTCGAACGTAACGGCAAGAAATACACGCTGATCGACACCGCGGGCCTGCGGCGTCGCGGCAAGGTGTTCGAGGCGATCGAGAAGTTCTCGGTCGTGAAGACGCTGCAGTCGATATCCGACGCGAACGTCGTCATTCTTCTGCTGGATGCGCAGCAGGACATTTCCGACCAGGACGCGCACATCGCCGGCTTCGTCGTCGAGCAGGGGCGTGCGCTCGTGATCGGCGTCAACAAGTGGGACGGTCTCGACGATCACGCACGCGATCGCGCGAAAGCGGATTTGACTCGCAAGCTGAAATTCCTCGACTTCGCGAAGTCGCACTACATTTCGGCCGCGAAGAAGACGGGGATCGGCGCGCTGATGCGCTCGGTCGACGACGCATACGCGGCGGCCATGGCGAAGCTGCCGACGCCGAAGCTCACGCGCGCGCTGATCGAGGCCGTCGAATTCCAGCAGCCGCGCCGCCGCGGCCCGGTGCGTCCGAAGCTGCGCTACGCGCACCAGGGCGGTCAGAATCCGCCGCTGATCGTAATCCACGGTAACGCACTCGATGCCGTGACGGAAACGTACAAGCGTTACCTGGAAAACCGATTCCGCGAAACTTTCTCACTGACTGGGACTCCATTGCGCATAGAGTTCCGTTCGTCGAACAACCCGTACGCGGACAAGGGCTGAAGCACGCCCCGCAAGGCCTGGGCCACATGGCCTGGCTCCGGGCGGGGCAGGCAAAATCGGCTATAGTGTAGCGATTGGCGCCGGATCTCTTTTTCTTCGTCGCCAATCCAGATCAACCTGCAAAAAAAGATGGAGTACGCCATGAGCAACAAAGGGCAATTGTTACAAGACCCGTTTTTGAACGCACTGCGCAAGGAGCACGTTCCCGTTTCGATCTATCTCGTCAACGGCATCAAGCTCCAAGGGAACATCGAATCGTTCGACCAGTACGTCGTGTTGCTCCGTAATACGGTGACCCAGATGGTCTACAAGCACGCCATCTCGACGGTCGTGCCGGCGCGCCCGGTGAATTTCCACCCGGACGCGGAAGCCTCGTCCTAACCTATCGCAGCGGCCGGCACCCGGTCGCCGCGAGCGACCGATGCCAGCCGCCTTATCTTGACACCCGATAATTTGATCAACGCAGCGCTCGTCGGCATCGATTTCGGCAAGACCGATTTCGAAGCCAGTCTCGAAGAACTCGGTCTTCTCGCCTCCAGTGCGGGGGCCCGTCCCGCCGTCACCCTCACGGGTCGTCGCTCCAGTCCCGATGCCAAGATGTTCATCGGCAGCGGCAAAGCCGAAGAATTGCGGCTTGCCTGCGACGCGCACAACGTCGAAATCGTCATCTTCAATCACGCCCTTGCACCGGCCCAGCAACGCAATCTGGAGCAGGCGCTTAACAGGCGTGTGGTCGATCGCACGAGTCTCATCCTCGATATCTTTGCCCAGCGCGCCCGCAGCCACGAAGGCAAACTGCAGGTCGAACTCGCGCAGCTGCAATACCTGTCGACCCGGCTGATTCGCGCGTGGACCCACCTGGAACGGCAAAAGGGCGGTATCGGCTTGCGCGGCCCGGGTGAAACGCAGCTCGAAACCGACCGCCGGCTGATCGGCGAGCGTATCAAGATGCTGAAGTCACGACTCGACCGGCTGCGCCGGCAGCACAGCACGCAGCGTCGCCAGCGCGCACGCAGCGGCACGATGTCGGTGTCGCTCGTCGGCTATACCAACGCGGGTAAGTCGACGCTGTTCAATACGCTGACGAAAGCGCAGGCCTATGCGGCCGACCAGTTGTTCGCGACGCTCGATACGACGTCGCGGCGCGTGTACTTGGGCGACGAAGTCGGCCAGATCGTCGTTTCCGATACGGTCGGGTTCATCCGTGAGTTGCCTCACCAGCTGGTAGCCGCGTTTCGCGCGACCCTCGAAGAAACGATCCATGCGGATCTGTTGCTGCATGTGGTCGATGCATCGAGCGCGGTGCGGCTCGAGCAGGTCGAGCAGGTCAACGGCGTGCTGCACGAGATCGGCGCGGACACGATCCGGCAGGTGCTGGTGTTCAACAAGATCGACGCCGTGCCCGAGCTGGCGGCCCGCGGCGACGCGGTCGAGCGGGACGAATATGGTAATATTTCGCGCGTCTTTTTGAGCGCGCGCACCGGTCAGGGTCTTGACGCGTTGCGTGCCGCCATCGCCGAGATCGCCTCCGCGGAACACCTTTCCGGCGCGACGTTGTCCGACGGCGCGCTCGACGGCGTACCCGCTGAACCACACGAAGACCGCACGATTTCCGAACACGGGCGCTAACCGGTCCCGGCCGGTTCGCCGGCGTCCAATCTGGTGAACAAACTCTGGTGAACGAATACAACGAGCGGAGTACCTTGCGGCGGATGCGCGCCTTGCTGTCGATCAACGATCCCCGCTGGGGACGTGGCGAAGGCAAGGGCAACGACGGATCCCGTCCGCGTACGAACGAATCGAAGCGTCCGCCTGGCGGCGACGGTGACGGTCCCCCCGATCTCGACGAGATGTGGCGCAACTTCAACCGGCGTCTGAGCGGCCTGTTAGGCGGCAAGGGCGGCAACGGCTTGCGGCCGGACAACGGCCGGGCCGCGCGAGTCGGCGTCGGCATCGTGATCGGCGTGCTGGTCGCGGTCTATGCGGGCAGCGGGCTGTTCGTCGTGCAGGACGGCCAGACGGGTGTCGTGCTGCAACTCGGCAAGCTGTCGGGCACGGTCGGCCAGGGTGTGCACTGGCGCGCGCCGTATCCGTTCGCATCGCACGAGATCGTCGATACGTCGCAGGTACGTTCGATCGAGATCGGCCGCAACAACGTCGTGCGTCTCGCGAACGTGAAGGAAGCTGCAATGCTCACGCGCGATGCCGATATCGTCGACGTGCGTTTCGTCGTCCAGTACCGGATTCGCTCCGCAACCGATTACCTGTTCCGCAGCGTCGATCCCGAGCGCAGCGTGTCGCAGGCCGCGCAGGCTGCGGTGCGCGCGATCGTTGGCACGCGTAGTGCAGCCGACATGCTGAACCAGGACCGCGACGCGCTGCGCGAGCAGCTTTCGACCGCGATCCAGCGCGATCTCGACCGCTACCAGACCGGGCTCGAAGTCACGGCTGTCACCATGCAAAGCGTCGCGGCGCCCGAGCAGACGCAGGCCGCGTATGCGGAAGTCGCAAAGGCGCGCGACGAGCGCGAAGCCGCGAAGCGTGCCGCACAGGCTTACGCGAGCGATCTGCTGCCGAAGGCGCAGGGCGATGCCGCGAAACTCGTCGACGAAGCGAAGACATATGCCGATCGCGTGGTGACGGAGGCCGAAGGCGACGCCGACCGGTTCAAGCAGGTCTATGCACAGTATTCGAAGGCGCCCGCGGTGATTCGCGAGCGGATGTACCTCGAGACGATGCAGGAAATCTATTCGAACACAACGAAGGTGTTCGTCGGCAACAAGGGCGGCAACAGCGTCGTGTATCTGCCGCTCGACAAGATCGTCGAGCAGGGGCGACAAAACGCCGCGGTGTCCGCCGGCCCATCCGCGCCCGACGCGGCGTCGGCACCGGCCGACGGCACGGCGAGTGCGCCGGCCAGCGCGGCTTCGGCCGCCGCCGCGCCGGCACCGGGCAGCGACGCGCTGCGGTCGCGTGAAGCGTTCCGCAGCCGCTCGCGCGAAGACGATCTGAAGTAACGGAGAGCGCAGAACATGAACCGAATCATTGCGCTCGTCGTTGCGATCGTGATCGTTGCCTTCGCGGCGTCGTCGACGGTCCTGACCGTCGACCCGCGCCACGCGGCGGTGCTGTCGGGCCGTGACGGCACGCAGCCCGAACTCGCGGGCCCCGGCATCCACTTCAAGCTGCCGCCGCCGCTGCAGACGGCGACGCTGATCGATACGCGCCTGCAGTCGCTCGAATCGTCGGACCCGCTGCAACTCGCGACGCAGGACAAGCACGACCTGCTCGTCGCGTACGCGGTCAAGTATCGGATCAGCGATCCGATGAAGTATTTCACGGCTACGAGCGGCGATCCGGCAGCCGCGAACGAACGCCTGGCCGGTGCGTTGAAGAGCGCGCTGGGCGACGCGTTCGGCAAGCGCACGCTCGATGATGCGCTCGGCGGCCAGCGCGAGATCGCCGATGCGGCACGCGATGCGGTGCGGGAGCCGGCGTCCGGTTTCGGCATCGACGTGGTCGACGTCCAGCTTACGCGAGTCGACTTGCCGGCCGCGCAAACGGACGCGGTCTATCAGCGGATGATTGCCGCGTTGCGCGACCAGGCTGCCCAGGTGCGTGCCGAGGGCGCTGCCGACGTCGAACAGATCAAGGCCGATGCGGAACGCGAACAGCAGGCCGTGCTCGCGAATGCGTACAAGTCCGCGCAGACGATCAAGGGCGAGGGCGACGCGAAGGCCGCGACGATTGCCGCCGATGCGTTCGGCCGCGACCCGCAGTTCTACCAGTTCTACGCGAGCCTGCAGGCTTACCGGAATACCTTCAAGCGCAACGACATCATCGTCGTCGATCCCGACAGCGAGTTCTTCCGTTTCATGCGCAGCCCGACGGGCGGTGCCGCACCGGCGGCACCCGCTCCCCGCAAACACTGACTTGGGGCGCCGCGACGAGCGGCGCCGTCGCTCGCATGGATCTGGCTGGCTCGTTGTTGCTCGCGGTAGCACTGATGCTGATCATCGAGGGGGCGTTCCCCTTCGTGTTTCCCGTCGCCTGGCGCGACACGTTTCGTAGAATAGCGGAGCGGCCGCCGCATCATATCCGGATCGGCGGGCTCATCGTGATGGCGCTCGGGCTCGTCCTGCTGCTGCTCGCCACCTGACCTGGACGGCGCATCCGCCGTTCGTTCCGCCCGATTCCGATTTCCGATTCATTTCGCGGCGCGCGTGTCGCGCCCTGTTTTCCGTCGTAGGACCGTACCGATGTCGACCTGGTTACTTCCCGAGAATATCGCCGACGTACTGCCGTCGGAAGCGCGCAAGATCGAGGAGCTGCGTCGCAGGCTGCTCGACCGCTTCCGTTCGTACGGCTACGAAATGGTGATGCCGCCGCTGCTCGAATATCTCGAGTCGCTGCTGACGAGCGGCGGCGCCGACCTGCGCCTGCGCACCTTCAAGCTGGTCGACCAGCTGTCGGGTCGCACGCTCGGCCTGCGCGCGGACATCACGCCGCAGGTCGCGCGCATCGACGCGCACTTGCTGAATCGTCAGGGCGTGACGCGCCTCTGCTATGCGGGGCACGTGATGCACACGCGCCCGCGCGGCCTGCATGCGACGCGCGAACAGATCCAGATCGGCGCCGAAATCTACGGGCATGCCGGGCTGGAAGCCGACCTCGAAATCCAGCAACTGATGCTCGACGCGCTGCATCTCGCGGGCCTGTCGCGGATCCGTCTGGATCTGTGCCACGCCGGCGTGCTCGCGGCGCTGCTCGCGCGCGACGCGCAGGCCGCCGAACGTGGCGAGGCGCTGTACGACGCGCTGTCGGGCAAGGACGTGCCGCTGCTGAACGAACTCACCGACGATCTGGGCGCCGACACGCGCGCGGCGCTGCGTGCGCTGCCGCACCTGTACGGCGACGCGAGCGTGCTCGACGAGGCGCGCGCGCGGCTGCCGGTGCTGCCCGAGATCACGCGCGCGCTCGACGATCTCGCCCAGCTCGCGGCGCAGGCGAAGGGTGTCGAAGTGGCGATCGATCTGGCCGACCTGCGCGGCTATGCGTACCACAGCGGTGCGATGTTTACGGCGTACATCGACGGCGTGCCGAACGCGATCGCGCGCGGCGGTCGTTACGACCACGTGGGCCAGGCGTACGGCCGGGCTCGCCCGGCGACGGGCTTCTCGCTCGATCTGCGCGAACTCGCGCGCATTTCGCCGATCGAGGCGCGCGGCACCGCGATTCTCGCGCCGTGGGCGCAGGACGACGCGCTGCGCGCGGCCGTCGTGGCGCTGCGCGATGCGGGCGAGGTCGTGATCCAGGCATTGCCGGGGCACGATCACGTGCTTGACGAATTTGCCTGCGACCGTTCGCTCGTCGAGCGCAACGGCGCGTGGGTGGTCGAGCCCCGTTAAACAGGCGTTCGCGGGCCGTCGTCCGGCGTGCATATCGTTGAAGCGAAACGGAAAAATTCGGAATCGCCCGCGAACATAGGTAGAATACGTTTTTAACCAGCTAACGAATCAACATGTCTGCCAGCGCAGTGAACGTGACTCCCGGGCGCAATGTCGTCGTCGTGGGAACGCAATGGGGTGATGAAGGCAAGGGCAAGATCGTCGACTGGCTGACGGACCACGCTCAGGGCGTCGTGCGTTTCCAGGGTGGTCACAACGCCGGCCACACCCTCATCATCGGCGGCAAGAAAACCATCTTGCGCCTCATTCCGTCGGGCATCATGCGTGAAGGCGTCGCCTGCTACATCGGCAACGGCGTCGTCCTGTCCCCCGAGGCACTGTTCAAGGAAATCGGCGAGCTGGAAGAGGCTGGCGTGAACGTGCGCGACCGCCTGTTCATTTCCGAAGCAACGACGCTGATCCTGCCGTACCACATCGCGATCGACCAGGCGCGCGAAGCGCGCAAGGGCGCGGGCAAGATCGGTACGACCGGCCGTGGCATCGGCCCCGCGTACGAAGACAAGGTCGGCCGCCGCGCGCTGCGCGTGCAGGACCTGTTCGACGCGAAGACCTTCGCCGATCGCCTGCGTGAAAACCTCGATTTCCACAACTTCGTGCTGACCCAGTACCTGGGCGCCGCAGCCGTCGATTTCCAGGCCACGCTCGACACGATGCTCGGCTATGCCGATCGCCTGAAGCCGATGGTGGCCGACGTGTCGCGCCGCCTGTACGACGCGAACAACGCCGGTCAGAACCTGCTGTTCGAAGGCGCGCAAGGCACGCTGCTCGACATCGACCACGGCACCTATCCGTTCGTCACGTCGAGCAACTGCGTCGCGGGTGCGGCGTCGGCCGGCGCCGGCGTCGGTCCGCAAAAGCTGAACTACATCCTCGGCATCACGAAGGCGTACTGCACGCGTGTCGGTTCGGGTCCGTTCCCGAGCGAACTGTACGATGCGGACAATCCGCAGCGTCAGGACCAGGTCGGCGTCACGCTGGCGAACGTCGGCAAGGAATTCGGCTCGGTTACCGGCCGTCCGCGCCGCACTGGCTGGCTCGACGCAGCCGCGCTGCGCCGCTCGATCCAGATCAACGGCGTGTCGGGCCTGTGCATGACTAAGCTCGACGTGCTCGACGGCCTCGATGAAGTGAAGCTGTGCGTCGGCTACAAGATCGACGGCAAGGACGCCGACATCCTGCCGCGCGGCGCAGCCGACGTGGCGCGCTGCGAGCCGGTGTACGAAACGTTCGCCGGCTGGAAGGAAAGCACCGTCGGCATCAAGACGTGGGACGCACTGCCGGCGAATGCGCAGGCATACCTGACCCGTGTCCAGGAAGTGGCTGGCGTGCCGGTGGACATGGTGTCGACCGGCCCGGACCGAGACGAAACGATCCTGCTCCGCCATCCGTTCAAGGTTTAATTTTCAGAATGACGCAGCAAATCACGATGTCGGCGGCAGACTTGATGACTGATCCGCGCAACGACGACAAGAACCTCTGGGTGGGCTGGGACGAATACCATCGTCTCATCGAACTGCTCGCGCTCCAGGTGCATGCTTCGGGCTGGAAGTTCGACCAGATCCTGTGCCTCGCGCGCGGCGGTCTGCGCGTGGGCGACCAGTTGTCGCGGATCTATGACGTGCCGCTGGCGATCCTCGCAACGAGTTCGTACCGCGAAGCGGCCGGCACCGAGCAGGGCGATCTGGACATCGCGCAGTACATCACGATGACGCGCGGCAACCTCGCGGGCAACGTGCTGCTGGTCGACGATCTGGTCGATTCGGGCGTCACGCTCGCGCGGGTGCAGGAGCACCTGAAGGAACGTTATCCGTCCGTCACGGCCGTGCGTTCGGCTGTGCTCTGGTACAAGGGGTGCTCGAAGGTCAAGCCCGACTATCACACGCAGTATCTGCCGACGAATCCGTGGATTCATCAGCCGTTCGAGGAGTGGGACACGGTTCGTCCGCACAACCTCGAGGCGTGGATCAAGCGCGGTCGCGCGCAGCGCGACGGTTCGGGCGCGTAAGCGGTCGGCCGATCGAAGGAACGCCTTGTACGGCGCCGCTTGCGGCGCCGTTTTTCATTGGCGGACCGGATGGCCGGCACGGCGATCGACATGTGCGGTAGGCAGACGACGCGGCCCCGGCTATGATGGCAACCCTGCCACAGCTCGCGCCCGATTGCATGCGCAGCGTAAGCTCACGTGGTTTCAGGGCAACAGCGCAGGGCAGCGTTTCACGGGGGCGCGAGTAGAATAGCGCTCGTTTTGTCCGAATCGGACCCGATTATTACGCTTCATATGAACGACACGATCCAGGCGACCGACGCGGCCCACGCGAATTCGACACACCAACATTCGATGCGGGCGCTTGCGATAGCAGCCATCGGCGTCGTGTTCGGCGATATCGGCACGAGTCCGCTGTATTCGCTGAAGGAGGCGTTCAGCCCCGCACACGGCATCCCGCTCACCGAAAGCTCGATCCTCGGCGTGATCTCGCTGCTGTTCTGGGCGATCATCCTCGTGGTCGGCATCAAGTACCTGCTGTTCGTGATGCGGGCCGACAACAACGGCGAGGGCGGTGTACTCGCGCTGATGGCGCTGTCGCTGCGGCCGCTCGATTCGAAAACCCGCGTCGCGGGCGCGCTGATGGCGCTTGGGATATTCGGCGCGTGCATGTTCTACGGCGACGCGGTAATCACACCGGCGATCTCCGTGATGTCGGCGGTCGAAGGTCTCGAGATCGCGACACCGCACCTGTCCCATCTCGTGCTGCCGATCACGATCGTGATCCTGATCGCGCTGTTCTGGATCCAGCGTCACGGTACCGCGATGGTCGGCAAGCTGTTCGGCCCGATCATGGTGTTGTGGTTCATCGCGATCGCGGCACTCGGCGTGTATCACATCCTGCGCGTGCCCGGCATCATCGCGGCAATCAACCCGTATTACGCTGCGTCGTTCATGTCGGAGCACCTGCTGCAGGCCTACGTCGTGCTGGGCTCCGTGGTGCTGGTGCTGACCGGTGCGGAAGCACTCTACGCGGACATGGGCCACTTCGGTGCGAAGCCGATCCGTCTGGCCGCGTACGGACTCGTGATGCCGTCGCTCGTGCTGAACTACTTCGGCCAGGGCGCGCTGCTGATCCAGAATCCGAAGGCGATCGAAAACCCGTTCTTCCTGCTTGCGCCTGACTGGGCGCTGTTGCCGCTCGTCGTGCTGTCGACGGTGGCGACCGTGATCGCGTCGCAGGCGGTGATCTCGGGCGCGTATTCGCTGACTTCGCAGGCGATCCAGCTTGGCTACGTGCCGCGCATGAAGGTGCTGCACACGTCCGAACTGGCGATCGGCCAGATCTACGTGCCGGTCGTGAACTGGCTGCTGCTGTTCGTGATCCTCTGCATCGTGGTCGGCTTCAAGAGCTCCGACAACCTCGCGGCCGCGTACGGTATTGCGGTGACCGCAACGATGGTGATCACGACCGTGCTGGCGTGCGTCGTGATGGTGAAGGTGTGGAACTGGAACCGGCTGCTGGTCGGCGCGATCATCGCGGTGTTTCTCGCGATCGACCTCGGCTTCTTCGGCGCGAACCTGCTGAAGGTTGCGCAGGGCGGCTGGCTGCCGCTCGGCATCGGCGCGCTGCTGTTCTTCCTGCTGATGACCTGGTACAAGGGGCGGCACATCGTCAAGGAACGCACGGCGGCCGACGGTATTCCGCTCGAGCCGTTCCTGCAGGGGCTGCTCGCGCATCCGCCGCACCGCGTGTCGGGCACCGCGATCTACCTGACCGGCAACGACAAGCTCGTGCCCGTAAGCCTGCTGCACAACCTGAAGCACAACAAGGTGCTGCACGAGCGGACCATCTTCCTGACGTTCGTCACGCGCGACATCCCTTACGTGCGCGACGACAAGCGCCTGAGTTCGCGCGATGCGAGCGGCGGCCTCTACATCGTCAAGGCCCAGTACGGCTTCAACGAGACGCCGGACGTGAAGGCGGTGCTCGAGGAGTTCGGCCGTACGCACGACATGACGTTCGAGTTGATGGACACGTCGTTCTTCCTCGCGCGCGAGACGGTCGTGCCGACGCATCTGCCGGGCATGTCGATCTGGCGCGAGCGCGTGTTCGCGTGGATGCATCAGAACGCGGCGAAGCCGACCGACTTCTTCTCGATTCCGGCGAACCGCGTCGTCGAACTCGGCACCAAGATCGAGATCTGAGTGCCGCGCGCGGGCCGTTCATGCGGCCCAAGCCGATCCGGCCGCGCGCTCACCGTTCGAGCCATAAAAAAGCCCGCCATCCGGCGGGCTTTTTGTCGTCGGTCGACTACGTTCGTTTGCTCAACGCTTGAGCTTCGCAAATGCCGCGGCCATTGCGCCGGCCGGTTCCGGCTCGCGCGAGCGCTGCGGGCGCGCGCCGCTGCGGCCGGCGTTGCCGCGATCCTGGCCGCCGCGCGGTGCCATGCCGGGTGCGGCCGCTTCGTCGTCGAGGCGCATCGTCAGCGCAATGCGCTGGCGCTTGACGTCGACGTCGATCACCTTGACCTTGACGACCTGACCCGCCTTCACGACTTCGTGCGGATCCTTGATGAACTTCGTCGACATCGCGGACACGTGGACGAGGCCGTCCTGATGCACGCCGATGTCCACGAACGCGCCGAATGCGGCGACGTTCGTCACGACCCCTTCGAGCAGCATGCCGGGCATCAGGTCGGAGACCTTCTCGACCCCGTCGCGGAACGTCGCGGTCTTGAATTCCGGACGCGGGTCGCGACCCGGTTTCTCCAGTTCGGACAGAATGTCGCGCACGGTCGGCAGGCCGAAACGTTCGTCAACGAATTCTGCCGGCGACAGGCCCGCCAACGAGTCGCGGCTGCCGAGCACGTCGTCGATCCGCTTGCTGATCTTCGCGAGGATCCGCTGGACGACCGGATAGGCTTCCGGGTGCACCGACGAGCGATCGAGCGGGTTCTCGCCGCCGTTGATGCGAAGGAAGCCGGCCGCCTGTTCGAAGGTCTTGTCGCCGAGGCGCGGCACCTTGCGCAGATGTTCGCGTGACGGGAACGGGCCGTTCGCGTCGCGGTAGTCGACAATGTTGCGCGCAAGCGTCGCATTCAGGCCCGACACGCGCGCGAGCAGCGCGACCGATGCGGTGTTCGCATCGACGCCAACCGCGTTCACGCAATCCTCGACCACTGCATCGAGCGAACGGGCGAGTTCGCGCTGGTTCACGTCGTGCTGGTACTGGCCGACGCCGATCGCCTTCGGCTCGATCTTCACAAGCTCGGCGAGCGGGTCCTGCAGGCGGCGGGCGATCGACACGGCACCGCGCAGCGACACGTCGAGCTCCGGGAATTCCTTCGCGGCCAGCTCGGACGCCGAATAGACCGACGCGCCGGCTTCCGACACGACGATCTTCTGCAGTCGCAGTTCGGGGTGCTTCGCGATCAGTTCGCTCGCGAGCTTGTCGGTCTCGCGCGACGCGGTGCCGTTGCCGATGCTGATCAGCTCGGCCTGTGTCTGCGCGGCGATGCGTGCGAGCTTCGCGAGCGAGCCGTCCCAGTCGCGGCGTGGCTCGTGCGGGTAGATCGTGTCGGTGGCGAGCAGCTTGCCGGTGCGGTCGACGACAGCGACCTTCACGCCGGTGCGCAGGCCGGGGTCGAGACCGATCACGGCCTTCGGCCCGGCCGGCGCGGCCAGCAGCAGATCCTTCAGGTTGCGTGCGAACACGCGGATCGCTTCGGCTTCGGCCGTTTCACGCAGTTGCGTGAGCAACTCGTTCTCGATGTGCGGCTGCACCTTCACGCGCCAGCACCAGCGGCACACGTCGGACAGCCACTTGTCGGCCGGGCGGCTCTGGTTCGCGATCCCGAAATGGCGCGCGATCATCGCTTCGCCGGGGTGTGGCACTTGCGCATCCAGCTCTTCGCCGAGGCCGAGCTTGACGGTCAGCACGCCGGCGTTGCGGCCGCGGAACAGCGCGAGCGCGCGGTGCGACGGCACGGTCCGGATCGTTTCCGCGTAATCGTAGTAGTCGCGGAACTTCTCGCCTTCCTCGTTTTCCTTGCCTTCGACGACCGCCGACGACACGACGCCCTGGCCATGCAGGTAGTCGCGCAACTTGCCGAGCAGCTCGGCCGTTTCACCGAATTGCTCGGACAGGATGTCGCGCGCGCCGTCGAGCGCGGCCTTCACGTCGGCGACGCCCTTGTCGGCGTCGACGTATGCGGCGGCCTCAGTCTGCGGGTCGAGCAGCGGGTTCGCGAGCAGCGCCTGCGCGAGCGGCTCGAGGCCGGCTTCGCGGGCGATCTGCGCGCGCGTGCGGCGCTTCGGCTTGTACGGCAGATAAAGGTCTTCGAGCACCTGCTTGCTGTCGGCCGCGTCGATCGCGGCGCGCAACTCGTCGGTCAGCTTGCCTTGCTCGTCGATACTCGACAGGATCGACGCGCGGCGATCCTCGAGCTCGCGCAGATACAGGAGGCGTTCCTCGAGCTGGCGCAGCTGCGTGTCGTCCAGGTTGCCGGTCACTTCCTTGCGGTACCGGGCAATGAACGGAACGGTCGAGCCTTCGTCGAGGAGTTGCACGGCCGCCGCGACCTGGCGCGGCTGGACGGACAGTTCGGTGGCGATGCGCTGTACGATCTTGAGTGCTACGGTTTCCGTCATGTCGTGGATGATCTGCCTGCTGAAATCGCGGCGCGGGCCGGCAGACCGCGCGCGGCGGGCTGCGTGACGGGCCCGCCGGACCAGATGCCGCGGGTGAGTGAAGCGGGGCATTTTGCCATAAATGGCGGAGCGTCCAGCCGGGGGTGATAGAATTTGACACATGTCCCGCAGCTTTCCTACGACGTTGCCAACTTCCCGCATTTCTCTCGTCGCGCTCGGCGCAGCGCTTGCCGCGGCTTTGTCCGCGGGGCCTTGCGCCGCGTACGCGCAGGCATCGGGCGCAGTCGCGCCGGACGCCGTTGCAGCCGCGCCCGTTGCGGCTTCCGCCACCCAGGATTTTGACGCCCGTCAAAAAGTGCTCAATCAACGTTCCGCGGAAAACGATTATCGTTATGCGGTGGCGGAGCACGATTGCTACAGCAAGTTCTTCGTCAATCACTGTCTCGGCAATGCGCGCGACCAGATGCGCGAGGAGCGGGCGAGCATTCGCCAGGAGCAACTCGCGCTCGACGACGAGCAGCGCGCGGTCCGTGCGCAGCAGCGTGACCAGCAACAGGCGCTGAAGCAGGCGCAGAATGCGGCGGAAGCGCCGCAGCGGGCGGCGACCGACGCGGCGAACGCGGCTGCGTTCCGCGACAAGCAGGAGCAGAATGCACTGAAGCAGGCGCAGCGCGGCGCGGAAGGGCCGCAGCATGCCGCGAACAAGCAGGCATACGACCAGAAGCAGGCGGACTTCCAGCGCAAGCTCGACCAGGCGCACCAGCAGGCGGCGCAGAAGGCGCAGGAGCGGGCAGACAACGCAGCGCGCTATCAGCAGAAGCAGCAGGAAGCCGCACAGCACAAGGCCGATGTCGAACGGCGTCAGCAGGAAGCGGCCGAGAAGGCCAAGCAGCAGCAACAGCAGGGGCAGTAACGTGTTGGGTTGACCCGGAATCAGTCTCGAGCGTGTCGGCACGCCAGTCGGCGCGCTGCTTCGATGAGGAGGCAAGTATGCAAAACCGTCACACGGAACAGCAGCAGGAATTGCACAACCGTTTGGCTGCATTGCAGGAGCAGCACCAGCAGCTCGCTCGGGAGATCGAGCTGAAAGAAGGGCACTCCGACATCGACGACATCACGCTGCACCGGCTGAAGAAGGAAAAGCTGGCTGCCAAGGACAAAATCATTTTGCTGCAATCGCAGCTGGAACCGGATAAGCGCGCCTGAGCGCGGCCTGGCGAGCGCCGGCGCCGCCCGGGCGCTGGACACAGGAACGCTTGCCTTGAATTCACCGCTTGAAGCCACCCCCGATGCCCGGCGTGACGCGTCGTCCGCCGGGCGCGTTCGTGCGCCCGAAGGCACCTTTGAGCTGAGCCGCAAGCGTGTCGACGAGCTCGACACGATCTTCGGCGAAGGCGGGTTGCTCGCGCGCGCGCTCGACGGATATCACCCGCGCCTGTCGCAGATCGAAATGGCGCGCGCCGTCGCGTCGGCGATGGAGGCGTCCGCGCGCCGGATGCCCGAGCCCGAGATCTTCGAGACCCGCAAGCGGCCGGCACGACGGCTCGGGGACGGCGACAAGGCGGCCGAAGCGGCTGCGCAAGGCGTGGTTGCGGCCGAGTCCGACAGCGACAGCGGCGACAATACGCTGATCGTCGAGGCCGGCACCGGTACGGGCAAGACCTACGCGTATCTGGTGCCCGCGATGCTGTGGGGCGGCAAGGTGATTGTGTCGACCGGCACGAAGCACCTGCAGGACCAGCTCTTTCAGCGCGACATCCCGACGGTGCGCAACGCGCTCGCGGTGCCGGTGACGGTCGCGATGCTCAAGGGTCGCTCGAACTACCTGTGCCATTACTACCTGCAGCGCACGGCCGACAACGGTCGCCTGCCGTCGCGGCAGGACACCGCGTATCTGCAGGAAATCGTCCGTTTCGCGAAAGTCACCAAGAGCGGCGACAAGGCCGAACTCGCGAGCGTGCCGGAGACGGCGCCCGTGTGGTCGATGGTCACGTCGACGCGCGACAATTGCCTCGGCCAGGAGTGCCCGCACTACAAGGAGTGCTTCGTGATGCAGGCACGGCGCGAGGCGCAGCAGGCCGACATCGTCGTCGTCAACCATCACCTGTTCTTCGCGGACATCATGCTGCGCGACACGGGGATGGCCGAACTGCTGCCGAACGCGAACACGGTGATCTTCGACGAAGCACACCAGTTGCCGGAGACCGCGACGCTGTTCTTCGGCGAAACGCTGTCGACCACGCAGATCCTCGAACTCGCGCGCGACACGGTGGCCGAAGGCCTGAGCCATGCGCGCGATGCGGTCGAGTGGGTGAAGCTCGGCGGCGATCTCGAGCGCGCGGCGCGCGACCTGCGCCTCGCGTTTGCGAACGACCAGATCGTGCGCATGTCGCTCGCGCAGCTCGGCGACGATCACCCGATGTTCGGCGCGCTGGACGCGCTCGAGACGGCGCTCGATGCGCTTGCATCGGCGCTGGCGAGCCAGGCGGAGCGGGCGGAATCGCTCGGTGCGTGCCTGCGGCGCGCCCGCGAGTTGCAGGACCTGCTGGCCGGCTGGGTGACACCCGGCGCGGCGGAAGCAGCGGCGAAAGCCGACGCGGCAGCCGGCGACAAGGCCGCCGCTGACGGCGACCTGAACGAGAAGGTGCGTTGGGTCGAAGTGTTCGCGCATACCGTGCAGTTGCACGAAACGCCGCTGTCGGTCGCGCCGATTTTCGCGAAGCAGCGCGCTGGCGTGCCGCGCGCATGGGTTTTTACGTCGGCGACGCTGTCGGTGCGCGGCGACTTCACGCACTACGCGGCGCAGATGGGCCTCAGTTCGCGGCGCTCGATGACGCTCGCGAGCCCGTTCGACTATCAGACGCAGGGCCTGCTGTACGTGCCGCGCAACCTGCCGCAGCCGTCGTCGCCGGCGTTTACCGATGCCGTGTTCGATGCCGCGCTGCCGGCGATCGAGGCGTCGGGCGGCGGCGTGTTCATGCTGTGCACGACGCTGCGTGCGGTCGACCGGATCGCGTCGAAGCTGCGCGACGTGATCGAATCGCGCGGCTGGAATACGCCGCTTCTCGTGCAGGGCGATGCGAGCCGTACCGAGCTGCTCGATCGCTTCCGTTCGTACGGCAATGCGATCCTCGTCGGCAGCCAGAGTTTCTGGGAAGGTGTCGACGTGCGCGGCGACGCGCTGTCGCTCGTCGTGATCGACAAGCTGCCGTTCGCGCCGCCCGACGATCCGGTGCTGGCCGCGCGGCTCGATGCGCTCACCAGGAAGGGCCTGAGCCCGTTCGCGGTTCACCAGTTGCCGCAGGCCGTGATCACGCTGAAGCAGGGCGCGGGGCGCCTGATTCGTGCGGAGACGGATCGCGGCGTGCTGATGATCTGCGATACGCGGCTCGTCGACAAGCCGTACGGCAGGCGGATCTGGCAGAGTCTGCCGCCGTTCAAGCGCACTCGCGAGATCGCGGTCGTGCAGGACTTCTTCGACGAGCATCGCGCGCAAAAGCGCGCATGAGTGCATGCCGCGTGTGCTTGTCCTGCACGCGGTGTCAATAAAAAACCCGGCTTGATGCCGGGTTTTTTATCTGCCGCGGATGTGGCTCAGAACTGCCACCACGACTTCTTCGCGCCGGGGCGCGAATGGCCGGTGATGTACGGGCTGTCCGGGAACGTACCCGCGAGCACGCGCTTCGTGTCATCGGCGAGTTGCGGCTGGTTCAGCTTGCCGTACGACAGGATCATGATGTGCAGCGCGTCCTCGATGGCCGGCGCGCCCTTGTAGTCCTTGATCGCGAGCTGCGCGCGGTTGATCGCCGCCACATAGGCGCCGCGCCGATAGTAGTAGTCGGCCGCGTGTACTTCGTGCGACGCGAGTGCGTTGACGATGTAGCGCATCCGGGCCGCGGCATCGGGTGCGTACTTGCTCTTCGGGTAGCGGTCGACGACGACCTTGAACGCATCGTACGATTCGCGCAGTGCCTGCGGATCGCGCTCGCTCATGTCCTGGCCGGAGAAGCGGCCGAACAGGCCGAGATCGTCGTTGAAGTGGATCATCCCCTTCAGGTAGTACGCATACGGGATGTCCGGATGATCCGGGTGGAGCTGGATGAAGCGGTCGACGGCCTGATCGGCGGCTGCCGCTTCGTTGTCCTTCCAGTTGCAGTACGCGACGTTGATCTGCGCCTGTTGCGCGAAATGGCCGAACGGATCGCGACCTTGCAGCGATTCGAAGTATTTCGCACACTTGCCCCAGTCGCCGCCAGACAGTGCGTCCTGGGCCTCTGAGTATAATTTGTTGTTCGACCAGGTAGCCGTCTCGTCCTGCTTCTGCGGCAAGCCGTGGCAGCCGGCGATGAGGGCCGCGGCCGCTACCGCCGCGGCCCGGGCGGCGACGGTCTTGGCCGTACGTTTGGTCGAATTCATCATGCTCGCATGTCCTAGCTTCAAGTCTCGGTGACCCAGTCTAAATGACCCGTTCAAGTTCGCAGAATGCCCCGCGGGGCAAGCCAAATCGCGAAGATTATAGCCCAAGCGATCGGCCCGCCGACGCTACGTCGGGGGATTCCCCCGATGACGATCTGGCTGCAGGCGCGATGCAGCCGCCTGTCGTGCCTTCCGCGGCGGCCGATGAGGCGCCGCGCATCGTCGAAGTGCCGCTGTCGCTCGCGGGCGAACGACTCGACAAGGCGCTCGCCCAGCTGTTCCCCGAATTTTCCCGCAGCCGCCTGCAGAGCTGGATCGAGGCGCAGCGCGTGCTGGTCGACGGCGCGCCGGCGAAGATCCGCCAGCCGGTGCCGCTCGGCGCGAAGATCGAGCTCGTGCCCGACCTGCTGCCGGAGCAACTGGCGTTTACGCCGGAGCCCGTGCCGCTCGACGTGATCTACGAGGACGATGCGCTCGTCGTCATCAACAAGCCGGCCGGGCTCGTCGTCCATCCGGCCGCCGGCAACTGGAGCGGCACGATCCTCAACGGCCTGCTGCACCGCTACGGCGACGCCGCGGCCGGCCTGCCGCGCGCCGGGATCGTCCACCGGCTCGACAAGGAGACATCGGGCCTGATGGTGGTCGCACGCACGCTCGCCGCGCAGACCGACCTCGTGCGCCAGCTGCAGGCGCGCACGGTGAAGCGCCGTTATTTCGCGCTCGTCTGGGGCATGATGCCCGAAGACGGCACGATCGACGCGCCGATCGGCCGCGATCCGCGCGAGCGCACGCGGATGGCCGTCGTCACGGGCGCGTCGGGCAAGCCGGCGCGCACGCATTTCCGCACGGTTGACACATGCATGTGGCAACGTCAGCCGGTGTCCGCGATTCAGTGCGATCTCGAAACCGGCCGCACGCATCAGATCCGCGTGCACTGCTCGTACGTCGGGCATCCGCTGCTCGGCGATCCGGTGTACGGACGCGCACGCGGCAAGCGCTCGGTCGCGCCGCTGCCGGACGGATTCGCGCGGCAGGCGCTGCATGCATGGCGGCTCGGCCTCGTGCATCCGGTCACGGGCAGGACGATGCAGTGGCGCTGCCCGTTGCCGGACGACATGAACGCGCTCGTCGCGGCGCTCGGTTTCGGGCAGGGCGATGAGGATTTCGACGATGAAGGCGCCTACGACGATGGCGATTTCGGCGGCGACTACGAGGATCACGACGACGAGTCGTATCCGGATGACGATGACGAGGAATGAGTGCCGATGACGAACCTTGCGCCGTTGACATGGCAGGACTGCGTACGGCCCGACTGGCAGGTGTCGCCGCGCGTGCGCGCGCTGATCACGACGCGCGACGGCGGCGTCAGCGAAGGCCCGTACGGCCGCTGGCAGGATGGTGCCGAACTGCCGGGAGGCATGAATCTCGGCCTGCATACCGGTGACGATCCGGCGCATGTCGCCGCAAACCGCGCGCGCCTGCTGGCGCTGGCGGGGCAGTCGAGCGCGGCATGGCTCGAGCAGGTTCATGGCGCGCAGATCGTGCACGCGGACGAGGTGATCGATGCCGCGCCCGGTGCTGCCGCGCCCGTGCAGGCCGACGCGAGCGTCACGGCTCGCGTGAATGCCGTGTGCGTCGTGATGGTCGCGGATTGCCTGCCGGTGCTGCTGTGCGATGCGCAGGGGCGGGCGGTCGGCGCCGCCCATGCGGGCTGGCGCGGGCTCGCAGCCGGTATCGTCGAGCAGACCGCGGCGCGTGTCGCGGCGCTCGCCGGCGGCGCGACGAATGAACTCCATGCGTACCTCGGGCCGGCGATCGGCCCGCAGGCGTTCGAAGTCGGCTCGGATGTACGCGATGCGTTTCTCGACACGGCTCCGCTGTCGGAGCATGATGACACCCGGCAAGCGTTCGCCGCGATCGACGGCGCACCCGGCAAGTTTCTCGCCGATCTCTACGCGCTTGCGCGCCTGCGCCTCGTTCGCGCGGGCGTCGCGCACATGAGTGGCGGGACCGCCTGCACGGTCGCCGAACACGCTCGTTTCTATTCGTACCGGCGCGACCGTGTGACCGGCCGCATGGCCGCGGCGATCTGGCTGGCCGACTGATCGACTGATTGCGCGCGCTTAATTGCGTCGCGCAATCGCTTTATCTCGATATTGGCGCGGTAATGCGGCGTGGCATGGGCAATCGAATGAATAATCGCGAAGTCAAGTCGGTCAATATGTTTTATGTTTTGCCGGAAGCCTTGTCCTGCTTGTTTCGCGCCGATTATCTCCGTGCAGAAATGTTCAGTGGTTTGACGCCGTGCTTCACATGGGGAAAACGATAATGATAAAAATACCGCACTGCGGCAGAATCTGGAGACGCCTCTCCAGAGCATGACGGCCCGGCTCGCAGCCGGCACGCCGCGCGCGAGCAGGATTTCACGATTGACGCTCACGAATCACCGGTAAGGCAGGTAATGACAGCATCGAAAAATTCGTCGACGTCCGCTCAGGCGGGCACTTCCGCGAGCAGCACCGGATTCGACCAGGCCACCCAGCCGATGCAGCAGATGTTCGAGGCATGGCTGAATGCATGGCGCGGTTTCGCCGATCCGGCGCGTGCCGCCACCGCGGCGAGCACGGCGAACCCGTTCGCCGCATTCCAACTCCCGACATCGCTTCCGTTCCAGATGCCGTCGATGCCCGACCTGGGCAGCCTCGGCGGCATGGCGTCGCCGCTCGCCGGGCTGAAGCTGCCGGTGGCCGCGATTCCGCCCGAACGGCTCCAGAAACTGCAGGCCGACTATGCGCGCGACTGCATGACGCTGATGCAGCAGAGCGTTGCCGCGAAGCTCGAATCGCCGGAGTTGAAGGATCGCCGCTTCAGCGCGGATGCATGGAAGGCTTCGCCCGCGCATGCGTTCGCCGCGGCGTGGTATCTGCTCAACGCGCGTTATCTGCAGGAACTGGCCGACGCGCTCGAGACCGATCCGAAGACGCGCGAGCGCATCCGTTTCTCGGTCCAGCAATGGACGGCCGCGGCCGCGCCGAGCAACTTCCTCGCGCTTAATCCCGATGCACAGAAATCGATTCTCGAGACGCAGGGCGAAAGCCTGCGGCAGGGGATGATGAACCTGCTCGGCGACATGCAGCGCGGCAAGATTTCGCAGACCGACGAATCGCAATTCGTGGTCGGCAAGAACCTCGGGTGTACCGAAGGTGCGGTCGTCTACGAGAACGACCTGATCCAGTTGATCCAGTACACGCCGAAGACGGACAAGGTGTTCGAGCGGCCGCTGCTGATCGTGCCGCCGTGCATCAACAAGTTCTACATCCTCGACCTGCAGCCCGAGAATTCGCTCGTCGCGCACGCACTGTCCAATGGCCATCAGGTGTTCCTCGTGTCGTGGCGCAATGCCGACGCGTCGGTCGCGCACAAGACGTGGGACGACTACATGAACGAAGGGCTGCTCGCGGCGATCGATGCCGTGCAGCAGGTCAGTGGCCGCGAGCAGATCAACACGCTCGGCTTCTGCGTCGGCGGCACGATGCTCGCGACGGCGCTGTCGGTGCTCGCCGCGCGCGGCGAACATCCGGCCGCGTCGATGACGCTGCTGACCGCGATGCTCGACTTCACCGACACCGGCATCCTCGACGTGTTCGTCGACGAGGCGCACGTGCAGATGCGCGAGCAGACCATCGGCGGCAAGAACGGCACGCCGCCGGGGCTGATGCGCGGTGTCGAATTCGCGAATACGTTCTCGTTCCTGCGACCGAACGACCTCGTGTGGAACTACGTGGTCGACAACTACCTGAAGGGCCGCACGCCCGCGCCGTTCGACCTGCTGTACTGGAACAGCGACTCGACGAGCCTGCCCGGCCCGATGTACGCGTGGTACCTGCGCAATACGTACCTCGAGAACAAGCTGCGCGTGCCCGGTGCGCTGACGGTGTGCGGCGAGTCCGTCGACCTGTCGCGCATCGACGTGCCGACCTTCATCTACGGGTCGCGCGAGGATCACATCGTGCCGTGGCAGACCGCCTATGAATCGACGTCGATCCTGACGGGCCCGCTGAAGTTCGTGCTCGGCGCATCGGGTCACATTGCAGGCGTGATCAATCCGCCGGCGAAGAAAAAGCGCAGCTACTGGATCAACGACGGCGAACTGCCCGAATCCGCGGACGACTGGTTTGCCGGGGCGACCGAGCAGCCGGGCAGCTGGTGGACAACCTGGGTCGAATGGCTCGACCAGTACGGCGGCCGCAAGGTCGCGCCGCCCGCGAAGCTTGGTTCGGCGCAGTTCCCGGTGATCGAGCCGGCGCCGGGCCGTTACGTGTTGCAGCGCGATTGACGAAAACCGGACAGCGGCGCACGCTGTCCGGTGCACCGCAGTTTTTTTAACAGGGCCGGTAGCGATGCGCCGTATCGTGCGGGCCTGGAGGAAAGGGAAATGACGGACGTAGTGATCGTATCGGCCGCGCGGACCGCGGTCGGCAAATTCGGCGGCTCGCTCGCGAAGGTTGCGGC
>NZ_QTPY01000015.1:0-191728 GCF_003857765.1 Burkholderia sp. Bp9016
GCAGAGAAGCGAGATTATGAACCGCTTTTTCCAGATCGTCAACAACTTTTTTAACTGCTTCGTCGCGACGGCTGGGGTTCAACTCCGTGTGCGCCAAGGCTTTGCAACAACCTCGACCGCACCGCTTCCCTTCTTCCCCCGCGCCGTGTTTCCATTAGCGCGAAAGAGGCGTGATTCTATGCACCCGCCCCCATCTCCGCAAGCCCTTTGTGAAAATATTTTGAAAAAGCCTCCGTGCGCTGCCGCGCACGGAGGCTTGGGGATCTCAGCATCGCGAGATCGCGCCGGCGACTGCTGCCCGCCGCTCGCGCTGCAACGCCCCGCCGCAGCCGAATCAGCGGTTCTTGAACTCCGGCTTGCGCTTCTCGACGAATGCGGCCATCCCTTCCTTCTGATCTTCCGTCGCAAACAGCGAATGGAACAACCGCCGCTCGAAATGGACGCCTTCGGCCAACGTCGTTTCGTACGCGCGGTTCACCGACTCCTTGACCATCATGACTGCCGGCAGCGAAAACTCGGCGATCGTCGTCGCAGCAGCAATCGCCTCGTCGAGCAGCCTGTCGGCCGGCAGCACACGCGACACGAGCCCCGCGCGCTCCGCCTCGGCTGCATCCATGAAGCGCGCGGTCAGACACATGTCCATCGCCTTCGCCTTCGACACCGCGCGCGGCAGACGCTGCGTACCACCGGCACCCGGCATCACGCCCAGCTTGATCTCTGGTTGGCCGAACTTGGCGGTATCCGCCGCGAAGATGATGTCGCACATCATCGCAAGCTCGCAGCCGCCGCCGAGCGCGAAACCCGACACGGCAGCAATGATCGGCTTGCGGATCTCGCGGATGGCCTCCCAGTTGCGGGTGATGTAGTCGCCGCGGTAGACGTCCATATAGGAATAGGTCGCCATCATGCCGATGTCGGCACCGGCTGCGAATGCCTTCTCGCTCCCCGTCACGACGATCGCACCGATGCCGTCGTCCGCATCGAACGCCCGCAGTGCGGCGCCCAACTCATCCATTAGCGCATCGTTCAGCGCATTCAGCGCCTTCGGACGATTCAGCGTGACCAGCCCGACTCGCCCCCGGGTCTCCACCAGGATGTTCTCGTAAGACATCTATTTCTCCTCGATCAATGAAATGAGAAACGCCTCGCACATGCGAATAGTTTGATGCTACCATTCTCCGACCAACCGGTCGGTTAATTAATCGATCCAATTCCTCTCAACGTCCATCAGGCCGCCGTCATGACCCATGCACTGTTCACGAAGCACGAAGACACGCTGAAACACGCCCTCGCCGCCATCGAGAGCCGCGGGTACTGGAGCCCGTTCGCCGAAATGCCGAGTCCCAAAGTGTACGGGGAAAGCGCCAACGCCGATGGTGAGGCCGCATTCAAGGCGCATCTCGACAACACGTTCGCACTCGACCAGCCGGCGTCCGGCGAGACGGTCGGCGCGGAGCAATCGCCGTACGGGATCAAGCTGGGCATCCGCTATCCGAAATCGACGCCCGACGAGCTCATTGCCGCGGCAACCGCCGCTCAACGCGTGTGGCGCGAAGCCGGCCCCACGGCCTGGATCGGTGTCAGCCTCGAAATCCTCGCCCGCCTGAATCGCGCGAGCTTCGAAATTGCCTATAGCGTGATGCACACCACCGGCCAGGCATTCATGATGGCGTTCCAAGCCGGCGGCCCGCACGCGCAGGATCGTGCGCT
Source organism: Burkholderia sp. Bp9016 (assembly GCF_003857765.1). Lineage (NCBI taxonomy): Bacteria > Pseudomonadati > Pseudomonadota > Betaproteobacteria > Burkholderiales > Burkholderiaceae > Burkholderia > Burkholderia sp. Bp9016. Next base: position 1,711 of record NZ_QTPY01000015.1, read on the forward strand.
CGAAGCAGTGGCCTACGCATGGGACGAGCTGCGCCGTATCCCGGCCGACGCGCATTGGGAAAAGCCGCAAGGAAAGAACCCGCCGCTCGCGATGCACAAGCGCTACACGATCGTGCCGCGCGGCACCGGTCTCGTGCTCGGCTGCTGCACGTTCCCGACGTGGAACGGCTACCCCGGCCTGTTCGCGGACCTGGCGACCGGCAACACGGTGATCGTCAAACCGCATCCGGGCGCGATCCTGCCGCTCGCGATCACGGTCCGCATCGCGCGCGACGTACTGCGCGAAGCCGGCTTCGATCCGAACGTCGTCACGCTCCTCGCGACCGAGCCGAACGACGGCGCACTCGTGCAGGATCTCGCACTGCGCCCGGAAATCAAGCTGATCGACTTCACGGGCAGTACGCAAAACGGCACGTGGCTCGAACGCAACGCTCATCAGGCGCTGGTGTATACGGAAAAGGCAGGCGTCAACCAGATCGTGATCGACTCGACCGACGACCTGAAGGCCGCGGCCAAGAACATCGCGTTCTCACTTGCGCTGTACTCCGGTCAGATGTGCACTGCGCCGCAGAACATCTACGTGCCGCGCGACGGCATCCGCACTGCGGACGGCCACGCGAGCTTCGACGAAGTCGCCCAGGCAATCGCCCTCTCCGTACAAAAGCTCACCGGCGACCCGGCACGCTCGGTCGAACTGATCGGCGCGATCCAGAACGACGGCGTGACTGCGCGCATCGACGACGCCCGCAAGCTCGGCCGTGTGCTCGCCGACAGCCAGGCGCTTCAGCACCCCTCGTTCCCTGACGCCCGCGTGCGCACACCGCTCGTGCTGCAGCTCGACGTGGCCGACCGCGAAAAATTCACGCAGGAGTGGTTCGGCCCGATCTCGTTCGTGATCGCGACCGACTCGACCGCACAGTCGCTCGATCTCGCCGGCGAGATCGCCGCCGAGCACGGCGCACTGACGCTCTCCGTCTACAGCACCGACGACAGGATTCTCGACGCCGCGCACGATGCAGCAGTACGCGGCGGCGTTGCGCTGTCGATCAACCTGACGGGCGGTGTGTTCGTGAACCAGTCGGCCGCGTTCTCCGACTTCCACGGCACCGGCGCGAACCCGGCCGCCAACGCGGCGCTGGCCGATCCGGCATTCGTCGCCAACCGGTTCCGTGTGGTTCAAAGCCGCGTCCATGTTGCGCCGAAGGCAGCGCCTGCGGAAGCCGGCCAAACGGCATAACCCGAATGGCCGACGTGCAAACGCCGCCACGTTCTCTACCATGAACGAATCCGCCAACCGGCGAGTTCGTTGCCCATCGATACGCCCATGACTGACGCCTACATCTGCGACGCGATTCGCACCCCCATCGGCCGCTACGGCGGCGCCCTGAAAGACGTTCGAGCCGACGATCTCGGCGCGGTGCCGCTCAAGGCGCTGATCGAACGCAACAGCAACGTCGACTGGTCGGCGATCGACGACGTGATCTATGGCTGCGCGAACCAGGCCGGCGAGGACAACCGCAACGTCGCGCGCATGTCCGCACTGCTCGCGGGTCTGCCGACTGCCGTGCCCGGCACGACGCTGAACCGCCTGTGCGGCTCGGGCATGGACGCGGTCGGCACGGCCGCGCGCGCAATCAAGGCAGGCGAGGCACGCCTGATGATCGCGGGCGGCGTCGAAAGCATGACGCGTGCGCCGTTCGTGATGGGCAAGGCCGCGAGCGCGTTCGCGCGCCAGGCCGCCATTTTCGACACGACGATCGGTTGGCGCTTCGTCAATCCACTGATGAAACAGCAATACGGCGTCGATTCGATGCCCGAAACGGCCGAAAACGTCGCGCTCGACTACAACATCAGCCGCGCCGACCAGGATCTGTTCGCGCTGCGCAGTCAGCAGAAGGCCGCCCGCGCCCAGCAGGACGGCACGCTCGCCGCGGAAATCGTGCCGGTCACGATTGCGCAGAAGAAAGGTGACGCGCTCGTCGTGTCCCTCGACGAGCATCCGCGCGAAACGTCGCTCGAAGCGCTCGCGAAACTGAAAGGCGTCGTGCGCCCGGACGGCTCGGTGACGGCCGGCAATGCGTCGGGCGTCAACGACGGCGCGTGCGCGCTGCTCCTCGCCAACGCGGAAGCCGCCGAACAGTACGGGCTGCGCCGCCGCGCACGCGTCGCCGGCATGGCGACCGCCGGTGTCGAACCGCGCGTGATGGGCATCGGCCCCGCGCCGGCCACGCAGAAACTGCTACGCCAGCTCGGTATGACGATCGACCAGTTCGACGTGATCGAGCTGAACGAAGCATTCGCGTCGCAAGGTCTCGCGGTGCTGCGCATGCTCGGCATCGACGACGACGATCCGCGCGTGAACCCGAACGGCGGTGCGATCGCGCTGGGCCATCCGCTCGGCGCATCGGGCGCCCGGCTCGTAACTACGGCGCTTCACCAGCTCGAGCGTACGGGCGGCCGCTTTGCGCTCTGTACGATGTGTATCGGCGTCGGCCAGGGCATCGCGATCGCGATCGAACGCGTGTAACCGTCGCGCCGCGCGCCTATAACGAAGTCATGAAGGAGACACTGCATGTCATATCAGGCGATCCAGTTGGATATCGATCAGGCTGCCCGCGTGGCCACGATCACGCTCAACCGTCCGGACAAGCTGAACAGCTTCACGCGGGCGATGCACCGCGAACTGCAGTCGGCACTCGATGAAGTCGAAGCAGCCGGCGCGCATGCGCTGATCCTGACGGGTGCAGGGCGCGGCTTCTGCGCGGGCCAGGATCTGGCCGACCTCGACTTCACGCCGGGAGCCGCCACCGACCTCGGTACGCTGATCGAAGAGCACTTCAATCCGCTGATCCGCCGCCTGCAGCGCATGCCGATTCCGGTAATCGCCGCGGTCAACGGCACGGCGGCCGGCGCCGGCGCGAATCTCGCGCTCGCATGCGATCTAGTGTTCGCCGCGCGCTCGAGCAGCTTCATCCAGGCCTTCGTCAAGATCGGGCTCGTGCCCGATTCGGGCGGCACATGGTTTCTGCCGCAACGCGTCGGCATGGCGCGCGCACTCGGGCTTGCTCTCACCGGCGACAAGCTCGGCGCCGAACAGGCCGAGAAATGGGGCTTGATCTGGCGCGCGGTCGACGACGACGCGCTCGCCGCGTCGGCCCGTCAGGTCGCGACCCAGCTCGCGCAGCAGCCGACGCTCGCGATTGCATCGATCAAGCAGTCGATGCGCGACAGCGTCACGAACACGCTCGACCAGCAGCTCGACCTGGAACGCGACCTGCAACGCAAGCTCGGCCAGTCGCACGACTACGCGGAAGGCGTCCAGGCATTCATCGAGAAGCGTGCACCGCGCTTCGAGGGGCGTTGACATGACAAACGCCACCAACACGCTCGACCCCGATTCGCTCGCCCTCGCCACGGCGCAGGCCATGTACGACGCGGACGCCTGCAGCCGCGCTTTCGGGATGGAAATCGCCGAGGTGCGTGCCGGGTACGCCCGCCTGCAGATGCGCGTGCGGCCGGAGTTCCTGAACGGGCATCAGACCTGCCACGGCGGAATCATCTTCACGCTCGCCGATTCGACCTTCGCGTTCGCATGCAATTCGTACAACCTGAATACCGTTGCGGCCGGCTGCTCGATCGAATACCTGCGCCCCGTACACGGCAACGACTTGCTGACGGCCGAGGCGATCGAGCAGACGCGCAGCGGCCGGCACGGGATCTACGACATCCGCGTCACGAACCAGGCCGGCGAAACCGTCGCGATGTTTCGCGGCAAATCGGCCCAGATCAAGGGCACGGTTCTTCCGGAAGATCGCTGACGTCCACGGCTCGCTCACAACAAACACTGGAGACACGCATGACAACCCCGCTACCGCTCGAGCCGATCGAGACCGCCTCACGCGACGAGCTGACCGCGCTGCAGCTCGAACGCCTGAAGTGGTCGCTCCGGCATGCGTATGAACATTCCCCCGTCTATCGCCGCAAATTCGACGAAGCGGGCGTGCACCCCGACGACCTGAAGACACTCTCCGACCTGTCACGCTTCCCGTTCACGACCAAGAGCGACCTGCGCGACAGCTATCCATTCGGAATGTTCGCGGTGCCGCAGGACCAGATCTCGCGCATTCATGCGTCGTCGGGCACGACCGGCAAGCCGACCGTCGTCGGCTATACGGCGCGCGACATCGACACGTGGGCGAATCTCGTCGCGCGCTCGATCCGCGCGGCCGGCGCGCGCCGCGGCGACAAGGTCCACGTCAGCTACGGCTACGGGCTGTTCACCGGCGGGCTCGGCGCACACTACGGCGCCGAACGCGCGGGGTTGACGGTGATTCCGTTCGGAGGCGGCCAGACCGAGAAGCAGGTGCAACTGATCCAGGATTTCCGTCCCGACATCATCATGGTGACGCCGAGCTACATGCTGTCGATCGCCGACGAGATCGAGCGGCAGGGCCTCGATCCCGCGCAAAGCTCTCTGCGCATCGGTATTTTCGGCGCGGAGCCGTGGACGAACGACATGCGCGTCGCGATCGAGCAGCGGATGGGAATCGACGCGGTCGACATCTACGGGCTGTCCGAAGTGATGGGCCCCGGCGTCGCTTCGGAATGCGTCGAGACCAAGGATGGCCCGACCATCTGGGAAGACTACTTCTACCCGGAAATCATCGACCCCGAAACCGGCGAAGTGCTTCCGGACGGCGAACTCGGTGAACTGGTCTTCACGTCGCTGACGAAGGAAGCACTGCCGATCATCCGCTACCGCACCCGCGACCTGACGCGGCTGCTGCCCGGCACCGCGCGCACGATGCGCCGGATGGAAAAGATCACCGGCCGCTCGGACGACATGATGATCGTGCGGGGGGTCAACGTCTTCCCGACGCAGATCGAGGAGCAACTGCTGAAGCAGCGCGCACTCGCCCCGCACTATCAGATCGTACTGACGAAGGAAGGCCCGCTCGACGTGCTGACGCTCAACGTCGAACCGTGCCCCGAAACGGCCCCGGACACGGCGGCGATCGACGCGGCCAGGCAGGCGCTCGCGTACGACGTCAAGTCGCTGATCGGCGTGACGGCCGTGATCAACGTGCTGCCCGTCAACGGGATCGAGCGCTCGGTCGGCAAGGCGCGTCGCGTCGTCGACAAGCGCAAGGGCTGACGCACGCCGCGGCACGCCGATCGCACGGCGCAATATTCCGCACCCCAAGAAAAAACAGCCCGATCGGGCAGGCCGATCGGGCTGTTTCGTTTTGACGTGCCTACCATACGTCGTATCGGCCGGCACCACCGCGCATCACGAGTTCGGGAACAGCAGCCACATCCGGCCGATCTGCTTCATCCGCCCGGCCAGATCGCCAGCGTCGTCGCCGAGCCCCCAGAAATAGTCGGCCCGCACGCCGCCCTTGATCGCAGATCCCGTGTCCTGCGCGAACACGAGCCGGTTCATCGGCGTATTCGTGAGCGGACGCGTGGTCTGCAGGAACACGGGCGTACCGAGCGGAATCGACGACGGATCGACCGCGATCGAGCGCTCGGGCGTGAGCGGCACGCCGAGCGCGCCGATCGGACCGTCCGCGCCGCCGTGCGGCGCATCCTCCTTGGTCGGCATGTCGCGGAAGAACACGAATCGCGGATTGGTGTCGAGCAACGCGTCGACGCGGGTCGGGTTCGCCTTCGCCCAGGCCTTGATGCCCTGCATCGTCGCCTGCGCAGGCGTCAGCTCGCCGCGATCGAGCAGCCACCTGCCGATCGAACGGTATGGCTGGTTGTTGGTGCCGCCAAAACCGACCCGCATCACCGAGCCGTCGTCGAGCAGCACGCGCCCAGAGCCCTGCACCTGCAGGAAGAACGCTTCGATCGGATCGTCGACCCACACGAGTTCGTTGCCGTTCAGGATGCCGGCGCGCTCGAGCTGTGCGCGAGGCGGCAGCGCGGCGCCGGCACGATAGCCGGCAGGCCAGCGGTAGAGCGCGTACTGATACGGACCGCGACGCACGCGGGAACCGTGCAGCAACGGTTCGTAATAACCGGTCACGAGCCCGTCGAGCGTGCCGTCGGTATTCGCCAGTTGAAACGGCGTGAAATACGTTTCGAAGAAAGCGCGCGCGCTGCTGACGTCGAGCTCGTCGAGGCGGTCGACGGCCGCGCAAGCGCGCTGCCACGCCGGCTGGCGCGCGAGCCGCACGCAGTTCTGCCGCAACGCGGCCGTAGCGCCGATCAGCGAATCGTCCTGCCAGCCCGGCACCTGCTGCCAGGCAACCGGCGTGAGCCGCTTCGCGGCGATCTGCCCCGGCACGATCGCCGCGCCAGTCGGCGGCTTCAGCGCGGACGTCCGTGTCGGCGCGACGCCACATGCGGCAAGCAGTACCGCCGCTGCGGCTGCCGCCATCCAGCCGGCCACCCGGGGCCCAAACCACATACAATGTCCGTTCTTGATGGAAACCGCCATGTCAGATTTTCTCGACCAATATCCGATGCTCATCTTCGCGCTCGAAGCTTTCGTAGCGCTTGCTCTGCTGATCTTCATCGTCGTGTGGACGTCGTCGGGCAGGAAGAAGCACGCCCGCAACAACGACCGCCAGCCGCGCTGACCCGCGCCCGCACGCTCAATGCAGCGTGCGCGGCATGTGCAGCGCGAACTCGTCGACCGGCGCGTCGAACCGCTCGCCATCCTCCGCCACGCAGAAGTACGCGCCACGCATCGTGCCGACCGGCGTCGCGATCACGGCCCAGCTCGTGTATTCGAACTGTTCCCCCGGCTGCAGCAGCGGCTGATGCCCGACGACGCCGAGCCCTTTCACTTCCTGCACGTGGTTGTCGCTGTCCGTGATGATCCAGTGACGCGCGATCAGTTGCGCCGCGACCTGTCCCGTGTTGCGGATCGTCAACGTGTACGCGAATGCGTATTGACGTCGATCGGGGTCGGATTGTTCCGGCAAGTAGCTGGTTTTCACCGAAACGGTGAATTGATACTGACTCATGGTGTTTCCGCTGTAGGTAACCGCCCGCGCCGACTCGAGCGGCGGGGCCGCGGGCGCGCCGCACTGGTTCGGCATTCTATGCGGAATCGGGCCGCAACCGCACGGCCTGTCGCCGCGCACCGGGTCGCCGGACGGTAGAATGGCGGTTTTGCGCCGCAGCGTCCCCGCTCCCCTGTCATGACTCAATTCCGCATCGCTCCCAGCATCCTGTCGGCCGACTTTGCACGGCTCGGCGAAGAAGTCCGCAACGTGGTCGCCGCCGGCGCCGACTGGATTCATTTCGACGTGATGGACAACCATTATGTGCCGAACCTCACGATCGGCCCGCTCGTCTGCGAGGCGATCCGCCCGCACGTGCAGGTGCCGATCGACGTGCACCTGATGGTGCGCCCGGTCGACCGGATCGTGCCCGATTTCGCGAAGGCCGGCGCCAACCTGATCAGCTTCCACCCGGAAGGCTCCGATCACATCGACCGTACGCTGTCGCTGATTCGCGATCACGGTTGCAAGGCCGGGCTCGTGTTCAATCCGGCCACGCCGCTGAACTACCTCGACCACGTGATGGACCGCCTCGACTTCGTGCTGCTGATGTCGGTGAACCCGGGCTTCGGCGGCCAGTCGTTCATTCCGGAAACGCTGAACAAGCTGCGCGAAGCGCGCGCCCGCATCGACGCGTACACCGAGCGTACCGGCCGCGAGATCCTGCTCGAAGTGGACGGTGGCGTGAAGACCGACAACATCGCGGAAATCGCAGCGGCCGGCGCGGACACGTTCGTCGCAGGTTCTGCGATCTTCGGCAAGCCCGATTACCGCAAGGTAATCGACGAGATGCGCGCCGCGCTCGCGACCGTCGAGCGGAGCTGACGCCGTGGCCGATTCCTCGCTGGCCGGTCACGCACCGGTCGAAGCCGACGGCCCGATCCGTTTCGCGGCGCCGCGCATCGACGCGGCGCTGATCGACCTCGACGGCACGATGGTCGACACGGTCGACGATTTCACGGCAGGGCTGAACGGGATGCTCGCGCAGCTCGGCGCACCGGCCACGTCGCGCGACGAGGTGATCGGCTACATCGGCAAGGGCTCCGAGCACCTGATCCAGAGCGTGCTGAAGCCGCGCTTCACGCCCGACGAAGCGCACGCGCGCTTCGACGACGCGTTCGCGATCTACCAGACCGAATACGCGAAGATCAACGGCCGCCACACGCGCCTCTACCCCGAGGTTGCCGCCGGCCTCGACGCATTGCGCGCGGCAGGCATCCGGCTCGCGTGCGTGACGAACAAGCCGCACCGGTTCGCAGTCGAGCTCCTCGAGCAATACGGACTGATCGATCGCTTCGGGATCGTGCTCGGCGGCGACAGCGTCGCGCGCAAGAAGCCCGATCCGCTGCCGATGCTCACGGCGTGCGATGCACTCGGCGTCGCGCCCGACGCAGCGGTCGCGATCGGCGACTCGGAAAACGATGCGCTGGCGGGCCGAGCGGCCGGCATGGCGACACTGACGGTGCCGTACGGCTACAACCACGGCAAAGCTATACAAACGATAAATTCGGATGGTATAGTCGATTCGTTGCTGGTCGCAGCTCGCGCGATCACCGCGCACAACGCCGGCCGGCCAACCATCTGATTATTTCTTCCATCCGCATGTTTCTGAATAAAAAACGGAGTCTGAGCAGCATCGACCGGGGAGCCTGGCCCTGGCGTCGCTGGTCGCGCTAACCTCTTCGATGAGGTACGCTGAAGCACGTCTTCAGCGCCGTTTTTTATCTCGCTGCGCATCCGCGCTTCGACCGTCGCACTACCTCGAGTTCTACCGCGCCCGAACGCTTGCGTTCAGGATCGGCCGCAGGCTCGCGACGTTCACGCCCGGAGTGCCGGCCGGCAACAGGCACTTCTCGATCGACCGCCCTTTCGCCGACGGCAGCCCGCGCAGCGTCAAGTGATCCCTGGCGCACTCCGCCGCTCGTCCCGAACAGGACCGGAACATGACCGAACTCGAATTCCAATCGCTTGCGAACGAAGGCTACAACCGCATCCCGCTGATCGCGGAAGCGCTCGCCGACCTCGAAACGCCGCTGTCCCTCTACCTGAAGCTGGCCCAGCCCGAACGCGCGGGCGCCAACTCGTTCCTGCTCGAATCGGTGGTCGGCGGCGAACGCTTCGGCCGCTATTCGTTCATCGGCCTGCCCGCACGCACGCTCCTGCGCACCCGCAACGGCGTGTCGGAAGTGGTGCGCGACGGTCAGGTCGTGGAAACCCACGACGGTGATCCGTTCGAATTCATCGAGTCGTTCCAGGCGCGCTTCAAGGTAGCGCAGCGTCCTGGCCTGCCGCGTTTTTGCGGCGGCCTCGCCGGCTATTTCGGCTACGACGCGGTGCGCTACATCGAAAAGAAGCTCGCGAACACCGCGCCGCGCGACGATCTCGGCCTGCCCGACATCCAGCTGCTGCTGACCGAGGAAGTCGCGGTGATCGACAACCTCGCCGGCAAGCTCTATCTGATCATCTACGCAGACCCGGCCCAGCCTGAAGCCTATACGAAAGCGAAGCAGCGCCTGCGCGAGCTCAAGCAGCGCCTGCGCACGACCGTGCAGCCGCCCGTGACGTCGGCAAGCGTGCGCACCGAGACGTTCCGGGAGTTCAAGAAGGAAGACTATCTGGCCGCCGTGCGTCAGGCGAAGGAATACGTCGCGGCCGGCGAGCTGATGCAGATCCAGGTCGGCCAGCGACTGACGAAACCGTACCGCGACAATCCGCTGTCGCTGTATCGCGCGCTGCGTTCGCTGAACCCGTCGCCGTACATGTACTACTACAACTTCGGCGACTTCCACGTGGTTGGCGCGTCGCCGGAAATCCTGGTACGCCAGGAAAAGCGCGGCGACGACCAGATCGTCACGATCCGCCCGCTCGCCGGCACGCGTCCGCGCGGCAACACGCCCGAGCGCGATGCGGAACTCGCGACCGAGTTGCTCAACGATCCGAAGGAAATCGCCGAGCACGTGATGCTGATCGACCTCGCGCGCAACGATGTCGGCCGCATCGCCGAAATCGGCTCGGTGCAGGTAACCGACAAGATGGTGATCGAGAAGTACTCGCACGTGCAGCACATCGTCAGCTCGGTGGAAGGCAAGCTGAAGCCCGGCATGACAAACTACGACGTGCTGCGCGCAACGTTCCCGGCCGGCACGCTGTCCGGCGCGCCGAAGGTGCGCGCGATGGAGCTGATCGACGAGCTCGAGCCGATCAAGCGCGGGCTGTACGGCGGTGCCGTCGGCTACCTGTCGTTCTCCGGCGAAATGGATCTCGCGATCGCGATCCGCACGGGCCTGATCCACAACGGCAACCTGTACGTGCAAGCGGCAGCCGGCGTCGTCGCCGACTCGGTGCCCGAATCCGAATGGCAAGAGACCGAGAACAAGGCGCGCGCGGTGCTGCGTGCGGCCGAACAGGTCCAGGACGGCCTCGATAGCGACTTCTGACGGAGACTGACCATGCTGCTCATGATCGACAACTACGACTCGTTCACCTACAACCTGGTCCAGTACTTCGGCGAACTGGGCGAGGACGTGCATACGTACCGCAACGACGAAATCACGCTCGACGACATCGCGCGCCTGAATCCCGACACCATCTGCCTGTCGCCGGGCCCGAGCAACCCGCAGCATGCGGGCATCACGCTCGATGTGCTGCGCGAATTCGCGGGCAAGAAGCCGATCCTCGGCGTCTGCCTCGGCCATCAGGCGATCGGCGAAGCATTCGGCGGCCGCGTCGTGCGCGCGAAGACCATCATGCACGGCAAGGTAAGCCGGATCGAAACGGATTGCCGTGGCGTGTTCGCGGATTTGCCGAAGCATTTCGACGTCACGCGCTATCACTCGCTCGCGATCGAACGCGAATCGCTGCCCGACTGCCTCGAGGTATCCGCATGGACCGAAGACGGCGAAATCATGGGCGTGCGTCACAAGGCGCTGCCTATCGAAGGCGTGCAGTTCCACCCGGAATCGATTCTCTCCGAGCACGGCCATGCGCTGCTCGAGAATTTCCTGAAGCAGCATCGCGCAGCGTCCCGTGCGGCCGCGCCGGCCGCCTGACGGGAGACGCACGATGACGATTACCCCGCAGGAAGCGCTGCAACGCACGATCGAACACCGCGAAATCTTCCACGACGAGATGCTGCACCTGATGCGGCTCATCATGCGCGGCGACATGTCACCCGTGATGGCGGCCGCGATCATCACCGGATTGCGCGTGAAGAAGGAGACGATCGGCGAGATCGCCGCCGCCGCGACCGTGATGCGCGAATTCGCGCATCACGTCGAAGTGCAGGACAACTCGAACTTCGTCGACATCGTCGGCACGGGCGGCGACGGCGCGCACACGTTCAACATCTCGACCGCGTCGATGTTCATCACTGCAGCGGCCGGCGCGAAGGTCGCGAAGCACGGCAACCGCGGCGTATCGAGCAAGTCCGGCAGCGCCGACGTGCTCGAGGCGCTCGGCGTGAACATCGACCTGCAGCCCGACCAGGTGGCCGCGTCGATCGCCGAAACCGGCATGGGCTTCATGTTCGCGCCCAACCATCATCCGGCGATGAAGAACATCGCGGCCGTGCGCCGCGAACTCGGCGTGCGGACGATCTTCAACATCCTCGGCCCACTGACCAACCCGGCCGGCGCGCCGAACCAGCTGATGGGCGTGTTCCACCCCGACCTCGTCGGCATTCAGGTCCGCGTGATGCAGCGTCTGGGCGCGCAGCACGTGCTCGTCGTGTACGGCAAGGACGGAATGGACGAAGTGTCGCTCGGCGCCGCGACGCTCGTCGGCGAATTGCGCGACGGCAAGGTGCACGAATACGAGATCCATCCGGAGGACTTCGGCCTGCAGATGGTGTCGAACCGCACGCTGAAGGTCGAAAATGCCGAGGAATCGCGCACGATGCTGCTCGGCGCGCTGGACAACCAGCCGGGCGTCGCACGCGAGATCGTCACGCTGAACGCGGGCACCGCGCTCTATGCGGCCAATATCGCGGAATCGATCGCAGACGGCATCCAGCTCGCCCGCGAAGCAATCGCGAGCGGCAAGGCTCGCGCGAAGGTCGACGAACTCGTGCGCTTCACGCAGCAGTTCAAGCGTTGACTCCCCTTACGAATCAGGCAGGAACCCACATGAGCGACATTCTCGACCGAATCATTGCCGTCAAGCGCGAAGAAGTCGCGGCGGCCATGCGCAGCACGCCGCTCGAGGCACTGAAACTGGAAGCATCCGCGCGCGATCTGCGCGATTTCGTCGGCGCACTGCGCGCGAAGAACGCGGCCGGCAACGCGGCAGTGATCGCGGAAGTCAAGAAGGCGAGCCCGTCGAAAGGCGTGCTGCGCGAGCATTTCGTGCCGGCCGACATCGCACGCTCGTATGCGACGCACGGCGCCGCGTGCCTGTCGGTGCTGACCGACGAACAGTTCTTCCAGGGCAGCGTCCGCTATCTGCAGGAAGCACGTGCGGCCTGTATGCTGCCGGTGCTGCGCAAGGACTTCATCGTCGATGCGTACCAGATCCTCGAAGCGCGCGCGATGGGCGCCGACGCGATCCTGCTGATCGCGGCCGCGCTCGACACGCCGCTGATGCAGGAACTCGAAGCGTATGCCCACTCGCTCGGCCTCGCGGTGCTCGTGGAAGTACACGATCGCAACGAGATGGAACAGGCGCTGACGCTGAAGACGCCGCTGCTCGGCATCAACAACCGCAACCTGCGTACGTTCGAGACGACGATCCAGACCACGCTCGACATGCTCGACATGATTCCGGCAGACCGGATGGTCGTGACCGAGTCGGGCATCCTGTCGCGGACCGACGTCGACACGATGCGCGCGGCGAACGTCAACGCGTTCCTCGTCGGCGAAGCGTTCATGCGTGCCGAGCAACCGGGCGAAGAGCTCGCGCGGATGTTTTTCTGATGGCGATCGAAAAGGAAATCAAGCTCGCGCTGCCGGCCGGCCAGGCCGACGCGGCGCGACGCTTTTTCGAGACGCTGACCGGCGAACCGGGCGACGTCATCGCACTCGCGAACGTCTACTACGACACGCCCGATCTCGCGCTCGCCCGTTCGAAGAGCGCGGTGCGCGTGCGCCGCACGCCGCACGGCTGGCTGCAGACGTTCAAGACGGTCGGCAGCGCGCAAGCCGGCCTGCATCGCCGCCATGAATGGGAACTGCCGGTCGCCGGCGACGCGCTCGAAATCGACGCGCTCGTCGCCGCATGTGACGTGCCGGAGGCCGCCATCGCGCTGCGCGACGCGGCAACCGCGCTGCACGCGCTGTTCCGGACGGATTTTTCGCGTACGCTGTGGCGTATCGCAATCGCCGGCGCAACCGTCGAAGCCGCGGTGGACGTCGGCGAGATCGTCGTCCAGACAGACAACGACACGCGCCGCGAACCGATCAGTGAAATCGAACTCGAACTGATCGACGGCCCGGAAGCGGCGCTCGCGACGCTCGCCGCCGAACTGCAGCAAGCGCTGCCGGGCCTCACCCCCGAAAACATCAGCAAGGCGCAGCGCGGCTACCGGCTGCGCGCGCAATAAACACGCATCACGCATGGCAACCCGCAAGACTCTCCGCACGCCGCAGCAGGCGTCGCTGTTCGACGATCTCGTGCCGGAAACGGCACGCGACGATGTTCCCGCTCCGCCGTCCGAGCCGCTGTCAACTGCGCGCAAGCCGGCGAAGAAAGCCGCGGCAGCCGCCCCGACTCCCGCTGCGCGCCCTGCCGCCGTGGACGTCCCGCACCTCGCCACCCAATTCGACGCGCTGCCGGCCGTCTGGCGCGACGTGCTGAAACCCTTCACCGACAGCGACGCATACGCGCCGCTGTGCCGCTTCGTCGACGACGAGCGCGCGGCCGGCAAAACGGTCTACCCGACCGACGTGTTCCGCGCGCTGCGCCTGACGAGCCCGGACGACGTGAAGATCGTGATCCTCGGCCAGGACCCTTACCACGGCGACGACCGCGGCACGCCGCAGGCGCATGGCCTTGCGTTCTCGGTGCCGCCGGCAGTCCGCACGCCGCCGTCGCTGCGCAACATCTTCAAGGAAATCGCCGCGAATTTCGGCCACGACACGCCGCGTCACGGTTGCCTCGACACTTGGGCGCGCCAGGGCGTGCTGCTGCTCAACACCGTGCTGACGGTCGAGCGCGGCGCGGCCGCGAGCCATGCGAAGCGCGGCTGGGAACAATGCACGGACACGCTGATCCGCGAACTCGCCGGCCGTCATCGCGGGCTCGTGTTCATGCTGTGGGGTGCGCATGCGCAGGCGAAACGCGCACTGTTCGATGCGAGCGCGCATTGCGTGCTCGAGGCACCGCATCCGTCACCGCTGTCCGCGCACCGCGGCTTCCTCGGATGCCGCCACTTCGCGCTTGCGAACGACTATCTCGTCAAAGCTGGCCGCTCGCCGATCGACTGGCGCCTGCCGGAAGTGGCCGAAACGCTCGCGTAGCGGTCTCCCCGCTTTTCAGCATTCGGCTTTCGCCGCACCACGCAAAAACGCCGCGCCCCTTTCGGGACGCGGCGTTTTTTTCACCGGGCGACTCAACGGGTGCGACGCACCCGCATCGACCTTACGCTGCAGCGATGGCTTCGCGTGCGCTGGCAAGCGCGGCGCTCTGCGCATCCGGCCCGAGGTTCAGGCCTTCTGCGTGGATGAAGTTCACGTCGGTCAGGCCGATGAAGCCGAGGAACGAGCGCAGGTACGGCGTCTGGCTGTCGTTCGGCGTACCCAGGTACTTGCCGCCGCGTGCCGTCACCACGTGAACCTTCTTGCCCTTGATCAGGCCTTCCGGACCGTTCTCGGTGTAGCGGAACGTGACGCCGGCACGTGCGATCCAGTCGAAATACGTCTTCAGCTGCGACGACACGCCGAAGTTGTACATCGGTGCGCCAATCACGATGATGTCGGCGGCTTGCAGTTCGGCGATCAGCGCATCGCTCTTCGCGACGATCGCATTCTGTTCCGCGCTACGCTTGTCGGCCGGCGTGAAGAACGCGCCGAGCACCGATTCGTCAAGGTGCGGCAGCGCGTCAGTCAGCAGGTCGCGAACCACGACCTTCGAACCGGGGTTCGATTGTTGCAGCTTTGCCGTCAGTTCGTTGGACAGCAGCGTGGACTGCGCACCTTGCGAGCGCGCGGCGGAATTGATTTGCAGAATGGTCGTCATGTCAGGCTCCAGTTAGGTTGCGCTTCGGTAGCGCGAGTGAAGCCATTGTGCGTGTCCGCATGGCCGCGAAAAAGCGGGTTGCGGGCGACGGATTGTTGCAGCAGCAGAACAATCCGTGGTCGCGCCCCGAAACCCGCCCTCCGCGCTCAGCCCTTCAGCCAGGCTTCCCGGGCCTTGTATGCGGCGGCCGGTTTCGCCGCCGCCGTCAGCCGGTAGCGTGTGACTTCCGGCCCGTCCAGCTTCAGTTTGGCGGTCCGCAGCTCGTCGCGACGGAATGCGTGGATCTCGACCTTGTCGCCCGGCCGGTAGCGCGCAAGCAGCGTGTCGAGGTTCGTGCCCGTGACGCGCAGCCCGTCGAGCGCGATCAGCGTATCGCCCGCCGACAGTCCGGCGCGATGCGCTGCGCCGCCTTCGTAGACGGCCGCCAGCGTGCAGTCCGCGCCGCCGCGCAGGCGTGCGCCGATGGTCGGCTTTGCGGCCGCACCGTGCGCGAGTTCGGGCGTGAGCGTCACGCCGAACGGCGCGAGCAGTTCGCCAAGCGGCAGGTCGCGCGTGCCGTGCACGGCGTCGGCGAACAGGCGGCCGAGCGTGACGCCCGTCGCTTCCTCGATCAGCGTCTCGACCTCGTTTTCCTCGACGCCCGCCTGCTTGCCGCGATAGAAATCGCGGCCGTAACGTTGCCACAGCAGACGCATCACGTCGTCGAGCGACTTGCGGTTGCGGGTCTGTGCGCGAATCGCGAGATCGAACGCGAGCGCGACCAGCGAACCCTTCGTGTAGTAGCTGACGATCGCGTTGGTCGCGTTTTCGTCCTGGCGGTAGTACTTGATCCACGCGTCGAACGAGCTGTCCGCGACGCTCTGCTTCAGGCGCCCGGTGCCGCGCAGCACGCCGCCGACCGTGCGGCCGAGCGCCGCGAAATATTCGTCCTGCGACATCAGCCCGCTGCGCACGAGCATCAGGTCGTCGTAATACGACGTGAAGCCCTCGAACAGCCACAGCAGCGACGTGTAGTTTTCCCGCGCGAGGTCGTACGGTACGAACGCGGCCGGCTTGATGCGCTTCACGTTCCACGTATGGAAGTACTCGTGGCTGCAGAGGCCGAGATACGTGCGATAGCCTTCCGTCGTTTCGGGCCGCCCCTTCACCGGCAGATCGGTGCGATTGCAGATCAGCGCGGTCGATGCGCGATGCTCGAGGCCGCCGTAACCGTCGCTGACCGCGAGCGTCATGAACACGTAGCGCTCCATCGGCGCTTGCTTCGATTTCGGCTCGAACAGTGCGATCTGCGCTTCGCATACGCGCTTCAGGTCGGCGCGCAGCCGCTCCATGTCGAGTTGCGTCACGCGCCCGGCGATCACGATGTCGTGCGGCACGCCGTGCGCATCGAACGTCGCCAGCGCAAATTCGCCGATCGTCACCGGATGGTCGGTGAGCTCGTCGTAGTTCGATGCGCGATACGCGCCGAAACCGTAGCGTTTGGTGCCGCGCGCCTCGGGCAGCGAGGTGCCGACGCGCCACGTGCGGAATGCCGGGCCGGCCGGCTTCGCGATGTCGACTTCGCACGGCGCATCCTCGCGGCCGGCGACGCTCAGGAACACGGCCGTCGCGTTGAAGAAGCCTCCCGATTCGTCGAGATAGGCGGAGCGCACCGACAGGTCCCACGCGTACACGTCGTAGCGCAGCGTCAGCGTGCCGTTCACCGGCGCGGCCTGCCACGTGTTCTTGTCGGTCTTCGCGATCCGCACCTTGCGACCGGCGTCGTTGAACGCGGCGAGCGTCACGATGTTGCGCGCGAACTCGCGCACGAGATAGCTGCCCGGAATCCACACCGGCAGCGAGAAGCACTGGCCCTCGGGATCGGGCTCGGCAACCGTCACCGACACTTCGAACAGGTGCGCGGCGAGATCTTTCGGGACAATCGAATAGCGGATCGGCTGGGTCATCGTGGCAATCGGTCGAAAATCGAACGGAATACGGCGGCGGAAACGAAGAGAGGCGCCGGCAGGTACCGCGGGCGCCCCTCGCTGGCCAGACCATGCGGCCCGGCTTGTCGGTCGGTTACTTGCTCGACGCGAGCGCCTGGTTGAGCTGCTCGGCCGACACCGCGCCCGGCAGGCGGCGGCCGTCGGGCAAGAAAATCGTCGGCGTGCCCGTGACGTTCATCCCGCGGCCGAGCGCGAGATTCTTGTCGAGCGCGCTGGTATCGCAGTTGCCGGCACCGGACGGCGTGCGATGGTCGAGCATCCAGCTCTGCCAGGTTTTCGCGCGATCGGTCGCGCACCAGATCGCCTTCGACTTCAAGGTCGAATCCGGCGACAGCACCGGGTACAGGAACGTGTAGACGGTCACGTTGTCGATCGACTGCAGCGTCGTCTCGAGCCGCTTGCAGTACGGGCAGTTCGGATCGGAGAACACCGCGATCTTGCGCGCGCCATTGCCCTTGACGACCTTGATCGCGTTCGCGAACGGCAGGCTCGTGAAGTCGATCCTGTTGAGATCGGACAGGCGCGCGTCGGTCAGGTTCTTGTGCGTCCTGGTGTCGACGAGATCGCCGAGCAGCACGTAGTCGCCGGCTGCATCGCTATAGATGATCTGCGAGCCGAGGTTCACTTCGTACAGCCCCGCGACCGGCGATTTCGACACGCTCTTGACCGGTGCGTCGCTGCCCAGACGCGCTTGCAGCGTCGCTTTCAGCTTGTCGGTGGTTTGGTCGGCCTGCGCGGTGCAGCCAAGCGTCGCCATCGTGACGGCCAGCGCCAGCGACGCGATGCGGATAGTTTTTTTCATCCAGTCGTTCCTTCAGCTCAATCGGAGTGCACGGCACAGTGTACGCCGTAACGGAACCCTGTCCGACCGGCACCGTGCGTGAAGGTTCGCTCAACCGAGCGCGGCCGACACGAGCCAGCGCTTCACGAGCGGTTGCGCGCCGACGAACGCCATGCCCGCGTTGCGCACCGCCTTCGCGAACGAACCCGGCACCGCGAACAGCCGCTGCAGCCCGTCGGTCGCGACCATCAGCGCGCGGATGTCCTCGCGGCGCGAACGCTCGTAGCGGCGCAGCAGCACGGTATCGCCGAGGTTGCGGAAGCTTTCCTTGTTTGCGATCGCATCGGCGAGCGCCGCGACGTCCCGCAGCCCGAGGTTCATCCCTTGCCCGGCGAGCGGGTGGATCAGGTGCGCGGCATCGCCGACGAGCGCGACGCGCGGGGCGATCAGCTTGTCGACGGTCTGCAGCGCGAGCGGGAAGCCGGCGGCCGGCGTCACGCATTCGAGCGTGCCGACCTGGCCGTGCGACACGCGCTCGACTTCGGCAGCGAGTTGCGCGGGATCGAGCGCGAGCAGTTCATCCGCGTGCGCGGTGTGCGCGGACCACACGAGCGACACATGGCCGTCCGGCAACGGCAACAGCGCAATGATCTCGCCTTCATGAAACCACTGGCAGGCCGTCTCGCGGTGCGGCAGCGACGCCTTGAAGTTCGCGACGATGCCCGTCTGCCGGTAATCGCGCCGCTCGATCTTGGCCCCCATTTGGGAACGCACCCACGAATGGGCACCGTCCGCGCCGACCACGAGGTCCGCTTCGAGCACCTGCCCCGACGACAGCGTGAGCACGGCCGCGTCGTTGCGCACGTCGAAGCCTTGCGCACGCGCATCGAACCACGTGAGATTCGGCTGGAACCGCAGCGCGGCATCGAGGGACGCCTCGATCAGCGACGATTCGGCAATCCACGCGAGTTGCGGCACGGACGCCTGGTACGCGGAGAAATGCAGTTCCGCGTGCGCATCGCCGTACACGCGCATGTCGTACACCGGCGCAAGCCGGCCGTGGTCCAGCGCCTGCCAGACCCGCAGCCGCTCCAGCAATGCCTGCGAGCTGGACGACAGGGCATAGATGCGCGTGTCGAACGCGAGATCGGCGGGGCGCGGCGCGGCCGGCTGTGCCAGCAACGCGGTCTTGTAGCCGGACTGGGTCAGCGCGAGCGCGGCTGTCTTGCCGACGAGCCCGCCGCCGACCACGGCGACGTCGAAGATAGGGTGGGCAGTCATGGCGGGCATTATAGCTGCGGGGCCAATCCCTTACGCGGCCGGACTTTGCGGGAAATCAGCAGAATCGCGGGCGCGGCCGGCAGCGCGGCGGCCCGTCGCATCGGCCGTTCGGGTCGAGCCCGGAAACCGGTGCGCCGGCACGGTACAATAGCGCCTCTGAACGTCGGCTCGCCGCGCCCCAAGCGCCGGCCGTCCCTATTTTCCCGCGCCGCCGTGCATTGTCCGGCCGCGCCGCCTCACCCGTTCGAAGGATTCCATGAGCCTCAAATGCGGCATCGTCGGCTTGCCCAACGTCGGCAAGTCCACCCTGTTCAATGCGCTGACCAAGGCCGGCATCGCCGCCGAGAACTACCCGTTCTGCACGATCGAGCCGAACGTCGGCATCGTCGAGGTGCCCGACACGCGCCTGAAGGCGCTGTCCGAAATCGTGAAGCCCGAGCGCGTCGTGCCGGCCGTCGTCGAATTCGTCGACATCGCGGGCCTCGTCGCGGGCGCGAGCAAGGGTGAAGGCCTCGGCAACCAGTTCCTCGCGAACATCCGTGAAACCGATGCGATCACGCACGTCGTGCGCTGCTTCGAGGACGACAACGTCATCCACGTCGCCGGCAAGGTCAGCCCGATCGACGACATCGAAGTGATCAACACCGAACTCGCGCTCGCCGACCTCGGCACCGTCGAGAAGGCGCTCACGCGCTACTCGAAGGCTGCGAAGTCGGGCAACGACAAGGAAGCGGTGAAGCTCGCCGCGGTGCTCGAGAGGGTGCGCGCGCACCTCGACCAGGGCAAGGCCGTGCGCGGCCTCGATCTGTCGGACGACGAGCAGGCGCTGCTCAAGCCGTTCTGCCTGATCACCGCGAAGCCGGCGATGTACGTCGCGAACGTGAAGGATGACGGCTTCGAGAACAACCCGCACCTCGACGTGGTGCGCAAGTACGCGGAAAGCGAGAATTCGCCGGTCGTCGCGGTATGCGCGGCCATCGAAGCGGAAATCGCCGATCTCGACGATGCCGACAAGGAAGCATTCCTCGCCGACATGGGCATGGAAGAGCCGGGCCTCGACCGCGTGATCCGCGCGGGCTTCAAGCTGCTCGGCCTGCAAACCTACTTCACCGCCGGCGTGAAGGAAGTGCGCGCGTGGACGATCCATATCGGCGACACCGCACCGCAAGCGGCAGGCGTGATCCACACCGACTTCGAGCGCGGCTTCATTCGCGCGCAGACGATCGCGTTCGACGACTTCGTCACGTACAAGGGCGAACAGGGTGCGAAGGAAGCCGGCAAGATGCGCGCCGAAGGGAAGGAATACGTCGTGCACGACGGGGATGTGATGAACTTCCTGTTCAACGTCTGATGCATCGACAGACACTGCTTCTCGCAGTGTCGCCGCACCCAGGAAAGGCCCGCTGAAGTAGCGGGTCTTTTTTCATTCCGCTAACCCGTCCTGAAATAGGTTGACACTTTTTCGCCGAAGCGAAGAGGTACCAAGTGGAGCAAGGGATCAAGCGGGCCAGCGGAACTACCGCCTGGCTTTAAAATTGTCGGCTGGCGCCGGACCGGCAAATGCATTCGTCGACACCAGCACGAACAAACCGATCATGGCCCGTCCCACTGCGCCCTCTGTTGTGGCTGAAACGGCGCCGATTCGAGCCGATGCCGATTGGCAAGGCCGTTCGAACGGACGGGTGCCAGGAAACGCCCGTTCTCGTCTCGCGGCTGAATCCAGACGAGCTGACCCATGTGTGAACACCACGCCAGCATCATCGCTCTGATTCGCCGAACGCAGCGCGGACCAGCCCGCTTCACTCAAGCGCATGCTCTCATTCGCCATCGGTCACCCTCCCGGCACGACCGCTAATCGCGAGTCGACTTCATCATTCACTTCGGTTGTCGAAGCAAACAATGTATGAAGTTGCCGTTGCCGTGCCGATGAAATCAGACGAGTTCGATTTTTGTAAGTCCAGATGTCGATGACACACCATGTTGCGGAACGGCCTGCATCGCCAGGGGCAAGCACATCTGCTTACTCGCGAAAGACAAATGGCCCGACCGGCACATGCCGATCGGGCCATTTCACGGCGGGAACCCCCGCGCCGACCGGCAGCGAACGCTCAGAGCAGCCGCCGCTCCGTCACGTCGTCGTTACATCGCCGACACCCCCCGCCCCGCACCCGCTTGCGCGTCGCGGCCGCGTTTGTTCAGCCACGAAGCAAACAGCACGATCAGCGCGAGCACGGCCGTCGCACCGACTTCCATCCGGTGCTCCTCGCTGACGAACATCACGGTCAGCGTGCCGCAGATGAACAGGATTACAGCCCACGTGAGCCACGGGAACAGCCACATCCGCAGCGTCAGGTCCGCGCCGCTCGATTCGAGCGTCTTGCGCATCCGCAACTGCGAGATCGCGATCACGAGATACACGAGCAGCGCAATCGCACCCGACGTCGCCAGCAGGAAGCCGAACACCTGCTCCGGCATCAGGTAGTTCGCGATCACGGTCAGGAAACCGAATGCGGTCGATGCCAGCACGGCCGCACGCGGCGTGCCGGTCGCATCGGTGCGATGCAGGAAGGCCGGCGCGTCCTTGCGCTTGGACAGCGAGAACAGCATCCGCGACGCGGTGTACAGCGCCGAATTCAGGCAGCTCGCGACCGACACGAGCACGATCACGTCGATGATCGCCTTCGCGTTCGGAATGCCGATCAGCTCCATCGCGCGCTGATACGAGCCGTGCTGCGGCAGCAGCGGATCGTTCCACGGCACGATGGCCGCAACGACCAGAATCGAGCCGAGATAGAACAGCGTGATACGCCAGATGACCGAATTCGTCGCGCGCACGATCTGGCGTTGCGGATTATCCGATTCGGCGGCCGCGATTGTCACGATCTCGGTGCCGAGGAACGAGAACATCGTCGTCAGCATCGCCGCAAGCACGGCGCTCGCTCCGTTCGGCATGAAGCCGTGGTGCGCAAAAAGGTTCGACACGCCCGACACGGCCGGTGCCGGCACGATGCCGACGATCGCCGCTCCGCCGATGCACAGGAACACGACGATCGCGACGACCTTGATCAGCGCGAACCAGAATTCGAATTCGCCGTAGTTCTTGACCGAGAAAAGGTTGGTGATCGTCAGCAGCAGCGTGATGCCGAGCGCGAAGATCCAGGTCGCGATGCTCGGGAACCACGCGTTGAGAATGGTAGCGGCGGCCGTCGCCTCGATTGGGATCACGAGCACCCAGAACCACCAGTACAGCCAGCCGATCGAGAAGCCGGCCCAGTGGCCGATCGCGCGATCGGCATAGGTCGAGAACGAACCGCTGTCCGGATGCGCAACGGCCATCTCGCCGAGCATGCGCATCACCAGCACGACCAGTACGCCCGCGATCGCATACGCGAGGATCGAAGCCGGGCCGGCTTCCGCGATCGCATGGCCGGAGCCGACGAACAAGCCCGCGCCGATGACGCCGGCAATCGACATCATCGTCACGTGACGCTGCTTCAGACCGGTGCCGAGGCCTGTCTTGCTTCCACTCATGTGTCTCTCTCCAAAAAACGGTTCCGGTACGACCGGTAGTCGCTGAAGGCGGCGCGGGGAGTTATCGTTGTCGAATCCGGCTGCCCGCCGCGCGTGCGCGGCATACGGGCATGGAGCCAGATCAAGCCTGTTCCGGTGGGTGCGCGACGCAGTCTGCGAAGCTGCGGGTGCGATGCGGCGCACGGGGCGCCGACGCATCGCGTGCGCCCTTTTCGTCGGCTGTGTCGGTCAGCCGCCTTCGAAGCGAAGGAGTGTAAGCATCAAACGGTTCTTCACTAAGAACCAATTGAAGAATTTCGATAGAACCACTTGTTGCATCGATGCGAAACGATGCAACGCCTGGTCCAGTCTGGCCCCTGATTGTGGGCCGCTGGAGCGACCGATTGCCGTCGGCCGGCATCGCCGCGATCGCGTAGCACCAGTGACGTTCGCGTGTCCCGCAGCGCGCGCCGCACCACGCACTCAGTTCGCGCCGCCCGCCCCTTCGTCCTGCCACTTGGCCGGCACGATTGCACGCCATTCTCGCAGAAGCAGGTTTTTCACGGCGTCGGGATGCGCCGCCGACAGGCGCACCAGCACGATCGGCCAGCCTGCATAGTGATCGGTCATGTAATACACGTCGGGCTCCGATTCGATCAGCCACGCGCGCTCATCGGGGCCGACGCCCTTCACGACGAGCGTGTCGCCGTCCTCGCGCAGGCGCGCGAGCATCTTGCCCTTCACCCTGAGTGCGGGCGTGCCGTACGACGTGCCTTCCTCGACACCCCGCCACGCGAGCACGATCCGCCGGACTTCGTCGAATGTCACGATGCGCCTCCGTGCGTCGATGATCGACGTCCCGGCCACCGTAGCGGAAATCACCGGCAGCGCCTAGCCGACGGCCGCGCCTGATTCGTCTAGCGACCGGCCGCGCGCGCGGCCACCGATGCGCGCCCGGTGGCGGCAACGATCGCGAACGCAATCGCATTCGCGGCGGCGCTCGCAAGGATCGGCACGAGGTAGCCGCCGCCTGCGTCGTAGATGAAACCGGCCGCGGCCGGCCCGATCAGCGTACCGAACGCGACGCTCGTGTAGAGAATGCCGATGATCGCGCTGACGTTGCGCCCGCCGAAGTAGTCCATCACGACGGCGGGCAGCACGGCAACCCAGCCGCCGTAGAACACGCCGAATACAAGGGCGAACGCGGCAAGCGTCGCTACGGTGCCGGCGCCGGCCCATGCGACAAGGGCGACGGCCATGCCGGCGAACATCGCGAGCAGCGATGCGCGACGACCGAAGCGATCGGCGAGGCCGCCGAGGAAAAAGCGTCCTGCCGTGCTGCCCACGCCGATCGCACCGAGCAGCAATACCGCCGTGGACGGCGCGACGCCGTGATCGAGCGCGTACGGCACGAGGTGCACGAACGGCACGAAGACGCCGAACGAACAGACGAGGCACGCCGCGTAGAGGCTCGCGAACGGCCGCGACGTGACGGCCTCGCGCACGGTCGCCGCGGCGGCACCGCGCCGATCCTCGCCCGCCGGCGCACGCGCCGCATCGCCATCGGGCGACAAACCGCGCCCGCGCGGGTCGTTCTCGATCAACAGCGACATGCCCGCGCCCACCACAACGGCGATCACGGCCAGCGCGACATACGCGCCACGCCAGCCGACGTGCGCAATCAGCGCGGATGCGAGCGGTGGCATCACGAGCGTACCGACACCGATCCCTGCGACCGCGAGCCCCGACGCGAAGCCACGCCGGCGCACGAACCAGCGTTGCACCGCGCCGACGGCCGGCACGTACGCGCAGCCGACACCGAGGCCGACACCCAGCCCGTACGCGACATAGACCTGCAGCAGCGTATGCGCGGCACCGGCGGCCGCAAGCCCAGCGGCCGTCAGCAGCATCCCGACGACGGCAAGCCGCCGCGAGCCGAAGCGATCGGCGAGCGGGCCGCTGACGATGCCGAAACCGAAATACAGGAAGCCCGCCAGCGAAAACACGAGCGAGATCCGCCCGCGCGACGCGGCGAAATCCCGCTGCAGCGACTCGACGAACGCACTGAACGAGTACGCGCAGCCAAATCCGACGAACGTGACGGCGAACGCGGCTGCCACCACATACCAGCCGTAGAAGACGCGCGATGCGCGCGGGCGGTTCATGACATTGCTCCTGTCGGTGACGCACCGGCCGCCGGGCGGCGTCCATTTGCGTCGTGGATATAGTTGAACTATGTTGATCGCACAGGCTGCGAGAAGCCTCGCCATGGCAATACGATCTTCTGCAACAACGGTACTCGCGCCTGCTCATCGTCTCAAACGATATTTCGTCGGTCTTTCAATTTAGAAAAACTTAATGAAACGTTCCCGCTTGCCGCCGCTGAATGCGCTGCGTGCATTCGAAGCGGCCGCCCGTCATCTGTCGGTGAAATCCGCGGCCGAGGAGTTGTCGGTCACGCCCGGCGCGGTGAGCCAGCTGATCCGCACGCTCGAGACGCATCTCGGCGTGGAGCTGTTCGAGCGCGTGAACCGCGGCATCCTGCTGACGGCCGCGGGCCGCGACTACCTGCCGCCTGTGCGCAACGCGTTCCGGCAGATCGCCGACGCCTCGCAACGCGTATCGGGCGCCGCCGACAGCGGCGTGCTGACGGTGAGCGTCACGCCGTTTTTCGCGTCCGCGTGGCTCGTGCCGCGCCTCGCGCAGTTCCGCGACGCATGCCCGGACGTCGATCTGCAGATCGTCACGAGCCACGCACTCGCGGATTTCTCGCGCGACGGCGTCGACGTCGCAATTCGCCACGGCCTCGGCCGCTACCTCGGGCTGTGCAGCGAACGTCTGCTGACGGTGGAGATCGTCGCGCTCGCGGCGCCCGATCTCGTCGCGCGGCTGGGCATGCCGGCGACGCCCGCCGACCTGACCGGCTGGCCGCACCTGCACGACGCCGAGCGCAAAGGCTGGCACATCTGGTTCGACGCGCAGCGGATCGACGACTTCGGTCCGCCGCGCGGCCCCGCGTTCGACGATTCGGGCCTGTTGCTGCAGGCGATCCTCGCCGGCCAGGGCGCCGGGCTGCTGCCGGCGGCGATGGTGCGCAACGAGCTCGCGAGCGGCCGGCTCGTGCAGCTTGCCGATATCGCATGGCTCGACGATTTCGCTTACTACCTCGTCTATCCGCCACATCACGCGGAACGCACGAAGGGCGCTGCGTTCCGCAGATGGATTCTCGACGCCGCGCGGGCCGACGGCGCCGCATCGATGACGGGCGCGGCGTAGCGGCAACAACGACAGGCTGCCGATCGGCTAACATGCGGCGCGGGCCGCCAGCCCGCGATCGACAAGAACATGCGGAGAGAGACCATGCCTGCCCTGCTGCGCCGCGCAACGCACATCGCGACCCTGTCGGCCGCGCTGTTCGTCGCATGCGCCGCACTGCCGACTCCGGCACACGCGTACCGCGCATCACCCGGCTACGGCAACGAAGCCGACCTCGACCGTCACGACACGTACCGCAATCGCGACGGCGACACCGTGCATGCGCCGGCCCATTCGAAATCGGGACGCGCGCCCGACGGCGCGAGCGCGCGCTGCCGCGACGGCGCGTACAGCTTCAGCCGCCATCGGCGCGGCACCTGCTCGGGGCACGGCGGCGTCGCCGCGTGGCTGTGAACGCGGGTCGGCCGAATGGCCAGTGCGGTGTCAGCGACAGCCGGCGGCGAAGTACAATACGCGCTCGCGTCGCCGCACGCGGCGACACCGCCGCGCCCTGCGCGGCACGCTCCGTACCGAATCACCCGATGCCGCCACGCCCGCGCGCGCTGCGCGGCAGTCTCAACCATTTCTGACTTTCACATCCAAATGGCCCAATACGTTTTCACGATGAACCGGGTCGGCAAGATCGTGCCGCCCAAGCGCCAGATCCTGAAGGACATCTCGCTATCGTTCTTTCCCGGCGCGAAGATCGGCGTGCTCGGCCTGAACGGCTCGGGCAAGTCGACGCTGATCCGCATCATGGCGGGCGTCGACAAGGACATCGAAGGCGAAGCGACGCCGATGCCGAACCTGAACATCGGCTACCTGCCGCAGGAGCCGCAGCTCGACCCGACGAAGACGGTGCGCGAAGCCGTCGAGGAAGGCCTCGGCGACCTGTTCCAGGCCAACAAGAAGCTCGAAGAGATCTACGCCGCATATGCGGAACCGGACGCCGATTTCGACGCGCTCGCGGCCGAGCAGGCGAAATACGAAGCGATCCTCGCATCGAGCGACGGCGGCAGCCCCGAGCAGCAGCTCGAAGTGGCGGCCGACGCACTGCGCCTGCCGGCGTGGGACGCGAAGATCGAGCATCTGTCGGGAGGCGAAAAGCGCCGCGTCGCGCTGTGCAAGCTGCTGCTCGAGAAGCCTGACATGCTGCTGCTCGACGAACCGACCAACCACCTCGACGCCGAATCCGTCGACTGGCTCGAGCAGTTCCTGGTGCGCTTCCCGGGCACCGTCGTCGCCGTCACCCACGATCGCTACTTCCTCGACAACGCAGCCGAGTGGATTCTCGAACTCGACCGCGGCCACGGCATTCCGTGGAAGGGCAACTACAGCAGCTGGCTCGACCAGAAGGAAGAGCGCCTGAAGCAGGAAGAAGCGTCGGAATCGGCACGCCAGAAGGCGATCAAGAAGGAACTGGAGTGGGTGCGCCAGAACCCGAAGGGCCGCCAGGCGAAGTCGAAGGCGCGCATCGCCCGCTTCGAGGAGCTGAGCAGCCAGGAATACCAGAAGCGCAACGAAACGCAGGAAATCTTCATTCCGGTCGGCGACCGCCTCGGCAATGAGGTGATCGAGTTCAAGAACGTCAGCAAGGCGTTCGGCGACCGCCTGCTGATCGACAACCTGAACCTGAAGATTCCAGCCGGCGCGATCGTCGGCATCATCGGCCCGAACGGCGCCGGCAAGTCGACGCTGTTCCGGATGCTGACCGGCAAGGAACAACCGGATTCGGGTGAGGTCGTGATGGGCCCGACCGTGAAGCTCGCGTATGTCGACCAGAGCCGCGACGCACTCGACGGCTCGAAGACGGTGTTCGAGGAAATCTCGGGCGGCGCCGACGTGCTGACGGTCGGCAAGTACGAAACGCCGTCGCGTGCGTACATCGGCCGCTTCAACTTCAAGGGCGGCGACCAGCAGAAGATCGTCGGCAACCTGTCCGGCGGCGAACGCGGCCGTCTGCACCTCGCGAAGACGCTGATCTCCGGCGGCAACGTGCTGCTGCTCGACGAACCGTCGAACGACCTCGACGTCGAAACGCTGCGCGCGCTGGAAGATGCGCTGCTCGAATTCGCGGGCTCGGTAATGGTGATCTCGCACGATCGCTGGTTCCTCGACCGGATCGCGACGCATATCCTCGCGTTCGAAGGCGATTCGCAGGTCACGTTCTTCGACGGCAACTACCAGGAATATGAAGCCGACAAGCGTGCGCGCCTCGGCGAGGAAGCCGCGAAGCCGAAGCGCCTGCGCTACAAGCCGATCAGCCGTTAAGCGGCGTGGGCCCGACATCCGGCCGCGCGACAACGCGGGCCGGATGCCGAAAGCGGCCGCCCCTATGCGAGCGCGCCCAGTTCGCGCAACCGCGCCGCGGTCGTCGCCGCGCTCGTGTGATGAATGCCGTGCCAGCCGAGCGCTGTCGCAGCCGCGGCGTTCTTCGCGTTGTCGTCGATGAACACGAGTTCGTGCGGCGCGATGCCCGGCAGGTACGGATCGATCCGCGCATGCATCGCGCGATAGATCGCCGGATCGGGTTTCACGAGCTTCACGCGCCCCGACACGACGATGTCCTTGAAGCGCCGCAGGATCGGGAAGTTGTCCCATGCATACGGGAAGGTCTGCGCGGACCAGTTCGTCAACCCGAAGAGCGGCATCCCCTGCCCGTCGAGCCGCTCGACGAGTGCCGCACCGTCGTCGAGCACCCCGCCGATCATCTCGTGCCAGCGCGCGTAGAACGCGCGAATCAGTGCCTCGTGCCCGGGAAACTTCGCGACGAGTTCGCTCGTCCCTTCGTCGATCGTCTGGCCGCCGTCCTGACGGACGACCCACTCCATCGCGCAAACGTGCGTCAGAAACCAGCGACGCTCGACCTCGTCCGGAATCAGTTGCCGGTACAGGTACTCGGGGCTCCAGTCGATCAGCACGCCACCGAAATCGAACACTACCGCCTTGATTGTCATGCGAACTCCGTGGCAAGCACGTCGGCGAGCGGGCGCGGCGTCACTGCGTTGCCCGACAGCGAGTTGTTTTCCCAGATGAAGTGACTATGCGCGACGATCTGCGCGGCCGACAGATGCGCATGCTCGTTCGTCGTATACAGATCTCGGACACGACGGTCGCCCGGTAGCCGAGCAGTGCCGGCCGTCGTCCGGCCGGCGTTGCGCATTGCGCGTTGCGTCAGATCGGTTGCGTGCGTGCGTCGAGCCACGCCTTCGCGTCGCCGCTCACGTGCCGGCCGACGCGCTCGCGCACCGTCGCGTGGTACGCGTTCAGCCACGCGCGCTCTTCCTCATGCAGCATCTCGACCAGCACGCAGCGCGTGTCGATCGGGCACAGCGTCAGCGTCTCGAACGCGAGGAAGTCGCCGAACTCGGTCTGCCCGCCCGCGCGGTTCACGACCAGGTTCTCGATCCGGATGCCCCACTTGCCGGGCCGGTACACGCCCGGCTCGATCGACGTGATCATCCCCTCTTCCATGGCCGTGTACGGTTCGGCCGGCGCATAGTGCGAGATGACCTGCGGACCTTCGTGCACGTTCAGGAAATAGCCGACGCCGTGCCCGGTGCCGTGGCCGTAGTCGAGCCCGGCCGCCCACATCGGCGCACGCGCGATCGCGTCGAGCATCGGCGAGCGGATGCCGCGCGGAAACCGTGCACGCGACAGCGCCATCATCGACTTCAGCACGATCGTGAAATCGCGGCGCTGCAGGTCGCTGACCGTGCCGACCGGCACCACGCGCGTGATGTCAGTCGTGCCGGTCGTGTACTGGCCGCCCGAATCGACGAGCAGCAGGCCGTCGCCGGCGATCGTTGCATGCGACTCGGCCGTTGCGCGGTAGTGCGGCATCGCGCCGTTCGCGTTGAAGCCGGCGATCGTCGCAAAGCTCGGCGATACATAGCCGGGGCGGCGGGCGCGCGCGGCCGTGAGTTGCTCGTCGATCGTCAGCTCGGTGATCGTCTCGCGGTTCACGGCCTGCTCGAACCACGCGAAGAATTCGGCGAGCGCAGCACCGTCGTGCTCCATCGTCACGCGCACGTGCTCGATCTCGGCGGATGTCTTGCGCGACTTCGCGAACGTCGACGGATTCACGGCCTCGACCAGCTTCACACCGGCCGGCACTGCCTCGAGCGTGCCGAACGTCACGCGGCGCGGATCGATCAGCAGCGTTGCACCGTCGGGCAGCGCCGCGAGCGACGCGCGAGCCGCGTCGTATGCACGGACCTCGACGCCGTCCTGCGCGAGCGACGCGGCGAGCGCCGGCGACACCTTGCCGTCGGCGACGAACAGCGTCGCGCAATCGGGACCGATCATCGCGTGCGCGACGAACACGGGGTTGAAGTTGACGTCGGCGCCGCGCAGGTTGAACAGCCATGCGAGATCGTCGAGCGTCGACACGAAATGCCATTGCGCCCCCTGCGCGTGCATCGCGCGGCGCACTTCGGCGAGCTTGGTTGCGCGCGTCGCATCGGCCTGCGGTGCCACGTGCTCGAACACGGCGTCGCCGGGCAGCCCCGGCCGCTCGGGCCAGATCGCGTCGAGCAGATCGCAATCGGTACGCAACGCGATGCCGCGCGCACTCAACGCGGCCGTCAGCGCGCGGGCCGCGGCGACGCCGAGCACGGCGCCGTCGACGCCGACCGTCGCACCGGCCGGCACATTCTGCGCGAGCCAGTCGACGTGCGGCGCGCTCTGCTGGCCGCCCATCATCTTCATCAGCTGGACGCCGGTGCCCGCGAGCTGCGCCTCGGCCTGCACCCAGTAACGGCTGTCGACCCACAGGCCCGCGAAATCCGCAGTCACGACCAGCGTGCCGACCGAGCCCGTGAAACCGGACAGCCAGCGGCGTGCCTGCCAGCGTTCGGGCAGGTACTCGGACAGGTGAGGATCGGCGGACGGCACGAGATAGGCGGCCAGGTCCTCGCGGACCATCGCGCCGCGCAGCAGCGCGATGCGAGCCGGCACCGACGAGACTTCGGGGAGACGGGCATTCATGATTTCACCTGAGGGCATTCAGCGACGGGCCGACAGTGCGACCGTCACGGCTACGGCAAGGAACGCGACGCCGGTGCAGACCGGCCATTCGAGCGTCTCGCCATCGTAAAACAGTCCCGAGAGATTGCCGGCGATGCGCGCGATGACCGCGCCCGCGATGCCGACCAGCACCGCGATCCACCATGCCGGCCGCCCCGTGCGCCGCATCGGATGCAGCCATCGGCCGAACAGCCCGACGGCCGCTCCCAGGACAAGGATTCCAAACCAGTTCATTCGACGCCTTCTATAAATTCAGATTCGTCCCATAGGCGTGAACGTTGCCAGCGGCTAGCATCGATTCATCCATCGAACCCTGGACCAGCCGGGCGCCGCGAACATTCGAGTGTAGGGGCCGAGCCGACATTATGGCAAGCGCGCACCGGCAGCCGTACTGAAGAAATCCACATGCGAATCGCCCTGATCGATCCCGAGGTACGTCATGCTGCGCTCCTGAACCGCCTGCTCTTCGCCGGCGGTCACGTGTGTCATGCGTTTTCGTCCAGCGCGGCGTTTTTCGCGTGGCTCGCCAACGATACCTGCGACATGCTGATCACCGGCAGCTGGGCCGGCGATCAACCGGCCGAGGAAGTCATTCCACGGGCGCAGATGGTCCTGCCCGGGCTGCCGGCCATCGCCGTGATGCAACTGCCGCGCGAAAGCGAAATCGTGTCCTGCCTGCACGCGGGTGCCGACGATTGCCTGGTGCGCCCGGTGAGCGGGCCCGAGCTGCTCGCGCGGGTCAATGCGCTGAGCCGCCGCGCCGGGGTGCGGCGGCCGCCGAACCGTTCGCGCGAAATGTATGGAGAATACGCGTTCGATGCGACCCACGGCATCGTGCGCTTCGGCGACGCAGCCGTCGCGCTCACGCCGAAGGAATTCCGCTTCGCGCAATTGTTGTTCGCGAACCTGTCGCGGCCCGTGTCGCGCGCCCATATCCTCGAGACGGTCTGGGGCCGCCGCCGCGACATGAAGTCGCGTACGCTCGACACGCATGCGTCCCGGCTGCGCAGCAAACTGCAACTGCTTCCCGAACACGGCTACCGGCTCCTGCCGCTCTACGGCTATGGCTATCAGCTCGATCGCGTGCCGATCGAGCCCCCAAATTCGAGGCCACGCCACGCTGATGCTCAGTATGCCGCGGGTGAGGAAATCGCCGAAACGCTATAATATGGGGCTAAACGATAGCCCTCGATATGCAACTCCTCACGATCGGAATCAATCACCACACTGCGCCTGTCGCCCTGCGCGAACGCGTGGCGTTTCCGCTCGAGCAAATCAAGCCGGCTCTCGTCACGTTCAAGAACGTGTTCCTCGGCCCCCAGGCGCCCAACGCGCCTGAAGCGGCGATCCTGTCGACCTGCAACCGCACCGAGCTCTATTGCGCGACCGACGACCGGGCCGCGCGCGAAGGCGCGATTCGCTGGCTATCCGAGTATCACCAGATTCCCGTCGACGAGCTCGCGCCGCACGTGTATGCGTTGCCGCAGTCGGAAGCGGTCCGGCACGCGTTCCGCGTCGCATCGGGCCTCGATTCGATGGTGCTCGGCGAAACGCAGATTCTGGGCCAGATGAAGGACGCGGTGCGCACCGCGACGGAAGCCGGCGCGCTCGGCACCTATCTGAACCAGTTGTTCCAGCGCACGTTCGCCGTCGCGAAGGAAGTGCGCGGTACGACCGAGATCGGCGCGCAGTCGGTGTCGATGGCCGCCGCAGCGGTCCGTCTTGCGCAGCGTATTTTCGAAAAGGTGTCGGATCAGCGCGTGCTGTTCATCGGCGCCGGGGAGATGATCGAACTGTGCGCCACGCATTTCGCCGCGCAAGGCCCGCGTGAACTCGTGATCGCGAACCGCACCGCCGAACGCGGGCAGCGGCTTGCCGAACGCTTCAACGGCCGCGCGATGCCGCTGTCGGATCTGCCGACCCGCATGCACGAATTCGACATCATCGTGTCGTGTACCGCGTCGACGCTGCCGATCATCGGCCTGGGCGCGGTCGAGCGCGCGGTGAAGGCGCGCCGCCACCGGCCGATCTTCATGGTCGACCTTGCGGTGCCGCGCGACATCGAGCCGGAAGTCGGCGAGTTGAAGGACGTATTCCTCTATACCGTCGACGATCTCGGCGCGATCGTGCGTGAAGGCAACGCATCACGCCAGGCCGCGGTCGCGCAAGCCGAGACGATCATCGAGACGCGCGTCCAGAATTTCATGCAATGGCTCGATACGCGCAGCGTCGTGCCGGTGATCCGTCACATGCATACGCAGGCCGACGCGCTGCGCCGCGCGGAAGTCGAGAAAGCGCAGAAGCTGCTCGCGCGCGGCGACGATCCGGCCGCCGTCCTCGAAGCGCTGTCGCAGGCGCTGACCAACAAGCTGATCCACGGCCCGACGAGCGCGCTCAATCGCGTGAACGGCGCCGATCGCGATTCGCTGATCGACCTGATGCGCGGCTTCTACCAGCACGCGCCGCGCTCGAACGACCAGTCCGGCCACTAGCGCCGGCCGGTTGCCCTGCCGCCGGCCGCGAGCCGGCCTATCCTTTCCGAATATCCTTGCCCGGGAGCGTCGCTCCACACCATGAAGACGAGCATGCAACGCAAGCTCGACCAGCTGTCCACCCGGCTGGCCGAACTGAACGACCTGCTGAGCCGCGAAAACGTAACGGCCGACCTCGACCAATACCGCAAGCTGACGCGCGAACACGCGGAACTCGGCCCGGTCGTCGAGCAGTACGCGCTGTGGCGCCAGTCGCGCAGCGACGAGACAGCCGCGCAGGAGCTGCTCACCGATGCGTCGATGCGCGATTTCGCCGAAGACGAGATTCGCAGCGCGCGCGAGCGCATGGTCCGCCTCGAAGGCGAGTTGCAGAAAATGCTGCTGCCGAAGGACCCGAACGACGACCGCAACATCTTCCTTGAAATCCGCGCGGGCACCGGCGGCGACGAATCGGCGCTGTTCGCGGGCGACCTGTTGCGCATGTACCTGCGCTTCGCGGAGCGCCAGCGCTGGCAGGTCGAGATGATGTCGGAAAGCGCGTCGGACCTCGGCGGCTACAAGGAAGTGATCGTGCGGATCGCCGGCCAGGGCGCGTATTCGCGCCTGAAGTTCGAATCGGGCGGCCATCGCGTGCAGCGCGTGCCGGCGACCGAGACGCAGGGGCGCATCCACACGTCCGCGTGTACGGTCGCGGTGATGCCGGAAGCCGACGAGATCGGCGAGATCGAAATCAATCCGGCGGACTTGCGCATCGATACGTTCCGCGCGTCGGGCGCAGGCGGCCAGCACATCAACAAGACCGACTCGGCGGTGCGCGTCACGCACATCCCGACCGGCATCGTCGTCGAGTGCCAGGACGACCGCTCGCAGCACAAGAACAAGGATCGCGCGCTGAAGGTGCTCGCCGCGCGGATCAAGGACAAGCAGTATCACGAGCAGCACGCGAAGGAAGCCGCGACACGCAAGAGCCTGATCGGCTCGGGCGACCGCTCGGAACGGATCCGCACGTACAACTTCCCGCAGGGCCGGATGACCGATCACCGGATCAATCTGACGCTGTATCGCCTCGAGGCACTCATGGACGGCGATCTCGACGAACTGATCGGCGCGCTCGTCACCGAACACCAGGCCGAACTGCTTGCGTCGCTCGGCGACGCCGACTGAGGCCGCGATGTCCGACGTTACCGCCGACCAACTGCTGCGGGCTTCGCCGCTCGACGCGGTCGATGCGCGCGTGCTGCTCGCGTACGCGCTCGGCTGGACGCGCACGCAGCTGATCACGCGCGGCGACGCCCCGCTCGAGCCCGCCGCGATCGAACGCTATCGCACGCTCGAAGCACGTCGCATAGCCGGTGAGCCGGTCGCGCAGCTCGTCGGCATGCGCGAATTCTTCGGCCGGCCGTTCGACGTGACGCCCGACGTGCTGATCCCGCGCCCCGAAACCGAACTGCTCGTCGAAGCCGCGCTCGATGCGATCGACGGACGGCCGCATCCGGCCGTGCTCGATCTCGGCACCGGCAGCGGCGCGATCGCCGTGTCGATCGCGGCCGAACGCCCCGACGCGCGCGTGTGGGCGCTCGATCGTTCGCCGGCCGCGCTCGACGTCGCGCAGCGCAATGCGGACAAGCTGCTCGACGCGCACCGCCCCGGCGGCCCGCTGCACTGGCTGCAAAGCGACTGGTACGCAGCGCTCGACCCGGTGCTCGCGTTCGACACGATCGTCAGCAACCCGCCTTACATTGCACAGCACGACCCGCATCTCGCGCAGGGCGACCTGCGTTTCGAGCCGCGCGGCGCGCTCACCGATGACGCCGACGGCCTCAGCGCGATCCGCACGATCGTCGCGGGCGCCGGCGCCTACTTGAAACCGGGCGGCACGCTCTGGATCGAGCACGGCTACGACCAGGCCGAAGCCGTACGCGCGCTGCTCGTGTCGCGCGGCTTCGTCGCGGTCGAATCGCTCGCCGACCTGGCCGCGATCGAACGCACGACAGGTGGCCGCCTGCCCGGCTGATGGTCGGCCCGTGCGGTTGAAATCCGCTATCATTTCGTTCTAACGCCCCGCAAACGCAAGGTCAGTCATGGACACCCAACAACGTATCAAGCAAATCGTCGACGAAAACCAGGTCGTGCTCTTCATGAAGGGCAACGCGCAATTCCCGATGTGCGGCTTTTCGGGCCGCGCCGTGCAGGTGCTGAAAGCCTGCGGCGTCGACCAGTTCAAGACGGTCAACGTGCTCGAGGACGACGAAATCCGCCAGGGCATCAAGGAATTCTCGAACTGGCCGACCATCCCGCAGCTGTACGTGAAGGGGGAATTCGTCGGCGGCTCGGACATCATGATGGAGATGTACCAGTCGGGCGAACTGCAGCAACTGTTCGCCGCCGCGTAATACCCATCTTTCCGATGGCATCTCCCAGCGCGCCGCCACGTCGGCTGATCGTCGCGATCACCGGCGCCACCGGCGCGGTCTACGGCGTCCGGCTGCTCGAACTGCTGCGCGCCGCCGGCGGCGTCGAAACGCATCTGCTGGTTTCGAACGCCGGCTGGCTCAACATCCAGCATGAACTGAAGTTGTCGAAGGCCGACGTCGAAAGCCGTGCGGATGTCGTGCATTCCGTGCGCGATGTCGGCGCGACAATTGCGTCCGGTTCGTTCGCAACCGACGGAATGGTGATCGCGCCCTGCTCGATGAAGACGCTCGCGAGCGTCGCGCACGGGCTGTCGGACAACCTGATCACGCGCGCGGCCGACGTCACCCTGAAGGAACGTCGCCGTCTCGTCCTGATGGTGCGCGAAACGCCGTTCAACCTCGCCCATCTGCGCAACATGACGGCCGTGACCGAAATGGGCGGCATCGTGTTTCCGCCGCTGCCGGCGTTCTACGCAATGCCGAAGACGATCGAGGAACTCGTCGACCAGACCGTCACGCGCGTGCTCGACCTGTTCGCACCCAACACGCCGATGACGACGCCGTGGGCCGGCATCCGCCCCGCGCAGTAAGCCGCCGCACGCACCCTATGGGCGCCATCGCGCGCGCATCTTCGTCGATTCAACCGTCTATCGGCTCGAACCCTCAGCCACGAGGCCACTCGGGCTTCCGTGCGCCCGGAATCTCCTCAATTATCAACACATACGATTCAATCAAATTCCTCCGAACGCGTTTATCAATGCTCGATACACGCCTATAGTCACAGGCAACTCGTTCTCGCAGGCTTCCCTGATGAACCGCTTGCCCTCGCTCTACCTGTCTCACGGCGCCCCCACGCTGCCGATCGACCCGACGCTGCCGTCCGGCGCATTCACGCACCTCGGCGCCGAGCTGCCGCGCCCGCGCGCGGTGCTGATGCTGTCCGCGCACTGGGGCACGCAGCAGCCGGTCGCGAGCGTCACTGCGCACCCGGAAACGATCCACGACTTCTACGGCTTTCCGCAAGCGCTGTACGAGATCCGCTATCCGGCCCCTGGCGCACCCGATGTGGCCGAGCGGGCAGCCGCACTGCTGAACACGGCGGGCATCGCGACCGCGACGACCGAGCACGGCCTCGACCACGGCGCATGGGTGCCGATGCTGCTGATGTTCCCGGAAGCCGACGTGCCCGTCGCGCAGTTGTCGATCCAGCCGCGTGCGGACGCGGCCCATCACTTCGCGCTCGGCCGTGCGCTGCGACCGCTGCGCGACGAAGGCGTGATGGTGATCGGCTCCGGCCAGATCACCCACAACCTGCGCGCGGCCGATTTCGGCGCGGCGCCGGAAGATGCGGATCCGCGTGTCGCCGAATTCACCGACTGGTTCGAGGCGAGGCTTGCCGTGCACGATGTCGACGCGCTGCTCGACTATCGCCGGCAGGCGCCGCATGCGGCGCTGATGCACCCGACCGACGAGCACCTGCTGCCGGTGTTCACCGCGCTCGGCGCGGCCGACGACGATTACCGGCTCGGAATCCAGTCGCTCGGCACGTACCAGCGCGTGCTCGCGATGACGAACTACGTGTTCGCCAGCGCGGCCGCCTGAGTCCCGCCGCACCGTCGGCGCGCCCAAGCGCACCCAAACAAAAAGCCCGCCTGAGCAATGCTCAGGCGGGCTTTTTTGGCGCTTCCTGCCGCTGCCGATTCCAGCGGCAGGTCGGGTGTCGTCAGGCACCGACACCTTCGAGGATCTCGTCGTGCGACTCGCGCTCGTCGAGATACTGGGTCCGGTAGCCCGTGTTCACGCCCCAGAAGTAGAACACCAGCGCGATCGCCGCGACGACCAGCATGTCCCAGCCGTACGGCAGATAGCCGAGGCCGCCGAATTCCTTGCTGCCGATCACCGACAGCACGGCCATCGTCGGCAGGTAGGCGACCAGCCACCATGCGGCCTTCAGGTCGGCACCCCAGCCGGTCCAGCCCGAGCGCGCCTGGAAGAAGAAGTACACCGGCAGCGCAACGACCATCAGCAGGATGATTTCGCCCGTCAGCGGCCACTTGGCCCAGTACAGGATCAGCGACGCGCAGACGAATGCGAACGGCGCGATCAGCGTCATCAGCGGGATCGACAGCGGACGCTCGATGTCGGTTGCCGAACGGCGCAGCGCCATCAGGCTGATCGGGCCGGTCAGGTACGAGATGACCGTTGCGACCGAAATCACCGCCGCGAGCGAGCTCCAGCCGCGGAAGAAGAACAGGAAGATGAACGACACCAGCAGGTTGAACCACATCGCCTGACGCGGCACGCCGTAGAGCGGATGCACGTTGCCGAACATCTTCGGCATCGTGTTGTTGCGCTCCATCGCGTAGATCATCCGGGTGGTCGTCGCCATATAGGTCGTGCCGGTGCCGCTCGGGCTGACGAACGCGTCGACGTAGAGCAGGATCGCGAGCCAGTTCAGGTTCAGCGCGATCGCCAGCTCGGCGAACGGCGACTTGAAGTTGAAGTGCGACCAGCCCTGCGCGACGTCGAGCGGATTCACCGAGCCGATGTACGCCATCTGCAGCAGCACGTAGATCACGAGCGCGATCAGGATCGACGAGATCACCGCGAACGGCACGCTGCGCGACGGATTGCGCGCTTCACCGGCCAGGTTCACCGGACTCTGGAAGCCGTTGAACGCGAACACGATACCGCTCGTCGCGACCGCAGTCAGCACGGCCGACCAGCCGTACGGCGCGAAGGTCGCATTCGATGTGGTGCCGAGGTTCTCCGAATGGAAGCTCGTCAGCATCAGGCCGAGGATCGTGAGGCCGGGGATCAGGAACTTGAAGATCGTGATCGTCGTGTTCGCTCGCGCGAAGGCCTTCACGCCCCAGTAGTTGAGCATGAAGTAGATGACTACGAGCACGGCCGACAGCAGCAGCCCTGGTACCGTCAACTCGCCGTTCACGAACAGCGCATGCGCCCATGGATACGGCCACGTGCTCATGTACTGGATCGACGCCTCGGCCTCGATCGGGATCACGGATACGATCGCAATCCAGTTTGCCCACGCGCTGATGAACCCCACCAGCGAGCCGTGCGAGTAGCGCGCGTAGCGCACCATGCCGCCCGACTCCGGGAACATCGCGCCCAGTTCGGCGTACGTCAATGCAATCGCGAGAATCACGACCGCGCCGATGATCCATGCGCAGATCGCCGCCGGACCGGCAATCTTGGCGGCCTTCCAGGCGCCGAACAGCCAGCCCGAGCCGATAATCGAACCCAGCCCCGTCAGCATCAATGCAAACGGGCCGATGTTCCGTTGAATAGAACTCTTCACATCCTCTCCTGTGTCTCAAAAAGCATGGTCGGCCCGCTGTCCGGGATCGGCTCGGACAGCACCGCGCACGCATTCTTGGGGGGACCCGTCATCCGATCGGGGCAACCGGGTCCGCGCGGCGCGTAGTTTAACGGTTGCACCTGCAAGTTGGCGGCAAAATCGTTCGGCCCCTACAAAAAATCCGCATCGCGTGCAAGATTTGTAAACCTGAGCTCCGCAATAACCCTGACAGTATGGAAATACGGTTGACCGCCGATCCAATAAGCCGTATAAATGACTTTGCAGGATTTCAAGCGGCGAGTGAATTGGTTCTTTCGTAGTTCGCCCATCAACGGTACTCCGGTTGGTCCTATTACCCCCTTCCTTGATTTTCCGCACCCATGGGCCTCGGCCCCGTTTTATTTTTTTAGGAACAAGTAACATGGCAACCGGTACCGTCAAGTGGTTCAATGACGCAAAGGGCTTCGGCTTCATCACCCCGGAAGGCGGCGGCGACGATCTGTTCGCGCACTTCTCGGAAATCCGCGTCGAAGGCTTCAAGACGCTGCAAGAAAACCAGAAGGTTGAATTCGAAGTGAAGACGGGCCCGAAGGGTCTGCAAGCTGCGAACATCCGTCCGGTCTAAGTTCGGCGCGATATTTCGTGTAAAAAAGCCCCGCTTCGGCGGGGCTTTTTGTTTTCCGGCGCGCCAATCATGGCGCCGCCGATAATCCGAACGGCCGTCGGCCGTGTTGGATTTTTGCACACGTTCAGCCGAACAGCCGTTGCGCGTGAATGCCGAGCCCCGTCGCGACACTCGCGAGACGGTCGCCGAACACCGGCTGCGCGTCCGGGAACGCGCCCGCCAGCGCGCCCGACAGGAACGCGAGGCCGGTCGAGCCACCGGTAAAATACAGCGCGCCGACGTCGCGCGGCGCGACGCCCGCGAGCCGCACCGTCTCGCGCGCGGCCTCGACGATGCGCGCGGTGTCGTCGACGCTCGCATCGACGAGTCGATCCGCATCGAACGCAATCTGCAGATCCTCTTCCACGTCGTTCAGGTCGATCATCGTCTCCCCGCCCGCCGCAACGCCGATCTTCGCCTCTTCCGCGCGCGCCATCAACGCATGCCCGAGCCGCTGCTCGACCACACGCGTGAGCCGGTCGTACTGCCGGACCTCACGGTACAGGTGCTTCATCAGCTTCAGCTCGCCCAGCCGCTTCGGCGTGTAGACCGTGTTGATCAGGTGCCAGGTTGCCAGATCGAAGTAGATCCGGTTCGGCAGTTCGCGCCCTTCGGGATCGAGCGAGCGATAGCCGAACGCGGGCAGGATTGCCGCGAGCTCGACGCGCCGGTCGTAATCGGTGCCCGCGACGTGCACGCCGTGGTGCGCGAGCACGTCGTCCTTGCGCTCGAGGCGCGCCATCCGCTCCGGGCCGACCCGGACCAGCGAGAAGTCCGAGGTACCGCCGCCGATGTCAGCCACCAGCACGAGCCGCTCGGCCTGCTGGCGCGACTCGTAGTCGAACGCGGCCGCGATCGGTTCGTACTGAAAATGCACGTCCTTGAAACCGACCGACTGCGCGGCCGCTTCGAGCTGATTCTGCGCGAGGCTGTCGGCGCGCGGATCGTCGTCGACGAAGAACACCGGCCGGCCGAGCACCGCACGGCCGATCGGCGCGCCCGTGCGTGTCTCGGCCTTGCGCTTCAGGTGCGTCAGGAAGCGCGCGATGATCTCCGTGTACGCCATCGCGCTGCCGTCGCCGAGATCGGTCGTGGTCTCCGCGAGCGGCGACCCGAGGATGCTCTTCATCGAACGCATCAGGCGGCCGTCGAAGCCGTCGATATAGGACGCCAGCGCCGCACGGCCATACTCGACCGTCTGCTCGTCGTTGTTGAAGAAGATCGCGGTGGGCAGGGTCAGGTGGTCGCCCTCGACGGGCGCGAGGCGCATGCCATCGCCATCGGGCAGCGCCACGGCGGAATTGGACGTGCCGAAATCGATCGCGCAGTAAGTCATGGGAAGGTGCCGCAGCATGGCCGGCGCGAAAACGGAAAGGACGGGCTTTTTATCATGAAGCCCGCCGGATCACAACCGGGGACGACCGCCGGTGCCGCGCGACCGGCTCGCGGACACCGCGATCGCGCACGGGTAACGCGCGGCCGCGGCAGGCGCGGACGGGTGCGAGGTGCGGGTCCGCCCGCTTGCGGAATCAGGCTGCGGCGTCGAAGCCCTTCTTCCATGCACCCGCGTAGACGACTTCGCCGAGCGCATGCCGCGTGCGCGGCGCCTTTTCGCGGTCGCGCAGCACCGGATCGAGCTTGTCGACGTTGCCGTAATGGCCGAGCGAGATGAGCGCCGGAATCGCGACATCGGCCGGAATCTCGAATGCATCGCGGAACGCCTTCGGGTCGAAGCCGCTCATCTGGTGCGCGGCGAGGCCCAGCGCGTACGCCTGCAGCACCAGCGACATCGCAGCCGCGCCCGCGTCGTACAGTGCCGTCGGCGCCGGCTCGCCCTTCGACGTGAGCGTATGCGCGGTCACCGCGATCAACACCGGCGCCGGTGCGTTCCAGCCCTGGTTGAACGGCACCAGCGTCGCGAAGGCGCGCTTGAATGCAGCTTCGTCCTGGGTGCGATCGAACACGATGAAGCGCCACGGCTGCGCGTTGTAGGCGGACGGCGCCCAGCGCGCGGCTTCGAGCACCGCATGCAGATCGGCGGCGCCGACCGGCTCGTCCGAATACGCGCGCGGACTCCAGCGGCCCGCGATCAGGTCGTGGATCGAAACAGTGGTGGGTGCAGGTTTGACGGACATGCGGTTCCTCGCTGACATCGATGAAGGGGCGCGAACGCCCGGCGAACCGCAAGCATAACCGCTTGAGCCGCCACGCGCCCACCGATCCCCCGCAATGCAAATCACCGATCCTGCATTGACCGGCCACGCCCCGCACGCGGCCGGCCGTGCGGCTGCGTTCAGGCGGCCTGCGCCGCCGCGCGGGACGAGCCGCGATTGATTCGCAGCACGATCAGCGCACCGACGATGCACAGCCCGCCCGAGATCATCGACGCGACCGTGTAGGTGCCGAGGCTCGCGCGCAGCAGCCCCGCGCCGAGCGCCGCGAACGCCGCGCCGAGCTGGTGGCCGGCGACGATCCAGCCGAACACGACCGGCGCGGCGGCCTTGCCGAACACGTCGGTGGCGAGCCGCACGGTCGGCGGCACGGTCGCGATCCAGTCGAGCCCGTAGAACATCGCGAACAGCGGCAGCCCGAAAAAATCGATGCCGAACGCATGCGGCAGGTAGATCAGCGACAACCCGCGCAGCCCGTAGTACCAGAACAGCAGCACGCGGTTGTCGTAGCGATCGGACAGCCAGCCCGACAGCGTCGTCCCGAACAGGTCGAACACGCCCATCGCGGCCAGCAGCGATGCGCCCTGCACTTCGGTCATCCCGTAGTCGCTGCACATCGCGATCAGGTGCGTGCCGACATAGCCGTTGGTGCTCGCGCCGCAGATGAAGAAGCTGAAGAACAGCAGCCAGAAATCGCGCGAGCGGCTTGCCGTCAGCAGCGTGCGGAACGCGACCGCCAGCGGGTTTTCCTTCGTCGCATCGGGTGCGGGAGGCGCGTCGGCCGACTCGCCGTACGGGCGCAACTGCACGTCGGCCGGCCGCTCCGGCAGCAGGAACGCCACCAGCGGAATCACGATCGCGGCCGCCACCGCGACGACCAGCACGACCGGCCGCCAGCCGTGGTGCTGCGCGATCGCCGCGAGCATCGGCAGGAACACGAGCTGGCCGGTGGCCGTACTCGCGGTCAGGATCCCCATCACGAGGCCGCGCCGCGCATGGAACCAGCGCGTGACGAAGGTCGCGGACAGCGTCAGCGCGACGACACCCGTCGAGCAGCCGACCATCAGACCCCAGATCAGCACCATCTGCCAGCTCTGCGTCATCAGCGACGACAGCGCGACGCCCGCGCTCATCGTCACCAGCGCGGTCAGGATCGTCGGACGCAGCCCGAAACGCTGCATCGCCGCGGCCGCGAACGGGCCCGTCAGGCCATACAGCGCGATGTTCACCGAAATCGCCAGCGAGATCGTCGCGCGGCTCCAGCCGAGCTCGCGCTCGAGCGGCACCATCAGCACGCTCGGCGTCGCGCGCGTGCCGGCCGCCGCCAGCAGGATCAGGAAAACCACCGCCGCCGCGAGCCATCCGTAGTGGAAGCGCCCTCTGCATCGTGTCACTGCCCAGTTCATGCTCTCATTCTCCAGTTGGCGCGCCCGGCGCGCATGTGCCGGCCTCACCCCTCCACCAGGCCACCTCCGCCGCACGCTGCATCGGCTGACCCGGGGCCGACACCTGGCATTTGTCTGTCGATCCGGGCGGCATTGTTACCGCTCGGTCACAAGTGTGTTGCGATCGTAGTTACCAGTCGGTAACATGTCAAGCAATTCATCATGCAGTCGAGGGTCATCATGTCGGGCATCGAGGCCGCCAACAAGCCGCCGGCACGCCGCACGCGCCGGCCGATTGCTGCCGCCACCGCGCACGAACACCTGCTGCGCGCCGCCGAGGAGCTGTTTTACAAGGAAGGCGTGCGCGCGGTCGGCGTCGAAGCGGTCGTGGAGCTCGCGGGCGTCAACAAGATGAGCCTGTACCGGCAGTTCTCGTCGAAGGACGAGTTGATCCTCGCGTATCTGGAGCGGATGGATGCGTGCTTCTTCGAGCGTCTCGATTCGAGCGTCGCGAAGCATCCGGGCCAGCCGAAAGCGCAGTTAATCCAGTATTTCATCGATCTCGCCGAGCGCGCGACGCAGAAGGACTATCGCGGCTGCCCGTTCGTCAACATCGCGACCGAATTTCCGGATACGTCGCATCCGGCGCGCGAGCGCGTCGCACAGAACAAGGAACAATTGATGAGGCGGCTCGTCGAGCTCTGCGAAGGCGCCGGCGCGCGGCAGCCGAAGGCGCTGGCCGACGCGCTCGCGCTCGTGATCGAAGGCATCTACGCCGCCAGCCAGACCTACCGGCACGGCGAAACGCCGATCGGCACCGCGCCCGCGCTGGTCACGCAGTTGATCGAAGCCGCGTGCGCGTGACGGGCGGCACACGCCCGAGCCCGGCGTGCCCGCTACAATGCGGCCCTCGCCGCGCTTCTCTGCCCCACTACCTTCGCCATGACCGACACCCGCCCCGACTCGCACGACGACATCCTCGCCGCCACGCGGCACTGGCTCGCGCGTGCGGTGATCGGACTCAATCTGTGTCCATTCGCGAAAAGCGTCTACGTGAAGGAGCAGGTGCGTTATGCGATCAGCGAAGCGACGACA
Organism: Burkholderia sp. Bp9016; assembly: GCF_003857765.1. Taxonomy (NCBI): domain Bacteria; kingdom Pseudomonadati; phylum Pseudomonadota; class Betaproteobacteria; order Burkholderiales; family Burkholderiaceae; genus Burkholderia; species Burkholderia sp. Bp9016. The sequence continues at coordinate 46,282 of NZ_QTPY01000015.1, forward strand.
CTCGAGGACGCCCTGGCCGACCTCGAAGCCGAATTGCGCGCGCTCGAAGCGACGGATCCGCAGCGGGTCGACACGACGCTCGTGATCTATCCGCGCACGTTCGCGGATTTCGTCGACTACAACGATGCGCTGTTCTTCGCCGACCGGCTGGTGCGGCAACTGCGGCTCGACGGCGTGCTGCAGATCGCGAGCTTCCACCCCGAGTACCGGTTCGAAGGCAGCGAACCCGACGACATCGAGAACTACACGAACCGCGCACCGTACCCGATCCTGCATCTGCTGCGCGAGGACAGCATCGCGCGCGCGGTCGACGCGTTTCCGGATGCGTCCGCGATCTACGAAAAAAACCAGGAAACGCTGCGCCGCCTCGGTCACGACGGCTGGCAGGAATGGATGCGCCGACCGGGCGACGACGTCTGAAGCGTCGCGCGAAGGCCGGCTCGTGCGCGGCGGACGTGCCGCGCGTCGGCTCGAGTCAGTCCAAGGACGGCGCGAAGAAGCGCTCGTTCAGTTCGGCCAGCCCGAACATCCCGAGGATCTCGTTCAGCCGCTCGCCAGGCTTGCGGCGCGGCAGGTTCTTGTACTGCGCGATGATCAGCTCGTTCTTCATCGAATGCTCCCAGCCGACCAGTTCGGTCACGCTGACCTGATAGCCGTGTGCCTCGAGCTGCAGGCAGCGCAGCACGTTGGTGATCTGGCTGCCGAATTCGCGCGTGTGCAGCGGATGCCGCCACACTTCCGTCAGCGCGTTCGCGAGCGACTTGCCCTTGTTCTTGCGCAGCACGCCGGCGACTTCCGCCTGGCAGCACGGCACCAGCACGATGTGCTGCGCGCGCTTCGCGAGCGCGAAGCGGATCGCGTCGTCGGTCGCGGTGTCGCACGCATGCAGCGCGGTGACGACATCGACCGTTTCGGGCAGTTTCGGCGACGTGATCGAATCGGCGACGGACAGGTTCAGGAACGACATGCCGCCGAACCCGAGCCGTGCGGCGAGTTCGGTGGAACGCGTGACGAGCTCTTCGCGCGTCTCGATCCCGTACACGTGCGACGCGAACGCCGGCGTGCCGTGCCCCGGCTGCTGCTTGAAGAACAGGTCGTACAGGATGAAGCCGAGATACGACTTGCCGGCGCCGTGATCGACGAGTGTCACGCTGCCCTTGTCGGCCTGCACGCTCGCGAGCAGCGGCTCGATGAACTGGAACAGGTGATAGACCTGCTTCAGCTTGCGGCGGCTGTCCTGGTTCAGTTTGCCGTCGCGGGTCAGGATGTGCAGTTCCTTCAGCAGCTCGACGGACTGCTCCGGACGGATTTCGTAGGTCTTGTTCGACATCGTGATGCGGCGCCGGCCACGGTCGGTCGACCACGGCCCGGCGGCGGGAATTCGTGAGGAATGGCGACAGTTTACCGAAAATGGGCGATCAGGCCCGCGTGCCGAGCCGCCAGAGCGACGTGACCTCGGCGCGGCGCGCCGCGTGCAGCGGATCGTCTGCGTCGGCCGCCTTCGGGTGCGCGGGTCGAATGTCTTCGCGGCCGAGCACGGCGAGGCCCGCTTCGTCGATCCATTGCAGCAGCGTGTCGCGCGGCCGCAGGCCGAGATGCTCGGCAAAATCGGACAGGATCAGCCAGCCTTCGCCCCCCGGTTCGAGATGGTCGACAAGCCCGGCGAGGAAACCGCGCAGCATCCGGCTGTCGGGATCGTAGACCGCGTATTCGATCGGTGCGCTCGGACGGGCTGGCACCCACGGCGGGTTACAGACGACGAGCGGCGCGCGGCCGGCCGGAAACAGGTCGGCTTCAATCACCTCGACGCGATCGGCATGGCCGAGCCGCGCGACGTTCTCTCTCGCGCACGCGAGCGCGCGCGGATCCTGGTCGGTCGCGACGATGCGCGCGACGCCGCGCGATGCCAGCACGGCCGCGAGCACGCCGGTGCCCGTACCGATGTCGAACGCGAGCGACGTCGCCGGCAGCGGCGTGCGCGCGACCAGTTCGACGTATTCGCCGCGCACCGGCGAGAACACGCCGTAATGCGGATGGATCGGCGCGCCGCCAAGCGCCGGAATCGGCACGCCCTTCTTGCGCCATTCGTGCGCGCCGACGAGACCGAGCAGTTCGCGCAGCGACACGACCGACGGCGCACCGCCCGGCCCGTATGCTTCCTCGCACGCCGCGCGCACGTCGGGCGCGCGGCGCAGCGCAATCGTGTAATCGGCGTCGAGCGGGATCAGCAGCATCCCGAGCGTGCGGGCTCGCTGCGATTGCGCGAGACGGTGCAGATTGAAGGCGTCGACGCCGGCCGCGGCCTTCGCCTTCTTCGGCTTGCGTTCGACGCGGCGCGCCATCGCCTGCACGAGCTGGCGCGCATTCTGGAAGTCGCCCTGCCAGACGAGCGCGGTGCCCTCGCATGCGAGGCGGTACGCCGCATCGGCGGTCATGCGGTCGTCGGCGGACACTGCGCGTTTGGGCGGCTGCACGCCGGCCTCGGAGCGCCAGCGCACGGCATGTTCGGCGCCGTCGGCGTCGGTCCAGTGGAAAACGGGGAAATCGGTCACGCGAGCTCTGCTACGGTTGGCTTCAGATAGGCGGCGGGATGGCGCCGCACGGACCACACCATACCGCGCTTTGCCCGCGCGGCAAAGCGCGCGTTCCCGCCCCTTTCAGCGGGTTCGGCCGGTGCGCCACCTACCCGCCCCAGGCCGGCATCGCGGGCATGCGCAACGTACCAGCGTCGTTGAAGTGCACGGTGCCGAGCACGCCGCCGGCGAGCCGGCCGCGCAGCGCATATGGCAACTCGCCGTTCGCGGCCGCGCCGGGGAGATTCCACGCCTGCCGCGCGGCGGCGAAGGCCGATACCGAGACGGGCACGTCGATCACGGTTTCGCCAAAGCGCGGCACGCTGCCCGTCCGGTCGCTGACCCCGCTCGCGAACGGCGTACCGTTCAGGTCGAGCGCGACCGCAATGCCGTCATATTCGATCGGCGCGTCGTTCGGGTTCTGCACGCGCAGCTTCAGGCTGAATCGCATCTCGAGGCCCTGCCCGACGAGCGGGTCGAGTCCGACGACGGTCACGCTCACGGGCTCGCGCGTGAGCCCCGCACAACCGCCGAGCATGAGGACGGCGGCGAACAACAGCAGCGCGGCGCGCAGCGGCGCGATACGGAACAGGGCTCGTGGCACGGCAGACCTCCTCGACAGAATCGATCGACGAATCATCGATGCATTGTACCGAGCGCGCCGGGCCGCACCATGATTCGTAGTTTTCGGTTATCGGCGAGATCATTAATAGATTAAAACTACGAAAACGACAGCCAAACAGAAAGCCGATTAATGCCTTTCGCCATTCAATCACGCACAAAAAAACCAATAGACACACCTTCTAATTTTTTCGTTTCCTTTACTCAATACCATCAAGTATATTTACGCATCCTTCGAGCAGGCCGACAAACCTTGAAACCGCATGACGGCGATTTTACGAAACGGCGACACGCCGTCCTTCCGTCGCGCGGCCTGGTGCGGCCAGCCCCGTGGGTCGTCGGCTCAAAGGGAATGCGCGCCCGCAGCAGGCGTGCAGCCCTGTGTCGTGCGCGCGAAATCAATTCAGTACAACACGCGCCCGGCCATTTTTAACCGGCAAGTTAACCGATATCCGGAAAACACAGAGGGGGCAGTAAACCATGATTACCTTCACGTAGTCGGTCGACCGTCTTTTTCGAATAATCCGCCACTGGCATTTCGCGTCGCCGTTGATTAACGGCGGGGGATTGCTTTTGCCGGAGTTTTCGCAGCACTGAACGATTCTTTCAACAATCGAGGTTTCAGTCATGTCGATCAACATTCACAAGATGCGTTATCTGCCGCTCGTCGCCGCACTGGCACTTGCCGGTTGCGGCGGAGACGACGGCGGCATGGGCTCGGCTTCGGCGCTCAGCTCCGCCGGCGCACCGCAGCCGGGCTCGACGCCCACCGTCACCACGCCGCCGAGCGCACCTCCGCCGGCCACCGCCAACGTCGACAAGAGCGTGCCGCCTGTCGAACTTCCGGACACCGTCGTCCCGGTCAACTACCGGCTATGGTTCCGCCCGAACGACGCGCTGAACGCCTTCGACGGGCGCGCCGACGTCGAGATCAAGGTGTTGAAGCCGGTCAACAACATCGTGATCGCCGGCCACCGGATCAAGTTCGCGAACGGCCGCGTCACGCTGCAGCCGGGCAACATCCAGCTGATCGCGACGCCGCAGGACAAGGGCGACTACTACCAGTTGCGCCCGGTCAGCGGCACGATCGCGGCGGGCAACTATTCGCTGCACATGGAGTGGTCGGGCATCATCAACTTCAAGTCGTATGACGATCCGGTCACGAAGACCGGTGGCAGCTGCGGCGACGACCCGTATCCGGGCTGCTCGGCCGCGGAAGGCGTCTTCCGCGTCGACCTGAAGGGCACCGACGGCAAGACGAGCGGCGCGATTCTCACGCAGGGCGAAACCAACCTCGCGCGCCAGTGGTTCCCTGGCTGGGACGAACCCGCGTTCCGTCCGACCTATGAAGTGACGGCCGAAGTGCCGCAAAGCTGGCGCGTCGTGTCGAATGCGGCCGAGAAGCCGTCGACCAACGTCGGCGGCGGCTACAAGCTCGTGCAGTTCGAGAAGACGCCGCCGATGCCGTCGTACCTGCTGTTCTTCGGCGGCGGCATGTTCGACACCTACGAGGACAATTTCACGAGCCCGCTGCCGGGCGGCAAGGGCGGCCTGCACCTGCGCGTGTTCACGCCGCCAGGCATGAGCGACTGGGCGAAGCCGGCAATGGACCGCACCAAGCAGGCACTCGACTTCTACTACCGCTACACGGGTATCCCGCTGCCGCTGACGAAGTTCGACACGGTCGCCGCGAACGACGCGTTCAAGGAACAGAAGGACCTGAACTTCGGCGGGATGGAGAACTGGGGCTCGATCCTCGAGTTCGCCGACGACATCCTGCCGCAGCCGGGCCAGCCGATGTCGCAGTACGGCAATGAAGTGCTGACGCACGAAGTCGCGCACCAGTGGTTCGGCGATCTGGTCACGACCGACTGGTGGGACGACGTGTGGCTCAACGAGTCGTTCGCGACGTTCTTCGAAACGAAGACGACGATCCAGTTCTTCCCCGACCAGTTCAGCTGGCTCGACCAGGTGAAGAACAAGTACCGCGTGATCAACCGCGACATCGGCCCGAACGCATTCCCGGTCGCACCGAACTTCAACGACTGGGCGTCAAACGACTTCGTGCTGAGCGCGAGTGCGTTCACGTACGACAAGGGCGGCCACGTGCTGAAGATGCTCGAGAACTATCTCGGCGAGCAGACATTGCGCCACGGCCTGCAGCAGTACCTGGTCGACTACTCGTTCGGCAACGGCACGCCGAAGCGTCTGTGGGATGCGCTGTCGAAGGCGAGCGGCCAGCCGGTCGGCCCGATCGGCGACAGCTACGTGCGCCAGACGGGCGTGCCGCTGATCTCGCTCGACACGCAGTGCGACCTGACGAAGAACCAGACGGTCGTCACGCTGAAACAGCAGCCGTTCCCGAACAAGAACGCGTATCCGGGCCTGCAATGGACGGTGCCGCTCACGCTCGCATACGGCCAGGGTCTCGCGAAACACACGACGCTCGCGCTGAAGGGCACGCAGACGCAGACGCGGATCGAAGGCTGCACGGGCGTGGTCGCGGATCCAAGCGGCCTCGACTACTACGTCGTGAACTACAGCGACGCAGCATGGAGCGGCCTGCTCACGCAGATCAACACCTCGACCGATCCGGTGCTGCTCGCGAACCTGAAGAGCGAGGCCGCGCTGCTCGTCGCGAACAACCTCGCGCCGGCTTCGCGTTCGACGTCGATCGGCTCGGTCGCTTCGCCGGCCGCGATGAAGCTGCGCCAGACGCCGAGCTTCGGCGGTATCGCGCCGGTGGAGAAGGAGCGCCCGACGCTGCGCTACCAGGGCATGTTCAAGCCGCGCAAGACGGTGGCTCAGTAACCTTGTCGTTCGACCGGCCGCGCCGCGCATGCGGTGCCGGCCGGCACTTCCCGCCGTTCGATGGGCCCCGCATGCGGGGCCCGTTTCTCATTGCACGTCGTCGATCACGTCGTCACGTCCACGCGGCATCCCACGCCGGCTGCGCGAACCACGTGGCGAGAAACGCAACCAGCCGCGACGCGCGTGCGCTGCCGCGCGCCTGCTGGCGCAGCACGTGGATCGTCGCCGGCTCGGGCGCTGCCGCATAACGCGGCAGCAATGCACGCAGCCGACCGTCGCGCAGCGCGTCCCCCGCGAGCCAGGTCGGCAGGTGCGCGATGCCGAGCCCGTCGATCGCCGCTTCGAGCAGCGCCTCGGAATGGTTGCTGCGAAACCGCGGCTGCGACGGCACGTGGCGGCGGCCGTCGAAGCGCCATGCGCCCGGCGGCGGCGCCCCGTGCCATGCGAGGCAATCGTGCCCGGCGAGCGAGTCGGGCGATTCGGGTTCGCCGCGCCGCGCGACGTAGTCGGGGCTGGCGCACAGCACGCGGCGTTGCGGTGCGAGCACGGTCGCAACGAAGCGCGTGTCTTCCAATGGACCGATGCGCACCGCGAGATCGACGTCGGAGCCGAGCCGCGTGCCCTGGGGATCGACCATGCTGTCCGTCAGCAACAGGTCGACCTGCAGCGCCGGATGACGCTGCATGAACGCAGCCAGCGCGGCCATCAGGTGCCTTCGGCCGAACGGTGCCGGACAGTCGACGCGCAGCAGCCCGCTCGGCTCGTCGTGCTGGCTGTGCAGGTCCTCCTGCAGCCCGCGCAGTTCGGCGAGCATCCGCGTCGCGCGCCCATACAGCAGCAGACCGGCCTCGGTCGGCCGAAGCGCGTGCGTGGTGCGATGCAGAAGGCGGATACCGAGCTGCGCCTCGAGCCGGTCGATGCGCCGCGTGACCGACGATGCAGCGACGCCCTGCCGGCGCGCGGCTGCCGAAAAGCTCTGCTGGTCGACCACGTCGACGAACAGGGCCAGATGCGGAGAAAGAAAGTCGTCCATACCGGCTCTCGAGGTCGCTATGCAATAAATGCAAAACAATCATCCGCCTTTGCGCATTTCCATGTCAAATCCGGCCGACTAGACTCCAGTCATCCTCTTCCACCGCTGCATGCGCCGACCCGCCGGGCAGCGCGCCAGCCGCTCTTCACGGAGATCATCATGCGTAGCATCCGCTTCGACGCCCCCGCTCCCGACATCGAGTCGCTCGACGCACGCGTCAGGGAAATCGACCCGCTCGTGCCGGGCGACGGTCAGATGCTGATCGAGGTTCGCGCGGCCGGCGTCAATCCGAGCGACGTGAAGGCCGCGCTCGGGCGCATGCCGCATGCGGTGTGGCCGCGCACGCCCGGCCGCGACTGGGCCGGCATCGTGCGCGTCGGCCCCGACGGCTGGATCGGTGCGCCGGTGTGGGGCTCGGGCGGCGACCTAGGCGTCGGGCGCGACGGCTCGCATGCGCAATGGCTGGTGCTCGATGCTGCGCAAGTACGCCGCAAGCCGGCCGTGCTGACGCTCGACGAAGCGGCCGGCATCGGCGTGCCGTTCGTCACCGCGTACGAAGGGCTGCGGCGCGCCGGCATGCCCGAGGCCGGCGACGTCGTGCTCGTGTTCGGCGCAAACGGCAAGGTCGGCCAGGCCGCGATCCAGCTTGCGACCGCGCGCGGCGCAACGGTGATCGGCGTCGAGCGCGGCCCCGGAGAATATCGCGGCCACGCTTCGGGCGACGTGCGCGTAATCGACGCTTCGCGCGCAGCGGTGGCCGACGCGGTGCGCGCCGCGACCGGCGGGCACGGCGCGGACATCGTCTACAACACGGTGGGCAGCCCGTATTTCGAGGCGGCGAACGCATCGATGGCGATCGGTGGGCGCCAGATCTTCATCTCGACGATCGACCGCAGCGTGCCGTTCGACATCTTCTCGTTCTATCGCGGCCAGCACACGTACGTCGGCGTGGATTCGCTGCAGCTCGGCGGCACCGCGGTCGCGAACATCCTCGATACGCTCGCGCCCGGCTTCGGCAACGGCACGCTGCGCGCGTTCCCGATCGAGGATGCGTACACGTACCCGCTCGAGCGCGCGCACGATGCGTATCGCACCGTGCTGGCCGGCGCGCGCGAGCGCGTGATCCTCAAACCGTGACGCCGCCCGGCACGGAGACCGCCATGATGAATTACCTGCTTTCGCTTGCGGTGGGCCTCGGCGTGGGCGTGCTGTACGCACTGCTGCACGTGCGCTCGCCGGCCCCGCCGCTCGTCGCGCTCGTCGGCCTGCTCGGGATGGTGATCGGCGAGCACGCGATCACGCTGCTGCGCTGACGCATTGCCCGCGTGCTGCGGCCTGCGTGATGCCGCCGCCGCTAGCGATCGTCGCGCCGGCGAAACGCCCACCATGCGGCGAGCCCGGTAAAGCCCGCCACCAGCAGCACCATCAGCCAGAACCCGTGCTTGTTCTCCGAGAACGGCACGCCGCCGACGTTCATCCCGAAGAAGCCCGCGACGATGTTGATCGGCAGCGCGATCACGGTCACGAGCGTCAGCGTGAAGAGCGTCCGGTTGTTCTGCTCGTCGAGCCGCGAGCCGATCTCTTCCTGCAGCAGCTTGATCCGCTCGTTGAGCCCCGACAGATCGGCGAGCACGAGCGAGAACTCCTCGGTCGACTCGCGCAACTCCTGCACGTCTTCAGCGTGCAGCCACGCGGGCGGCTTCGCGAGCAGCCGGAAGATCGATCCGGGCTCGGGCGCCAGCATGCGTTGCAGGCGCGTCAGCGTGCGGCGCATCGCCCCCAGCTCGACGCGATTCGACGTGAGCCGCTGCGACAGGAAGCGATCCTCGATGCGATCGACGTCGACGCTCGTGCGTCGCATGATCTGGATCAGAAGGTCGGCCTGGTCGTGCAGCAGGTGCACGAGCAGTTCTGCCGGCGACCGGAACTGCTCGCCGTCGCGCACGCATGCGCGCAGCGTGTCGACCGAGCGCAGCGGCTTGAGCCGCGCGGTGACCATGATGCGCCGCTCGACATGGACGAACAGCGTCGCGATTTCCGACGGCGTCAGTTCGAGATTGAACATCACGTCATTGACGATCGCGCGCAGCGCGCCGTCCTCCTGCTCGATGCGCGTCGAACGCGATCCTTCGTGCAGGAATTCGAAGAAGCTGTCGGGCAGCCCGAGGTGCGTGCGCATCCAGCGCTCGCTCGCGCCGTGCGCGAGATTGAAGTGCAGCCAGACGAAATCGTCCGATGGCACCGCCTCATGCTCGCGGCACGCATGCAGCCACGCGGCGGCCGCGTCGGCATCGAGCATTGCGCCCGACCCGCCCGGGACGAAGCGGAATCCGCACACCATGCCGGACGTATCGGCGCCGTAAGTCTGTACGATCAGATCCATCGTGTCGAAGGTCATGCGGCGCGCGCCGCGCTTCGCGCATCGCGGCGCCACGCCGGGAAAAGAAAGGAAACGTATGCACGACGCGCGTGACACTCGCGTGACACCGTCACACACGACGGTGCGCACGCGGCCTGCGGCCCCAAAAGCAACGCGCCGCTCGATGGCGGCGCGTGTGCGATGAACGGGTGGAGTGACGCCGCTTACTGCCGCGTCTCGGACTGCGCGGCGGTCGGGCATGCCGGATCCTTGCCCCAGTGGCCCTCGCAAACGCGCCAACGGCACAGCTGATCCTCGAAGAAACCACGCTCCGAGCAGTCCTTCACGCGCGATGCGAGCGAGCCGCCCGTCGCGGCCGCCGTCTTCGTCGGCCCGGCCTGCGCCTTCTGCGCGGCGGCCTTCTTGTCGGCCGGCTTCGTGCGTGCGACGAGCGCCGCCAGCAAATCGGCATCCGGATCGTCCTTCCCGGACGATCGCGCGCCGCCGGTACGGGCCGCCGTTTCGCGACGCTTCTTCGCCTGTGCGAGCTCTACCTGTTCCTTGTGATGCTTGCGGGCCTCCGCCTTCGCGTCGGCCCTGGCCTCTGCCTTGCTGCGTGCCGCGACCTTGTCGTTCTTCGCTGCATCGGCTTTCGCGGTTTTCGTCGTAGCAACCGCGGCTGCCGTCGCCGCGGCGGCTGCGCCTGCGGTGGCGGCGCCCGGGGTATCGTCCGCCCCGTCCGCGAGCGCACGCGACAGACGGCTGTTGTCCGTGCCGGACACGGACGATGCGGACGCAACGGTCGAGGATGCGGCATCCTCGTTGACGATCGTCGCCGGTTGAACGGCGGACGCCGCCGACGCGGCATTCTGCGCGACCTGCGCGGCGCCGCTGGCCGGTTCGGCCTTCGCGGTTGCCTGCGCGGGCGCAGCGGCCACGACGGCCGTCTCACCGGATTGCTGCTGCCAACGCCATGCGCCCCAGCCGCCCACGGCGACCACGAGCGCGACCACAGCCGCGACGGGCCCCTTCAGCGAACGGCGCGACGATTCGGCCGGCGGCGTGACACGTCCTTCCAGATTCGCGAGAATGCGCGATTGCTGCGGTCCCCCCTCGCCTGCCGGCTTGCTGTCGGACAGCAGGCTAGGCGGGGTTTTCGAATTTGAATTTTCCGGCGCACTCATTCAGCGTCTCATTGAATCCTGGTTTAATTCACCGCGATAATATAGCCCGGCCTCTCAAAGCAGCCTGATTCTAAGAGCAAGCATTGCAAAACACAATCAATTCCAATTTCCGGGGATTTCGTTGATTGCCGTCGCACTCGTCGCCTATTTCGCCCTTGCCGTCGCGGTCGCGGCACTGTTGCTTTTACCGGGTATCCGCGCGACTGTTTTCGAATCCGTCGCCCAGTTTCATGGCCGTCTAACGCGCCGTGCGAACGATCGCGCCGCGCGTACACGAAGTCAAATTGTTAAATCGGCAAGCATTACCCGCGGCGCATTAAGTGATGTGCAAAATTTACTGATTCGGCGGCGCTTGATGATTATGGTATCGGCAGGTATTCTTGCGACGCCGCCATTGGTGGCCATTGCGTTACGCGGTCGGCAATTGTTTCAGTACGACGACACGGCGCGCGTGCCCGACGAGAAGATCGCCGCGCTGCTGCAGGGCGAGCAACTCGTCCCGCCTCCGCCGCTGCCGCCGGAAGTCTTTGCCACGAAGGAAGTCGAACAGGTGCGGCCGGCGCTGAAGGACGCGAGCCGCGACTGGAACCTGCTGGATCCCGACTTCCGCACGCGTTTGCTGCTGGTCTACAAGATCATGCACGAACAATATGGTTATGAAATGGCGCTGCTTGAAGGTTATCGGAGTCCGGAACGCCAGAACCGGCTCGCGCAGATGGGCACCAACGTGACCAACGCGGCGGCCTTCCAGAGTTATCACCAATTCGGGCTGGCGGCCGACAACGCATTCCTGCGCGACGGCAAGCTGGTCATTTCCGAGAAAGATCCCTGGGCGATGCGCGGCTACCAGTTGTACGGACAAGTTGCCGAGCAGGTCGGCCTGACCTGGGGGGGCCGCTGGAAGATGATGGATCTCGGGCACGTGGAATACCATAAACCCGGTTTTAAACTGGGACGCGGCAGCTAGTCAGGGCTACCGTACAAGAAATAATGAGGGCGGCATGGGGCTTTTTAATCACCCGGCAGGAAACTATTTGGGCGGCGCAATCGATCGGGCATTCCGTTGCACGATTTTTTCAGGCCGCCGCTTCCGTTTTAATTCTCACAGCGTCCTTTCATTAATGCGCGCGCCTTCTCCGATGCCGCGAGCGCATTGATGCCAGCCCCCTTCATCCTGCCTGACAGCATGGCGACACATCGCGGCGCCACCCTTGCCGCTCGACGCGCCTGCGTCGCCTCACCGAATCGCACCGGAACCTGAACGTCCTATGCAACGCATCCTCAACGTGCTGACTCATCCGCGTACGCTCTCGATCGTCGGGATCGTCGCGCTAGCGGCGATTCTCTTCATCGCCGCCGACATGCTGCAGCTGCCTCTCCTGTGGGCGGCGATCGCCTTCGCGGCGATCCTCGTGCTGTGGCTCGGCGTCGCGTTGTGGCGCCGCTGGCGTGTGAAGCGCGCGAACCAGCAGCTCGGCCAGGTGCTGGAAGAGCAGGCGGAAACCGGCAAGATCGCCGCACCGGCCGCCGCCGCGATCGCAGCCGATGCGAAGACGGCAGACCTCGACGTGCTGCGCACGCGCCTGTCCGACGCGGTGAAGACGATCAAGACGTCGAAGATCGGCCAGGTATCGGGCGGCTCCGCGCTGTACGAACTGCCGTGGTACATCGTGATCGGCAATCCGGCCGCAGGCAAGAGCAGCGCCGTGCTGAACTCGGGCCTGCAGTTCCCGTTCGCGGACAAGAACAGCGCCGTGATCCACGGTATCGGCGGCACGCGTAACTGCGACTGGTTCTTCACGACCGAAGGGATCCTGCTCGACACGGCCGGTCGCTATTCGGTACACGAGGAAGACCGTAGCGAATGGCTCGGCTTTCTCGGCCTGCTGAAACGCTACCGTCCGAAGGCGCCGATCAACGGCATCATCGTCACCGCCAGCATCGCGGAACTCACCGGCAACCGCCCCGAATTTGCGATCAACCTCGCGAAAAACCTCCGCCAGCGCGTCCAGGAACTGACGGAAAAGCTCGAAGTGTTCGCACCGGTCTACGTGATGTTCACGAAGGCCGACCTGATCACTGGTTTCACCGAATTCTTCAGCAGCAGCGACAAGCACGAGTACGACCGCGTGTGGGGCGCTACCCTGCCCTACGAGCCGGACGAGAAACGCGACGTCGTCACGCTGTTCGACGAGCGCTTCGAGGAACTGTACGAAGGGCTCAAGGAGATCAGCGTCGCGCAGCTGTCGCTGTCGCGCGGCAACCAGTTGTCGCCGGGCCAGCTGAGCTTCCCGCTCGAATTCTCGACGATCAAGCCGTCGCTGCGTGCGTTCCTCGCGACGCTGTTCGAAAACAACCCGTTCCAGTACAAGCCGATCTTCCGCGGCTTCTATTTCACGAGCGCACTGCAGGAAGGCGAAACCAACAGCGCCGCCGCGCAGCGCATCGCGAGCCGCTTCGGCCTCGATGCGAACGCGCTGCCGAAGCCGCACAGCGCATTCTCGAAGAACGGCTTCTTCCTGCGCGACCTGTTCTCGAAGGTGATCTTCGCGGACCGCCAGACCGTGCGCCAGTTCGCGAGCCCGACCAAGACGCGGCTACGCTACGCGACCTTCTTCGGCTTCGTCGCCGCACTCGCGCTCGCGCTCGGCGGCTGGACCTGGTCGACGATCGGCAACCAGCAGCTCGTCACGAACGTGCAGGCCGACCTCGACAACGTCACGCGCCTGCAGCAGGGCCGCAACGACCTGCAGTCGCGCCTGCAGGCGATGGACATCCTCGAAGACCGGATCGAACAGCTCGAGCAGTTCCGCCGCGACAAGCCACTGTCGGTGTCGCTCGGCCTGTACCAGGGCGACCGTCTCGAACAGCATCTGCTGACCGAGTACTACAACGGTGTGCGCCAGATCCTGCTGGCGCCGGTCTCGCAGAATCTCGCGTCGTTCATGAAGGACGTGAACGCACACCCCGAACAGCTCGTGCCGATGACGCGCCCGCCCGAATCGGGTGCCGTGCAGGGCGGCGCGCTGCCTGTTTCGACGAACCCGCCAGGGGCTGCGCCGCTGGCCGGCGCCGCCCCTGGCGCGTCCGCGACGGACACCGCACAGCAACAGCCCGCGGCACCGCAGGGCGGGCTGTACAGCGATGCATCGCCGACCAACGTGCAGGATGCGTACAACGCGCTGAAGACGTACCTGATGCTGTCCGACAAGCGTCACGTCGAACAGGCGCACCTGACCGACCAGCTCGCGCGCTTCTGGCGCGGCTGGCTCGAGACGAATCGCGGCAACATGCCGCGCGACGAGATGATCAAGAGCGCCGAGCGCATGATCTCGTTCTATCTGTCGCGCGTGAACGACGACGACTGGCCGATGATCGACGCGAACCTCGCGCTCGTCGACCAGACCCGCGAGAACCTGCGCCGCGTCGTGCGCGGGATGCCGGCCCGCCAGCGCGTCTACGAGGAAATCAAGGCACGCGCATCGACCCGCTTCGCCCCGATGACCGTCGCGCGCATCGTCGGTGACGGCAACCAGGGTTTGATCGCCGGCAGCTACGCGATTCCGGGCACGTTCACGCGCGAAGCGTGGTTCGACTATGTGCAGCCGGCGATCCGCGACGCGGCGACCAAGGAACTGCAGGCGAAGGACTGGGTGCTGAACACGTCGACGCAGGACGACCTGACGCTGGAAGGCAGTCCCGAGCAGATCCAGAAAACGCTCGTCGGCATGTACAAGACCGAGTACGCACAGCACTGGCAGAAGTTCATGCAGGGCATCGCGGTACAGGGCTTCAGCAGCTTCGGTCAGGCCGTCGACGGGATGAACCGCCTCGGCGACCCGCAGGATTCGCCGATCCGAAAGATCCTCGAGACCGCGTACGACCAGACGTCGTGGGACAACCCGTCGCTCGCCAACGTGACGATCAAGAAGGCGCAAACGGGTGTCGTGAACTGGGTCAAGCAGCTGTTCTCGCGCTCGCAGGCCGGCCAGGTCGCGGCCGCGAACATCGACATCAACGGCAATCCGGCCGAGGTGCCGATGGGTCCGATCGGCCAGGAGTTCATCGGGCTCGCGCGGATCGTCGCGACGCATGACGGCACGTCGATGCTCAAGGGCTACATGGATTCGCTGTCGAAGGTCCGCACGCGCTTCAATCTGATCAAGAACCAGGGCGACCCCGGCCCCGGCGCGCGCCAGTTGATGCAGCAAACGCTCGACGGCAACGGGTCGGAACTCGCCGATTCCCTGAAATTCGTCGACGAGCAGATGCTGACGGGCCTCACCGATTCGCAACGCAAGTCGCTACGCCCGCTGCTGGTGCGGCCGCTGATGCAGGCGTTCTCGGTAGTGATCCAGCCGGCCAGCGCCGAAGTCAACAAGGTGTGGAATGCGCAGGTCTACCAGCCGTTCCAGAGCTCGCTCGCAACGAAGTACCCGTTCGCGCCGAGCGCGAAGGTCGAGGCAGGCGCCGGTGAAATCGCGCAGGTGTTCGGTCCGGACGGTGCGATCGCGAAATTCGTCGGCACCACGCTGGGCCCGCTCGCGGTGCGCCGCGGCGACACGCTCGCCGCCCGCACGTGGGGCGACATGGGCATCGGCCTCACGCCGGACTTCACGAACGGCTTCGCGCGCTGGGTCGCCCCGCTCTCCGGCGGCGCCGCAGGTGGCGCGGCCGCGACCTCCGAGCCGCAGACCGTGTTCCAGATCCTGCCGCAGCCGAGCACCGGCACGACGGAATACACGATCGCGATCGACGGCCAGCAACTGCGCTACCGCAACACGCCGCCGCAGTGGACCAACTTCGTGTGGCCGAACCCGCAGGGCTCGCCGGGCGCGACGCTGTCCGCGACGACCTTCGACGGCCGCACGGTGCAGCTCGTCAACGAGCCGGGCCGCTACGGTCTCGAGAAGCTGATCAACTCGGCGCAGCGCAAGCGGCGTCCGGACGGCACCTTCGACCTCACGTGGGTCCAGGGCAGCGTGAACGTGTCGGTGACGATGCGCATCATCAGCACGTCGCAACCGACGAGCGGCGGAGGCGACCAGCCGCAGCAGCAGAGCCTGCGCGGCCTGCAACTGCCATCGTCGGTCGCCGATGCGAGCGCGGGCGCCGCACAGAACGCGACGCAGGCCGGCACGGGCACGCCGGCCGCAGCACCGGCCGTCACGGCCGCCACCGCAAACAATGCACAGGGGGCGCAATGACGCAAACCGTTCAGGCGCAAATCGCCTACTTCGGCAAGATTCCGTCGCGCGGCGACTTCGTGAAGAGCGCGCACAATCCGCAACTGCTGCAGACGCTCGACCGCTGGATCGCGCAAGCGCTCGAACTGCTCGCGGAAGATCCGCGCTGGAAGATCGTCTACGAGGATGCGAAGCCGATGCATTTCGCGTTCCTCGGCTCGCGCAGCAAGCTCGCGATCGCGGGCCACATGGTCGCGAGCCACGACGTGTCGATGCGCCGCTTCCCGTTCCTCGGCGCGACCGCGCTCGAGGTCGACCGCCCGCTCGCGTTCCTCGCGCGCAGCCCGCTCGCGTTCGCGCGGCTGTGGTCGCGCGTCGCCGCGCAGATCCCGCCGCTGCTCGCGAAGGACGAGCCGCCCGGCGCACTGCAGGCGCTCGGCGACACGCAGGTGCCGATCGACGTCGGCGGCCCCGGCACGTCGCATGACGGCACCTTCAACGACTTCGTCGAACACCAGTCGCTGTACGGCCTGCAACAGATGCTGCTCGAGAGCGGTCATCCCGTGCGGCTGCGCGGCGCGATGCTCGCGCTCGGCTCGCTGCTGCGGCCCGTGATGCAGAGCGGCTCGTCGCACATCGAACGCGGCCTCACGCTGCCGCTACCCGTCGACCCGTTCTATCGCAGCCTCGTCGCCGCGTTCTGGCTCGAGCTGATCGCACCGTTCGTCGCGCAGGCCGACTTCGAACTCGCCATCTTCATCGGCACGATCGCCGAGCGCGAACGGCTGATCATCGGCTTCAACGGCGCGTCGTCGAAGACACTGCTGAGCGTCGTCGATCCGCAGACCTACGCCGCCCACAACATCGACATCGACGATCCCGAGTGGATCGACGCCCATGCGCAAAACGATCACCAGATCAGCAAGCTCGTCAGCTACCTCGACCAACCGCAACTCTCGCTGCGCGTCGCCATCGACGCGTTTCGCGAAGCGTTCATCGGAGGCTGACGGGATGCAACGCACGATTCACGTCCGGCGCGCACGCTTTTCGCCCTTCGTTGCCGCCCTCGTCGCCGCCGGCCTCGTCGGCAGCGGCACGGCCTACGCACAGAACACGGGCGGCGCGACCGTCACACCGGTCGGCAACGGCACGGTCACAACCGCCGCCCTGCCCGCGAACACGAACGCCGGCGCCGCGCCGGCCACGGCGTCCGGCACGGTGATCCGCGGCACGGCCGGCACCATCGTGCCGCCGCCCGCGAACGCGACGCCCGGCCAGGTGGTCGTCGGCGGCAAGGTGCCCGACGAAGCGACCAAGGCCGCCGTGCTGCAGAAGTTGCGCGACACCTACGGCGCTGCGAACGTGGTCGACCAGATCGAGGTTGGCGACGTCGCAACGCCGCCGAACTGGAGCGCGAACGTGCAGAAGCTGCTCGGCGCGCAGCTCAAGCAGATCAGCAAGGGGCAGTTGAAGATCAACGGCACCCAGATCGAGATGAAGGGCGAGGTGCACAACGAGGCGCAGCGCCAGCAGCTCGCGAGCGACATGGCGAACGCGCTGAACCCGACGTACACGATCAAGAACGGGCTGCGCGTGTCGGCGTCGGAGCAGGGGCTGCTCGACCAGACGCTCGCGAACCGCACGATCGAGTTCGAAACCGGCAGCGCGACGCTGACGCCGCAGGGCAAGCAGATCCTCGACCAGATGGCGGCCGTGCTGTCGAAGATGCCGAACCGCACGGTCGACATCATCGGCCACACCGACAACTCGGGGAACCGGACGTCGAACATCGCGCTGAGTCAGGCGCGCGCGGATGCGGTGAAGGGCTATCTGATCACGAAGAACATCCAGCCGCAGCAGATGACGACGACGGGCGTCGGGCCGGATCAGCCGATCGCGCCGAACGATACGGCGGATGGGCGGGCAAGGAATCGGCGGATCGAGTTCCGGGTGGGGCAGTAGGCGGAGATTCAATGCCGAGTGACGCGGCGCGCCCGGTAGTACCAGGCTGGGGCGGCGCCGGCACGCGGACTGCGCGTGTGCCGCCAGCAGCCGGATTGCTCGGGCATACCCGCCGATGAGTCCCGGAATCTCACATGACACTCGCGCTGCGCTGCCTGCGATCGGCCTTCATCCTGTTCTTCGGCGCCCTCTTCCTGCTGATGGGCGCCGTCTCCATCGTCAACTCGGCCGTCCTCCTGCGTGCACGGGCGTGGCCCCGTGTCCCTGTCGCGGTCGAGCAGTGCGAGCTCACTCTGCGGTACGGCAAGCGCGACGTGACATGGGAAGCCCACGCGGTATTCCGCTATGGCACTGGCCGGTCGATGGAATACGACACGACCTGGCAACCGGCCGGGTCGCCGGTGTATTCACGCGGACCGGACCCGGCAATCAGCCGCGAGCAGATCGCCACGCTGACCCACACTTACTGCGCGGCCGCGGCCAGCGACGGGCTACGCGTTTCGCCGCTGTTCCCGGGCATTGCACGCCGCAATGATGCGGTCGTGCACGGCGCGTGGACCAGCGAGCTGGGATTCGGCACGTTTGCGCTGCTCGGCGGCCTGATGTTGAGCGCCGGAAGCATTTCGATGTTGCCGTGGATCGAGGACCGGAAGAAACAGTCGGCCAGGCAAAAGGCTCGGCACACGCAGAACCGTGCCGACACTTCGTGATCCGCACCGGCAGGCCAGCTTCGGATCACACGTCGTATCGTGCTCGTTTCCGCACGGCGGCCGATAGACAAACCACGCACGCCGAATCGAAACGGACTGCGTACCCGGACTCAGGCCGCGGTCCGAATCGCCCTCCAGTACGCCGGCAGTTGCTTGCGGACCGCCCCGGCTCGATGCCGAGCAACCGTGCGCCGACGCTTTTCAGCGCACCGCTCCAGCCCGTAACGCCGGTCAATGTCTGAATTCCGTCCTCACGACTGCTCGTCGGGCCTCACCCCGAGCAGTTCGCGAATATGCGACAGCGAGCCGTCATCCTTCACGACGCTCTCGAGCCACTTGTGCAGCGGCATGTCGGCCCATTCGGCGGCCTTGTCCGCGAGATACGCGACCGGGCTGTGCGGTTCGGTCTGGCGGAAGTAGCGCGCGACCGCCCGCAGTTGGTCGACAGCCTGCGCACGGTTCTGGATGCCGGCAATCATCTGCGTCACCGGAGAACGGGGAGCGGTCTGCGGCTGCACATGGGTCTCCTCGGTATGAATGGGGTCGCCGAAGCTCGGCTCGATGCGCTCGGGCTGCGCGTGTGGCGCCGACGGCGCATGCGATGCGCTGCCCGTATAGCCCTGCTCGCGTGCAAAACGCTCGGCGAGCCGGTAGACGGTCTCGAACGCGTCGCGCGTCTGCCGGAAGCTCGGCGCCGAATCGCCAGCGCGTTCGACGAGCCGGTCCTCGAATGCATCGAGCGCGAATTCGAACGCCTTCAGGTTCGCGAGCAGCGTGGTGTAGAACGCGATCGGCGTCACGCGCCGCGACGCATCGACCTGATCGACCGACGGCTTGCCGCGCGCGATGTCGTCCGCATGCTCGGGGTCGCGCTTCACGGCCTGCGCAACGTGCTGCGCGACGTCCCAGTCGAGCGTGGTGAATGCGTTCGACGCGCCGTCCGTCACCGGAATACCGCGCAACAGCTCGGCCGTGCGGCCGGACAGCCACGCGACGTTGCCGAGCCGGTATTCGACGTCGTCGCCCTCCGGCAGCGGATGCACGGTGTCCCAGTAGTCGCGGCACAGCCCTTCCAGCAGCACATAGCCTTCGGTGAGGCCGGTGATGCCGTCTTCCAGCGCAAGCGCCTCGGTCAGCCATACGGCGAGCCGCAGGTCCTTCGTGCGCGTGCGCAGCAACTCGCCCGCATGGTCGACGACGAAGCCCCAGTCGGCCTCCTTGATCTCGGTCACCCACTCGCCCTGGTCGAGCGTCGGATCGTCGTAGCGCCGCGCATCCTGGATCGCGTCGAATTCGTTCGAGAACAGCAGGTCGTCGCCGCTGGGCGACGCATCGCTGATCGGCGTCAGCAGCTCGGGGAGATTGATCGGCATGGTTCGGTCAGTTCATCAATGCGTGTTGCGCGGCCGCGCTCATTCGACGGTGTACGCGAATTCGCCGGCCTCGTCCGCGCGCACCGCGATGCGCGCGATGGCCTCGCCGTCGGCGATCCGGCCGAGCACGTGGCCCGCGATCTCCGGCAGCAGCGTGCCGTTCAGGATATGGTCGACGTTGCGGGCGCCCGAATCGACCTCGGTGCAGCGCGCGAGCACCGCATCGACGAGCGATTCGTCCCACTCGAACGCGGCCTTGTGGTTCGCTTCGATGCGGCGGCGGATCCGGTCGAGCTTCAGCTCGATGATCTCGGCCAGCACGTCGTCGGAAATCGGATAGTACGGCACGACCTTCATCCGGCCGAGGAACGCCGGCTTGAACGTCTTGTACAGCTGCGGGCGCAGCGCTTCGGCGAGCGCGTCCGGATCGGGCAGCTCCTCGGCCGGCTTGTTCAGGCACGCCTGCATCACCGCAGCCGAACCGACGTTCGACGTCAGGATGATCAGCGTGTTGCGGAAGTCGATCTCGCGCCCTTCGGCGTCGTCCATCGTGCCCTTGTCGAACACCTGGAAAAACATCTCGAGCACGTCCGGGTGCGCTTTCTCGACTTCGTCGAGCAGCACGACGGAATACGGATTGCGACGCACGGCCTCGGTCAGCACGCCGCCCTCGCCGTAGCCGACGTAGCCAGGCGGCGAGCCCTTCAGGCCCGACACGCTGTGCGCTTCCTGGTACTCGCTCATGTTGATCGTGACCATCTTGCGCTCGCCGCCGTACAGGATGTCGGCCAGCGCGAGCGCCGTCTCGGTCTTGCCGACGCCCGACGGCCCGACGAACATGAACACGCCGCGCGGCTTGTTCGGATCCTCGAGGTTCGCGGTCGCGGTGCGCACGCGCTGCGCGATCGCTTCGAGCGCATGGTCCTGCCCGATCACGCGCGCGGTCAGCAGCGGCTGCAGGTTCAGCACGGTGCCGATCTCATCCTTCACCATCCGGCCAAGCGGAATGCCTGTCCACGCCGCGACGATCTCGGCGACGACATGGCCGTCGACCTGCAACGGCACCATCGGCTCGCCGCCCTGCAGCGCGTGCAACGCCGCGACGCGTTCAGCGAGCTTCTCGCGGGTGGCCGGCACGTCCACCGGCTCGCCGTCTTCTGACGGGCCGCGCGCCTTGTCGAGCGCTTCGCGCAGTTCGCTGATTTCGGCGACGATCGCGCGCTCGGCTTCATAGCGCGCCTCGTCCTTCGCGAGCTGTTCGAGGGCTGTGTCGCGCACGCCGCGCAGCACGCCGAGCCGCTCGTCGTGCGAGGCGCCGCCGGTCGCTTCGCGCTCCAGCGACGCAATTTCCGCGTCGATGCGTTCGATGCGCTTCTTCGTGTCGTCGATCGCCGCCGGCGTCGCGCTGTGTGCGAGCGCAACCTTCGCACACGCGGTGTCGAGCACGCTGATCGCCTTGTCCGGCAACTGGCGGCCGCTGATGTAGCGATGCGACAGGCGCACGGCCTCGGTGATCGCATCGTCGAGGATGCGCACGTTGAAGTGCTTCTCCATCAACCCGGACATCCCGCGCAGCATCGCAGCCGCAAGCGGCTCGCTCGGTTCCTCGACCTTCACGACCTGGAAGCGCCGCGCAAGCGCCGCATCCTTCTCGAAGTACTTCTTGTATTCGCTCCACGTCGTCGCGGCGATCGTGCGCAACTCGCCGCGCGCGAGCGCCGGCTTCAGCAGGTTCGCCGCGTCGTTCTGGCCGGCCTGGCCGCCCGCGCCGATGATCGTGTGCGCCTCGTCGATGAACAGGATGATCGGGTGCGCACTCTTCTTCACCTCGTCGATCACGCTCTTCAGACGGTTCTCGAACTCACCCTTTACACTGGCCCCGGCCTGCAGTAGCCCCATGTCGAGCACGTGCAGCGCAACCCCGCGCAGCGGCGGGGGCACGTCATCGGCGGCGATCCGCAGCGCGAGGCCTTCGACGACGGCCGTTTTGCCGACGCCGGCCTCGCCGGTCATGATCGGGTTGTTCTGGCGGCGGCGCATCAGGATGTCGATCGCCTGGCGAATCTCGGCTTCGCGGCCGATCACCGGGTCGATCTTGCCGTCGCGCGCACGCTGCGTGAGGTTGGTCGTGTACGTGTCGAGCGCGGGCGTCTTCGACGGGCCGGCCACGTGCGCGGCGCCCTCGGCTGCTGGGATGTCGCTGCCGTCCTCGTCCGGCTGACGCGGCTCGGCTTCGCTCGAGCCGGTCATGATCTCGTCGAACTTGTGCTTCAGGTCCGTCACGTTCATTTCGGCGAACTGCGACGACATCCGCTGCGCGAACTGCGCGAGATCGGGCGCAGTCAGCAGCGCGAGCAGCAGGTGGCCGGAACGGATGCGGCCGAGTTGCGAATCGAGCGACGCGATCAGCCAGGCCTGCTCGAACAATGCAATCAGGTGCACCGAGAACACCGGCGTGCGCGTGTTGCCCGTCTTCAGGCGCGTGAGTTCGCGCTCGAGATCGGCGTGCAGCGCATGCGGATCGACGCGGCTCGCGCGCAGCGCGAGCGGCAGGTCGCCGGTCGCTTCGTCGAGCAGCGCGAGGAACAGGTGCTCCAGATCGACCTCGTAGTGGCCGCGCGCCAGGCACGCGCTCGCCGCGCGCTCGGTCGCGTGCCGGCACAGCGGGTTCAGTTTCGTGATGAGGGTCTTCAGAGGCGTGCTCATGGCGTCGATCTCAGGTTCGATTGCGTGTTTGTTGTCGTTCGGAATCAGTGAATCACGTGCAGTTCGTAGCGAGCATCCGAGCGGTCCTCGGCCGCGTCGCGCGTGCAGAGGAACGCGTCCCAGCCAAGTCGCGAGCCCTCGCCGAGCACGCTTGCACCGACTTCGGTGCGCTTGAGCACGAGCTTGACCTCGTATTCGAGCGTGACGCCGGCAAGCAGCGTCAGCATCCGTTCGAGCGCGACGGCGTGCGCGCCGCCGGGCAGGAACGCCTCGTAGTCGCGCTTGGACAGCGGGCCGACGACGATGCGCGCGCGCATGTCGCGCTGCCACACGCGTTCGCCGACGAGCGCCGTCGCACCGAGCACCGCGTTGACCTCGCCCAGCACGCTCAACTGGTCGGGCGGCACGTCGTACCACTTGCCGACGAACTGGTCGATCTTCACCGGCACGCGGAAATAGTCGGACAGCGTGCGCTGCAGGTACGCGGCCGACATCGGCCGGTGCCGTGCGGCAAGCGCGTAGCCGGCGACCGCCTCGTCGAGCACGCCGCCCACGCCGGCCGCGAGGCTGTCGCGCACCTCGTCGCTCGGCACGCCCGCGATCGCGAGCAACAGCGGCAGGTAGCGCTCGTCGCGATCGAGTTCGTAGTGGAACGGCAGCCGGTATTTCTTCCACGCCGCGTAGAACATCGCGGTCGCGCGGTTCGAGAACACGTCGAAGAATGCGCGTGCCGCATGGTCGCGCTTCAGGTGCTCGCGCGCGACGATCTGCTCGGTGTAGTGCAGCGGCAGCGCGCCCTGCCCGCCGAGCAGCCCGAAGAACGCAGGCGTCAGCTCGACGTGGCCGAGTTCGCCGGCCGCGAGCGCCGCGCCGCGCGCGTCGCCCGAATCGAGCAGCGTGCCGTCGTGGTCGAACGAGCGCGCGCCTTCGATCTCGCTCGGCGGAAAGCCGAGCGACAGCGTGTTGCGGAATTCGATGCGCTGCGCGACGACGTCGCCGTGCCGCCACGCGCCGGGCGCATCGGACGCCTGCCGCGCGAACAGCCCTTCGAGCACGCGCACCGCCTGGAAGAACTCGAAGCGGTGCGGCTCGTCGAGTAGCGCGTCGACTACGCCAGGATCGATTCGCCGGTTCGGGGCTTGCATCGGATGATCTCCTCGCCGGTGCGCTTCGACACGACGACCAATTGAACAAAACTGTTGAGGTGAACGTAGAGCCCGAAGAAGCTGTCGAGCACGCGCACGAACGACGCGAGGCTCGCGCCGACGAAGTGCTCCTCGTCGATCGTCAGGCGCACTTCGATGCCGCGCACGAAAGTCGCGAACGGCTTGCCCGGCAGCCATTGCACGGCACTGCGCTGCTCGATTCCCGCCAGTCCGTCGATCTGGCGCATCGACACGGCGGTGCGCCGCAGGTCATACAGCGTCAGCATTTCCTTGAGCGGCGCGAGCCCGTGCGCGACCAGCGACACGTGGTTCAGCGCGAGGTGCGACACGAGCCGCCAGTGCGCGGCGCGGCCGCGCTCGAAGCGCACGCTCTGAGTCGGCCGCCGCAGCAGCGAGATCCCGCTCGTCTGGGCGCCGCCTTCCTGGAACAGGTCGCCGCCTTCGAGGCCGAACGCGAGCATCGACGGCAGGTCGCGGTTCGTGCAGGTGAGGTCGAGGCTCAGCGTGTCGGTCTGCGGCGACGTCGGCTCGAAGTCGATGTCGACGATCGAGATCTCGGTCTCGTAGCCGGGGCTCTTCTGCGCGACCCAGTCGTTGCGGCGCGCGAACCAGTAATGGCCGATCCGCGCCGATTCGCCATGATGCAGCGAATAGAACGGCCGGAACTCGATCACCGATTCATCGTGCGCCTGCTGCCGGACGAGCTTCACCGAATCGATCGAGTACACCTCGTACGCGAACGCGCGCCGCGCCTCGGCGATCACCGGATAGGACACCGCGCGGTGCGTGATGCGGATCGGCTCGCCGTGCTGGCGGAACAAGTTCACGATCGGCGTGCAGAACAGCCGGAAATGGCTTGGCGTCAGCAGGTCGAGCAGCCGCGCGACGTGCGAGTCGCTGCGCACGTCCTGCAGCACGAGATGCAGCGTCGCGCGCTGGCAACGGCCCGACGCGCGTGCGATCGCCGCCAGATCGAAATCGACGAAATCGAACTTGTCGGGGAACGCGAAGTATTCGGTGAGCAGCCGATACGCCGGGTGCGATTTCGCCGGGTAGTCGATCAGCGCGTCGTCCTCGTCGAAGCCGGCGTGCGCGATCGGCAGCTTGCGCAGCGCGGTCCAGCGGCCGTTCCGCTCCGGCTCGACGTACGCGCCGAGCACGTTGACGAACAGGCAGTCGGTCAGCGCCGCGACGAACGACTGTTCGCCGTGCAGGTGTGCACGCAGCGTGGGCAGCTTCAGCGCGCCGAGATCGAGTTGCGCGGCGAGCGATTCGAACGTGATCGAGATCACGCCCGTCGCGTTGGAAGGCAGCACCGTCGCGCTCGGCGCGAGCGCGACCGGCGTGTAGCGCGCCTCCGAGATGCGGATCGGCGCGAGCGTCACGTCGTACGCGGTGCGGAACCGGCACTGCACGCCACGGATCGGGCGGCTCTTCAGCTCGGTGCCGCGTGCGATCACGACCGGTTCGGTCTGCTGGCCGGGCGACGCCGGCGTGAACTGCGCGATCGAGCACGACGGGAACGGCCGCAGGTAGTGCGGATACAGCACTTCGAGCAGCGCTTCGGTGAATTCCGGGTAATCGTCGTCGAGCTTCTTGTTGATCCGTGCGCCAAGCAGCGCGAACGATTCGATCATCCGCTCGACGTGCGGATCCTCGCAATGCTCGCCGGACAACGCGAGCCGCGCCGCGATCTTCGGGTAACGTTCGGCGAAATCTCGCGAATAGCGCCGCAAAAACGATAATTCGCGCTCGTAATACGGCAGCAATTCTTCCATCGACGACCCCGAACCTCAATATTTCCTGCCGGACCCTGATCCACCACCGGGCGGTCCGGCCCGCTCGGCGGTTTGATTTACTGCATTCTTGCTGCGCGTGCGCGTGTGACCGAATACTGCAGCGTCGATGGCTGCAGCATCGCATCGAAATTCACCGGCTCTTCGGCCGGGTGCACGACGAGCAGCGCCTGGATCGCGAAGTAAAGCGCGTTGGTCGACTGCTCGTTCAGCTCGAACGTCACCTGCACCTGCTGCAGCCGCGGCTCGTGGCGCGCGATGGCCTGCTGGATCGACTTGCAGATGAACGCCCGGTCGTAGTGACTCGCGAGGCTCAACCCCGCGAAATCGTTCAACCCGTAGGTCAGCACCGATTTCTGGCATTCCGGCAGCGCGGCCAGCTCGATTTCGGTGTGGGCGATACGGGTGTTGAGAATCGCCTCGACGTCGCGGGCGACCGTGTTCTTGAGCTCGTCCAGCGACAATTGCCGCATCGCTGCCGAGGCCGGCAGGTGCGGTTCGTCGTCGAACAGCTTGTCGAGAAAACTAGGTTCGAATCGTTTCATCGGCCGGTGCGCACAGCGAAAACGGCAACGGGACGCCGAGCGCCCCGTTGCCGCAACCGACCTTAGACCGCGTAGGTCTTGTCGTTCTTCGTCAGGCTCCAGGCGCCTTGCGTGTTGCCGCCCTGGTTGCCGCCGATCTTCTGCTGGGTCTGCTTCCACTGCACGGCCGCGTACTTCAGCGAGAACGTCTCGAGCGGCAGACCTTCTTCGCGAACGCTCGGCGCGATGCTCGAGATGATCACGTACTTGAGCTTCACTTCCAGATACTGGACGCGCTTGCCCTCGCCGTCCGCGCGCGAGAAATGAACCGTGACTTCATCGAACGTGGTGCCGCCCGATGCGTGCTGGTACAGCAGCGGGCTCGACGAATCGATTTCCTTCGTGAAAATCATGTCGCCGTGCTCGCAGCGGGTCATCGTGTGACCGCCTGCGGTCGATGCCGTTGCCGAACGCGGCTGAACGATCGAGTGATCCCACGATTTCAGTTCGATCCAGCCCTGATGGTCCTTGTCCGCGGATTCGCCCTTCACCGCCGGACTACCAAACTGCAAGTGCATATGTAACATGGCCCTTCGACTCCCCAAAGAGGTGGTTTTAACGTCCTACCCAGGCGGCCCGCCCGGGCGATTTACTCGCTTATGAATTTGCCGGTTTGGGCAGATCAGCGACAAGTCGCAGAGAAATCGAGAGTTCGTCGAGCTGAAAGTGCGGGCGCAGGAACGCGACCGAACGATACGAGCCCGGCTTGCCCGGAATCTCCGACACTTGTATGGATGCCTCGCGCAGCGGGAATTGCGCCTTCTGTTCCTGCGATGCGTTGTCGTCGAGCAGGACGTACTGCGAAATCCACCGGTTGAGGAAAGTCTCCACGTTTTGCGCCGATGCGAAGCTACCGATCTTGTCCCGCATCATCGCCTTCAGGTAGTGCGCAACGCGCGATACCGAGAAGATGTACTGAAGCTGAGCGGACAGGACGGCATTTGCATTCGCGCTGTCGGTGCTGTATTTCTTCGGCTTCTGCACCGATTGCGCGGCGAAAAACGCGGCGTAATCCGAGTTCTTGCAATGAACGAGCGGGATGAAGCCGAGGTCGCTCAGTTCCTTCTCGCGGCGATCGGTGATCGCGATTTCGGTCGGGCACTTCAGCGCGACTTCACCGTCGTCCGTCTTGAACGTGTGGGTCGGCAGGTCCTCGACGAGGCCGCCGCCTTCGACGCCGCGGATCGCCGCGCACCAGCCGAAGTCGTCGAACGCCGCCGTCAGGCGTGCCGCGAATGCCCACGCCGCGTTGCACCACAGGTACTTGTCGTGCTCGGTGCCGTCGACGTCCTCGACGAAGTTGAAGTTCTCCGCGGTCTGGCCGTCCTTCGGATTGAACGGCAGGCGACCGAGGAAGCGCGGCAGCGTGAGGCCGACATAGCGCGAGTCTTCCGAATCGCGGAACGACTTCCACTTCGCGTATTCGACCGTGTCGAACACCTTGCCGAGGTCGCGCGGCTTGCCGAGGTCGGAGAACGACTCGAGGCCGAGCAGCTCCGGCGACGCCGACGCGATGAACGGCGCGTGCGCGGCTGCCGCGACGTGCGACATCTGCTCGATGAAGTACATGTCTTCCGGCTGGCGCGAGATCTCGTAATCGCCGATCAGCGCACCGAACGGCGAGCCGCCGAACGTGCCGAATTCCTCTTCGTAGACCTTCTTGAACAGCGCGCTCTGGTCGAACTCGCTTGCGCCCTTGAAGTCGCGCACGAGGTCGCGCTTCGGCGCGTGCAGCGCCTTGATCTTGATCGTCTGGCCGGTGTTGCTTTCCTTGACCAGGTAGTCCATCCCGCGCCACGTGCTTTCGAGGCGCTGGAATTCCGGCGCGTGCATCACCGCGGACAGCTGCGTGGAGATCAGGCGGTCGAGCTCCGCGACGCGCGCGTCGATCGTCGCCGACAGGTTGTCCGACACGATCACCGTGCCGTCGAGCACCTGATGCACGAGTTCGCCGATCAGGTCTTTCGCGCGTGCATGTTCGGAATCGGATTTCGCGACCTTGCTCTTCTCGACGATGTCGTCGAGCAGCGAAGTCCCGGCGGCATATTCCGCGCCGCTCGCTTGGGCCGCAGCCGTTTGCTGGTTCATCTCAACACTCCGTCGTCATTCGCCGTCTTTGTCGCCGCCCGTGCCCTTCGCGAGCTCCTGCAGCTGCTGCGTGTTCTTCAGCACCTCGGACAGCAGATCCTCGAGCTTGTCGTTGCCGGCGAGCTTGTTGCGCAGGTCGGCCAGCTTCGAGCGCGCCTCGAGCAGGCGGCGCAGCGGCTCGACCTGTTCGACGACTTCGTCCGGGCTGAAATCCGACAGCGAACGGAACTTCAGGTCAACCGCGAACTTGCCGCCTTCCGGGCTCAGGCGGTTTTCCACCTGAAACGCCGCGCGCGGCTCGATCGCCTTCATCACGTCGTCGAAGTTGTCACGGTCGATGTTGACGAACTTGCGATCGCGCAGCTTCGGCTGCTCGACTTCCGACTGGCCCGCCAGATCGCCGACGACCCCGACGACGAACGGCAGTTCCTTCACCTCGATCGCGTCGCCCTTCTCGACCTCGTAGGTCAGCTGGACGCGCGGCGGCCGTATTTTCTGCAAGCTTTTCTGAATGCTTTCTTTCTTGGCCATCTCGACGGCTCCCAGGTTAGTTGTGGTTTTGTCGCGTCAATCGATCAGCGAAGCGCGCTGAACGGGTCGGCGCCACCCTTCTGCGGTGCGACGGGCGGCGTCGGCGCGGTGGTTGCAGCGGCGGCTGCCTCGGTTGCCGCTGCGGCACCGGCCTTTGGACGATGAATCACACGACGCGGCGGGCGCGTCTTCGCAACCCGTTGCTCCGGCGGGAACAGCGCCGATTCGCCCAGCGTGTCGCGCAACTGCTTGGCGAGCGCCTGCGCATCCGACTTCGCGTCGCCCGCCAGCGACGAATCCTGGCGCAGTTCGCCGAGCGACTGCGTCGCGATCCGCAGACCCGCGACGGCGAGCACGCTCTTCGCCTGGCGGTCGGTCGCATCGCGCTGCAGCGCTTCCTGTGCCGCGACGATCGCCTGGCCATAGTGGTTCTGGGCAAACTGGATCTGCGCGATGCGCGACCACGGCTCCTCGCGCGTCGGATCCGACTTCGCGAGCTGCTGGTACAGGCCGAGCGCCTTGTCCTGGTCCCCCGACTTCGCAACGGCGTCCGCATCGGCCAGCGACTTGTTGAACACCTCGGCAGTCGGCGGCGCCGGCGGCTGGCTTGCACAACCGGCGATCACGCCGCAGGCCAGCACTACCCCAGACATTTTTGCGAAGAGACGGTCTTTCATCGTTATATCCACCGGCGCGTGAGTATTAAAATCGTTGAGAATCTGGTTCTTTTGCTTTGCAAGAAGCGCGCGGGTATAGTACCGATCAATTTTTCATAATTCAATCGCTGCGTGCAGAGTAATTCCTTTTAAATCCGTGCGCTACCCTCTCGAAACGCTTGTGGCAGCAGCCTCTCGCGGGCTTTCGTTTCGATCGAAATGCGCAAGTTTTACTGATTTGACGGCGTCGCGAGCTGGTTGCGGAAAAATTTTCCGGAAGCGCATCGCAGCGCATGCGCGCTTAATAGTTGAACGGCAGATAAGCGGGACATTCGCAACAACGCGGAAATACCCGGCAGTTTTGACAGGGAGCAAAAGGCGGCACGCCGGAAATACGATGAGATCGTCCATGATTCGCTATGCGCTGCCACTGATTGCCTGCGCACTTCTGGCCGGATGTGCGGCCGCTCCGTTGCTCGGCTCGGCCGCGAGCGCCGTCATGCAGGCGGCCGGCATCGGCAAGCCCGACGTGCCCGACGCGCAGAAACCCCCGCGCAACATCGGCCTCACGCTTGCGGCCGCGCCCAACCTCAACGCCGCGAACGACCACAAGCCACTAGCATTGGTCGTGAGACTCTACGCACTGAAAGATCCGACATCGTTCCAGCAAGCGCCGTTCGACGCATTCACCGATCCGACCAAGGAAAAGGCCGCATTGGGCGCCGATCTGCTGAACGTGCGCGAAATCACGCTGATTCCGGGCCAGCGCTATACGGCAACCGAAAAGGTGTCGCGTGAAGCGCAGGCGTTCGGCATCGTCGCATTGTTCCGGGATCCCGCACTCCAGCGATGGAAACTGACGTTCGACCCGGCGAAGTCGGAGAAATCCGGCATAATCATCGGCCTGCATAATTGCGCGATGACGGTCACCGACGGCTCGGTCATCGCACCGCAACAGGGTGCGCCTTCGCAACCGCTGAATTTGCTTTCGTCGGTCACCTGCGGTTAAACGTGACGCACGAATGTCAATTAACAAGAGTTAACAAATTGGCGATTAATTCGGGCACGAACAAATCGATTACATCGCAACGCCACATTAACCGGATTTGACATGAGTTATTCGGCCAAGGTGCTTTGGGGGGAAGGGCTGTTCCTCCGGCCTCAACACTTTCAGCGGCAGGACGCCTACCATGAGGCGCGCCTGTTCGAATCCATCCAGGCGATCCAGCCGTACAACTGGGGCGTGCGCTCGGTGCGCATCGACCGCGATGCGCTCGGCAGCAACGTGCTGCGTGTCGCCGACCTCGCGCTCGTGTTCCCGGACGGCGCGCTGTATGCCGCGCCGCAGGCCGACGACCTGCCACCGCCGATCGCGCTGGACACGCTGCCTGACGGCATCAACGAATTCGTGTTCTATCTCGCGCTGCATCCGCTGCGCGAGAACGGCACCAACTACAGCGACGATCCGGCCGCCGGCTTCATGACGCGCTTCGTCAGCGAGCAGACGAGCGTCGCCGACAACTTCACCGACGCCGCCGAAGCCGACATCACGTTCCTGAAGACGCAGGTCAAGCTGATCGCGCATAGCGAGCCGCGCGACCAGTTGCTGTCAGTGCCGCTCGTGCGCGTGCGCCGCACCGCGACATCCGGCTTCGAGATCGACGACAGCTTCGTGCCGCCGTGCCTCGCGATCGAGGCATCACCGATCCTGCACCAGCGGCTGCGCCAGTTGGTCGATGCGCTGCAGGCGAAGGTCAATGCGTTGTACGGTTTTCATCGTGAGCCGTCGAAGAACATCATCGAGTTCCGCTCCGGCGACATCGCGTCGTTCTGGCTGCTGCACACCGCGAACGCCGCGTTTGCGACGCTCGCGCATCTGCATCAGCACGCCGCGCTGCATCCGGAGCGCCTGTTCCAGGAGCTGCTGCGTCTCGCCGGCCAGTTGATGACCTTCTCGAAGGGCTACACGCTCGCGGATCTGCCCGTCTACCGGCACGACGATCCCGGCCCGGGCTTCGCACGTCTCGATCTGATGCTGCGCGAGCTGCTCGACACCGTGATCTCCACGCGCTACTTCGCGATCACGCTCGACGAAGTGCGTCCGTCGTTCCATCTCGGGCGCCTCGATTCGGGCAAGATCGACGACAAGACCGAGTTCTATCTGGCGGTATCCGCGGACATGCCGAACGTCGAGCTCATCGACGCGGTGCCGGCCCGCTTCAAGGTCGGCGCGCCGGACGACGTCGATAAGCTCGTGCTGTCGGCGATGCCGGGCGTGCGGCTGTCGTACACGCCGCAGGTGCCGCCCGCGATTCCCGTGCGGCCGGGCGCGTGCTATTTCTCGCTCGATTCGCGTGGCGCGCTGTACGAGCGCATGCTGCAGGCCCAGTCCGCGATGATCTACGCGCCGACTGGCATCAATGACCTGAAATTCGAACTGATCGCGGTCACATCATGAGCTACGCGCCTTCCCTGTTCGGCGACAATGCGCCGGCCCCCATGCACACCCCGGCATCGACCGACGCCGCGTTCCAGGCTCGCTCGCTGCTCGATCTGTTGTACGACGGGTTCTTCATGCTGTTCCTGCTCAAGAACGGGCGGGAGCCGGATAGCGCGAGCGAATTCAGCACGAAGATCCAGGAATTCCTGTCGGATTTCGAGCGTGGGGCGAAGAAGCTGAACATTCCCGCCGAGGACGTGTACGGCGCGAAGTTCGCGTACTGCGCGGCCGTCGATGAAATGGTGCTGTCGTCGCAGTTCAAGATCCGCACCGACTGGGAACGCCGGCCGCTGCAACTCGTGTTGTTCGGCGAGCAGCTCGCCGGGGAGAAATTCTTTCAGTATCTAGAGGAATGTCGCGCGCAAGGCGCGGCGCGGTTGCAGTCGCTCGAAGTGTTTCATATGTGCCTGCTGCTGGGGTTCCAGGGCAAGTATCTGCTCGAAGGGCCGGAGAAGCTGGCTTATCTCACTGCGCGGCTGGGCGACGAGATCGCGCATATGAAGGGCAAGCGGGCGCCGTTTGCACCGCATTGGCCGCTGCCGGATCAGATTGCGCACCGGTTGAAGCGTGAGGTGCCGGTTTGGGCGATTGGAGCGGTGTTCGCGCTCGTCGCACTGCTCGGGTATCTCGGGCTCAATACGTATCTGAAGGACAAGACGCTGCAGGCTTTGGCGCCTTACTCGCAAATCATCAAGGTCGGGCCGGAGTCGGCTAATTTGACGATTTCGTTGCCTTGAGGGGTGGGCTGCTGATACTTCATGAAAAAAGGACCGCTTGGCGGTCCTTTTTTACTGTGGCTCAGGGCGCGCGGCGTCAGAGCAGAATGAACTCATCGTTGTCGACGTAGAAGACGAATGCGTCGAAGAGTTGCGCGACGCTCGGTTCGTCGACCTGGTCATGCGCGTTGATCACGATGTCCTCGATCGTCGCGCTTTTCAGCGTGACGCGCCAGCCGGGTTGGGGGGCGGTGGTGGGAGGGGTGTCGGTGTCGGTGTCGGCTTCGGCTTGCCGGGCGTCTTCGATGAATGCGCCCTCTGTATCGAGCGTCCATGGCATCGGCGGCAGGCAGAGCCAACCGGAGAAGTCGCCGGGGTGCTCGAGAATGTGTTGCAGCGATGCGGTGGTCGCAGGGGTGATCGACATGGGTATTGCGGTTTTAACTGGACTGGAATCAATACGCAGGAGCGGCGATATGGCAGGTGCATGAAAGTGCCGGTGTCACAGCGCTCGTGTCAGCGAGCCGTGATTATGCCAATTTCGTGCACGCGGGTTGGCTCGGGGGTGGCCTTTCTTGCACGGCCCCAGAACCTGTCCGCATTTTTGTGGGCGAGGCGGTTGAGCAGCACGTTATCCACGCGCCTGCATAAATCGGTCTCCGAACAGGATAGCAAACTGGTTCATCGCCGATTTCCAGTCGAAGGCGGCCCGTACGGTCTTGGCCAGCACATTGCGTAGCGCCAGCCAGATCAGCTTGAGCGCGGCCTCATCTGACGGGAAGCGGCCGCGGCGCCTTGATGATCTTCCGAAGCTGCATGTGCAGCGACTCAATGGCGTTCGTAACCGGCATGATATAGCCGGTGCCTCGCGTTCCCGCGCCGAGTGGTTTGAGCGTATGGCGTGACCATCCGGGACATGGGGCACCCACCGGGAAGCACTTCGGATGGGTAGGCCGTTTCTATACGATGAGCCGCGAGCTCGTGTTAGTAGTTGGCCGCCCCTGCGACCCGCACCCAGCACGATGCATTCTCGTTGCCCGGGTTCAGCCGATCCCATACGAACTGCACACGGATCCGGTTCAACTCGTCGGTATAGACTTCCTCGCCCTGAGGCCCGACGACGATCGCCGTCTCGAGATGCATCTTCGGCTTGTAATGCTCGAACGGGCTGCGATACGGCACGTTTACGCACTGCGCCTCGACCTCGACGAGATAGAAGCCGACCGAACCGTCATCATGCGGCACGCGAAACGAGGAGTCGGCACCGTAACCTTCCTGCGCCTGCGTCAACGCTTCGCGCAGGCTGTACGGAAAATCCGCGCTACTGCTCGCAGCGGGCAGGTTGTTCTCGATCCACCATGCGATGTCGATCGCGGCGAATTCGCGCTGATCGGCCGGATCGCGATCGTGCTCCGGATGATCCGCGAGCGTGAAGCGCCGGCCGGCATCGATCGCGCGCACGCCGCCCGCGCCGTGGAAGCGCTTCGCCTGCAACTCCCACTCCTCCATCCGGATTTTCGTGAGATGGTCGCCGCGCGTCTGGTCCAGATACGTGTACGCACCAGTGTACTCGTAGACTTCAAGCTGATCCGGCAATTCACCCTGATCGCCCATCGTCGGGAGCGTACTGCCCTTCGGGTTCAACGGTTGCGCCGGATTCTTGTAGTCGAACGTTCGCGTTGACCGCGTCACGCCCTGCAACGTACGCGAGCCCGACCATTGCGTGAACGCATCGGCTTCACTCGCCGCGCCGCTACGGCAGAAGCGCACGGTTTCCGGCGAGAGCGGCGCGAACGCCTGCAGGTTAGCAGCCGGCCCTGCTGAAGCAACCCGCCGCGCAACGCGGCAACAGTGTTCTGCATGTTCATGGCAACGGCCTTTTCTTCTTCTGACGCGCCCTCGGATGGCGCGCTGAGCGATTTCGCTCGCGCAATTTTTACAGAAAAATTACTGCGCGAATCGGAAAAACAACCTGATTTAAGAGAGTATTTTCAAGCGTATTCCGAACATGCCGGGAGGACTGTTCAAGCGATCGCTCGCTGCCCGAGGGCCGGGTCGTCACACGGCATTGCCGCCCCCCGCCCCGGGAATCGACTGCAATCAGGGCCAATTCGACTTCCGGCGCGGCGCGGTTGCGAGTAGTGTCTACGTGCCCGCATTCCGGCCCAGCCCGGGCACGCTGATGCCCGGCGCCCCAACACCACACTGAACAACTGGAGATCTGTGATGAAACGTTCGAAGCTTCTGCTGTCGGGCCTGCTGCTCGCGTCGGCACTCGGTTTCACGGCCGTCGCCGCACACGCGGAAGATTTGCTCGACTCGGTGAAGAAAGCCGGCGTGCTGCGCGTCGGCCTCGAAGGCACGTATCCGCCGTTCAACTCGCGCGGCACGTCGGGGCAACTCGAGGGCTTCGACGTCGACGTCGCGAATGCGGTCGCCGGCAAGCTCGGCGTGAAGACGCAGTTCGTCCCGACCGAATGGAGCGGCATCATCGCCGGGCTGCAGGCCGGCAAGTTCGACGTGATCGTCAACCAGGTCACGATCACGCCGCAGCGCAAGGAAGCGCTCGACTTCAGCGAGCCATACACGTACTCGGCCGCGCAGTTGATCCAGCGCAAGGACGACACGCGCAACTTCAAGTCGCTCGAGGACTTCAAGGGCAAGAAGCTCGGCGTGACGCTCGGCACCAACTACGACCAGATGGCGCGCGGCGTGCCGGGCATCGAGGTGCAGACGTATCCGGGCGCGCCGGAAAAGCTGCGCGACCTCGCCGCCGGCCGGATCGAGGCGACGCTCGACGACCGCCTGATGCTGCCGTACATGATCAAGACGTCGAACCTGCCGCTGCGTGCTGGCGCGGTACTGAACGGCGGCAAGCAGGAGATGGCGATCCCGTTCCGCAAGGGCAATCCGAAGTTCGAGAAGGCGATCAACGATGCACTGGATTCGCTGCGCAAGGACGGCACGTTGAAGAAGATCTCGATGCACTGGTTCGGCAGCGACGTGACCGTGCCGGTCGCGCAGTAAGCGGTTTCCCGTGCTTTCAATGCGTCACGTTCTTCGCTGCGGCGAAGGCGTGACGCTCGTCTGCGGTTCCGCTCCCCTCCCTCAAGCCGCTTCGTCGAAGCGGGCAAGCAACAGTTGTCCGATCGGCGTCAGCGCCGGGCGCACGGCGACGGCATTCACACGCACCTGCGTATCGTCGACCAGCCGCTTTTCGACGAGCACGGCGAAGGCCGGGTTCGTCGGGTCGACGCCGTCCGGCGAGCGCGCAATGCGCAGCAGCATCGAAAATTCATGCGGACTCAACATGGCCCCTGTCTCCTGATCGGGTGCGATTCGATTCGAACCGACGTCGATCGTGTTTTCGAATGGAATGGTGCGGTACATGGTCGATGCGTCACCGGAAGCGAGATCCCGGGGACCGCGCGCGACGCGGGCACGGCGTCGTGGGCGGCAAGCGCATACCCGTTCGCGGCGTTGGCACTGCGACGGGAACGTGCAACGTTAGGGGCGCATCGTGACGCAGGCGTGACAGGAAAACAGGGGCGCAACGGCGTGCGCTGCACGCCCATGTTTGCTCGATCCCGCCCTGGTTTCTGGTTCGTCAACACCGTCCTGTTCGCGGCCCTCGCCGACCATTTTCGGCCTCACCTACTCATCGCGAATCGACCGGATAAGCCATGCCGTTTCGATGCATCCCACCGGCCTCGCGCATGCTGCGCACGACCACGTTGACCGCGCGCCCGAGCGGCATCCCGACGAGCACGCCCCATACCGCGAACGCCAGCATCACGAAGCAGGGCGTCTCAGCCCACGGCGCGTGCACTGCTGCCGCGTAATGCAGAAAGGTTTCTGCAACAAACGTGAGCATCAGCGTGACCAGCAGGCTCGCATCACCGGGCAGGCGCACGCGCAAGCCCGACTGCGTCGCGCGGTACCGGAGCTGCCAGCGCATCGCATGCAGCCAGCCCAGTGCGGCACCCGCCGCGACGGACGCCAGCGCAAGCACGTTCGCTCCAGCTCCTGCAAACGGAAAAAGCCCGTTCAGGCTGACGAGGCCGACCATTCCGAACACAACCGGTGAGACCAGCGGTCGCGCCGCGGGTACTTCGCGCGGAAAACAGCGCTTGATGCCGATATAGAGCAGCATGCAGAACAGCACGTACGCGTATGGCTTCAGGTGAAAGAGCGTGGACATGATCGGAATCACCGGATCGGGTTGAACACGGCAACACCGTACCGCGAGGGTGCGCGGCGCGGCTGGAGTTGCGACAGGGCGCGTGAATGCGCGGACGAATCGCGCGTGACGGCGATGATTGCTCAGGGATTCGATGCGATGATCGCTCGGCTCCGGATGCCGACAGCCAGCGATGCCCGAAGACAGCACCTTTCATCGGCCGATTGCCGCGACGCATGATGCCCTTACGCCCGCCTTCCTCTACACTCGTGGCGGCAATCGGCCCATCGCCCAGTCGTCGGCACCCGGAGCGCTTCGTCGAAGCCGCGCCCCGTTCGTCGCAATTCGCCCTCGATCTATGCATGGGGCAGTAAGGTCACGCCATGCGCGTATCGTGCGTCCACCTTCATTCGACACCATGCGAACCACCCGACCGGTTACTTCGACGATACCGCCCATGCCAGCCGTCGGCGCACCGCGCTGGCTGCGCGATCCGGCAGCGCTGCTCGGGTTTGCATGCTTCAACTCGGTAGTTGGCCTGGGCTTCTGGATCATTCACGTTGACGAACCCGTCGTCCCCTATCTCGTCGTCTCGAACGTGATCGGGTTCTGTGCGCTGCTGTTGAGTACCGCCGCGAACCGGTTGCTGCCGAGCACGCCGGGGCTCGCGCTGAAGGCGATCGTGATCGCACCGGTCAGCGTCTTCGCCGGTTTCGAGATCGCGGCCGCGATCGTCGGCGGGAAGGTGCCGCATGTGTTCGGATCGGACCGCATCGTCACATGGGACAACTATGGCCCGTCGTTCCTCGTCTCGGCAATCCTGTTCGTCTGCGTGTCGCTGTTCCTGCAATCGCTGCGCATGCGCGCGACGCTGGAAACGGAGCGCCGTCAGGCCGCCGAAGCCCGCCAGGCCGAAACGACTGCACGCCTCGCGCTGCTGCAGGCGCAGATCGAACCGCATTTCCTGTTCAATACGCTCGCGAACGTGCAGAGCCTCATCGAGTGCGACCCGGCCCGCGCGTCGACGATGCTCGACAACCTGAACCGCTACCTGCGTGCGAGCCTGCGCCGCACACGCGACGCGACGTCGACGCTCGGCGAAGAACTCGAACTCGTCGAGGCGCTGCTGAAGATCGCATCGATCCGGCTCGGCGAACGCCTCTCGTATGCCATCGACGTGCCGGTGGATTTGCGTGCGCTGCCGTTCTCGCCGCTGTTGCTGCAACCGCTCGTGGAAAACGCGTTGCTGCATGGGATCGAGCCGTCGATCGCCGGCGGCGAGATCGCGATTCACGCACGCAGACACGGCGAGCAACTCGAATTGAGCGTGCTCGATACCGGCGTCGGCCTCGGGAGCGGCGTGTCGCAATTGCATGGCGGCGTCGGACTCGCCAACGTCGCCGCGCGCCTCAGGGCGCTGCACGGCGAACG
This sequence comes from Burkholderia sp. Bp9016, assembly GCF_003857765.1. NCBI lineage: Bacteria > Pseudomonadati > Pseudomonadota > Betaproteobacteria > Burkholderiales > Burkholderiaceae > Burkholderia > Burkholderia sp. Bp9016. Next base: position 84,448 of record NZ_QTPY01000015.1, read on the forward strand.
CGCCCGCGTAGCCATCGAAACGAACGCCGATGCCACGCATGGCGTCGCCGCCGTCCTGCTGATTCCGCTCGACTGACATGCCGACCGCCCTCATCGCCGACGACGAACCGAACCTGCTGGCCTTGCTTGCGCAGCGACTGCGCCAACTCTGGCCCGAACTGGAGATCGTCGCGATGCCGTGCAACGGTGTCGAAACGCTTGCCGCGTTGCATGCATCGCCGCGCCCGGACATCGCGTTTCTGGATATCCGGATGCCGGGCATCGACGGGTTGAAGCTTGCGTCGCTGGTGCCCGACGTGCATGTCGTGTTCGTCACGGCCTACGAAGAATATGCGGTCGATGCGTTCGATCGTGCGGCGGTCGATTACCTGCTGAAGCCGGTTACGGACGAGCGACTGTTGCGCTGTATCGCGAAGCTGCAGCGCGGCGGGCCGGCAGCCGCACACGCCGATGCGCTCGTGCAGGCAGCGCAATCGCGCGACGCGGCGCCGATCCGCTGGTTGACGGTGGGCGTGAAGGATGCGACGCGACTCGTTGCGGTCGACGACGTGCTGTATTTTCAGGCGTCGGACAAATACACCGAAGTGGTGACAGCCGACGAGCGACTCGTGATTCGCACGCCGTTGAAGGTACTGATGCCGCGGCTCGATTCGGGACGATTCGCGCAGGTGCATCGCGGGGTGATCGTTGCATACGCAGCGATCGACCGCGTCGAACGCGACTTGCTGGGAAGGCTGCGGATTCGCGTGCGCGGGCAACGGGAGATGTTGCCGGTCAGTCGCGCGTATGCGGGGTTGTTCAGGCAGATGTGACGGACGTCTATCCCGAAGATCGGGAAACGCGTGCGTCGATTCCGGCTCTCGCCGCGCCAGCTTGAGCGTTTACCGCACATCGCGGCCAATTTGCCTTCAACCCAACGCGAATTCGACGTCTCGTAGAGTTGGGGCAGAAACGAAAAAAGGGGTTACGCAAACATCGCGTAACCCCTTTTCGGATTTGGTGCCGGCTGCAGGACTCGAACCCGCCACCTGATGATTACAAATCAACTGCTCTACCAGATGAGCTAAGCCGGCGTAAGCCCAAGATTGTACCTCATTTCACGATCTTGAGGCGAGGTCTGCTGCTGCCTTTCGACCCGTCTCCATCGGATTTCGGCGGTTCGTCGGCGCCTTCGGAGGGTTCCTCGTTCGCGCCGCTGTCGGCGACGGGTGTCAACGGGGACGAAGACGCGTCGCGCGACGCGCCATCGTCGGCCGCCTGCGCGGCATCGTCTTCGAATGCCCCCGAATCCTCGGCCTCGCCGGCCACCGCATCGACCTGGAACGCCATCCCCTGACCGTTCTCCCGCGCATAGATCGCGAGCACGTTGGCCACCGGAATCTCGATCTTGTGCGCCTTCCCGGAGAACCGGGCAGTGAACTCGATCCACTCGTTACCCATCTGCAGCTGGCTCGTCGCCTCGAAGCTGATGTTGAGCACGATCTCGCCGTCACGCACGAACTGACGCGGCACGCGCGTCGAGTTGTCGACCCTCACCGCGATATGCGGCGTGTAACCGTTATCGGTGCACCACTCGTACAGCGCGCGCAGCAGATAAGGCTTCGTTGAAATCTCTTGCATCACAATCCTCGAACCCGGAGCGAGCACGCGGCACGCCGCGCCGCCCGCTCCGTCATGCACTCATTGCATCATCAACGACGCATGACCTTTTCGGACGGCGTCAGTGCTTCGATATAGGCCGGACGGCTGAAGATCCGTTCCGCGTACTTCATCAGCGGCGCGGCATTCTTCGACAGTTCGATACCGTAGTGATCCAGACGCCACAGCAGCGGCGCGATCGCAACGTCGAGCATCGAGAACTCTTCGCCGAGCATGTACTTGTTCTTCACGAAGATCGGCGCGAGCTGCGTCAGGCGATCGCGGATTGCGAGGCGTGCCTTCTCGTGGTTCTTCTCGGCAGCCTTGCCCTTCTCGTTCTCGAGCGTGCTGACGTGAACGAACAGTTCCTTCTCGAAGTTGAGCAGGAACAGGCGCGCACGCGCACGCTGCACCGGATCGGCCGGCATCAGCTGCGGATGCGGGAAGCGCTCGTCGATGTATTCGTTGATGATGTTCGATTCGTACAGGATCAGGTCGCGCTCGACCAGAATCGGCACCTGACCGTACGGGTTCATCACCGAAATGTCTTCCGGCTTGTTGAACAGGTCGACGTCACGGATTTCGAAGTCCATGCCCTTCTCGAACAACACCAGCCGGCAACGCTGGGAGAACGGGCAAGTTGTGCCGGAATACAGAACCATCATATTTGCGTTTCCTCAAAAAAGCCGAGGGCCGGCACGCGGCGCAACCCCTTTCACGGGTTTCGCCTTGCGCCGGCCCCACGCCGGTCAGGCGTGTTTACTTGATATCTTTCCAGTACGCGGCATTGAGCCGCCAGGCCAGGAAAGTCAGGACACCGAGAAAGATCAGCACCCACACGCCGAGACGTTTGCGGGTCTGCTGTGCCGGCTCGGCCATCCATGTCATATAGGCCACCAGGTCGGCAACCGCAGCATCATAATCCGCCGGCGACAACGTCCCCGGCGTGACCTGCTGGAAGCCGACGAGCGTGTGGACCTTCTCGCCCGTCTCCTCGTCCGTCTTGTCTTCGAATTTGGCCGTCCGCTGCCCCTGCAGCTGCCACAATACGTTGGGCATGCCGACGTTCTCGAACACCGCGTTGTTCCAGCCGGTCGGCCGCGTATCGTCGCGGTAGAAACCGCGCAGATACGTATACAGCCAGTCGCGGCCGCGCGCCCGCTCCTCGACCGACAGGTCGGGCGGTGTGGTGCCGAGCCAGTTCTTCGCGTCTTCGGGCCGCATCGCAACGGACATCGTGTTCCCGACCTTGTCGGTCGTGAACAGGAGATTCGTTTCGATCTCCTTCTGGGATATGCCCAGATCCGTCAGACGGTTGTAGCGCATCAGGTTCGCGCTGTGGCAGTTCAGGCAATAGTTTACAAACAATTGCGCGCCGTGTTGAAGCGAAACGAGATTTTCCGTGTTATCGGGCGCCCGGTCGAGCGGAAAATTACCTTCCGCGCGTACGGCCGGCGCCGCGAGCAGCGCAACGGCCGTCACCCCGATCAGCGCGAGCGTCGAAAGCAGTTTCTTCATGTCGTTCTCTCCTCGCTCGCGTTAATGGGGCTTGAAGCGCACCCGCTCCGGCGGCTGCTTGAACGTGCCAAGCGGCGTCCAGACGGGCATGCCGAGGAAGAACGCGAAGTAGATCAGCGCGCAGCCCTGCGCAATCAGCGTCGCAGCCGGCGATGGCGGCCGTGTGCCGAGGAACGCGAGGGTCAGGAACGCCGCGACGAAGATCCCGAGGAACACCTTGTGGAACAGCGGCCGGTAGCGGATCGACTTCACCGGGCTGCGGTCGAGCCACGGCAGGAAGAACAGCGTGATCACCGCCGAGCCCATCACGACGACACCCCAGAACTTCGACTCCGTCAGGAACATGAACACGACGATCGCCGCGGCCAGCACCGGCAGCCCGGCCTTCCATTTGCCGCGCGCACGGATCAACGCCAGCACGCCGAGCAGCGCGATCACGATCATCAGCACGATCTTGAACGGGTCGGTGGTCGCGCGCAGCATCGCGTAGAACGCGGTGAAATACCAGACCGGCGCAATCTCCGGCGGCGTCTGCAGCGGGTTCGCCGGCACGAAGTTGTTCGACTCCAGGAAGTAGCCGCCCATCTCCGGCGCAAAGAACACGATCAGCGCGAACACCATCAGGAACACGCAGACGCCGAAGAAATCGTGCACCGAGTAGTACGGATGGAACGGGATGCCGTCGAGCGGAATGCCGTTCTCGTCCTTCTTCGCCTTGATCTCGATGCCGTCCGGATTATTTGACCCCACTTCGTGAAGTGCGACCAGATGCGCTATCACGAGGCCGACCAGCACGAGCGGGATCGCGATCACGTGGAATGCGAAGAACCGGTTCAGCGTGACATCCGACACGACGTAGTCACCGCGAATCCACAGCGACAGGTCCGGGCCGACGAACGGGATCGCCGAGAACAGGTTCACGATCACCTGCGCGCCCCAGAACGACATCTGGCCCCACGGCAGTAAGTAGCCGAAGAACGCCTCCGCCATCAGACAAAGGAAGATCGCGCAGCCGAAGATCCACACGAGCTCGCGCGGCTTGCGGTACGACCCGTACATCAGCCCGCGGAACATGTGCAAGTATACGACGACGAAGAACATCGACGCACCGGTCGAGTGCATGTAGCGGATCAGCCAACCCCATGGCACCTCACGCATGATGTACTCGACCGACGAGAACGCGAGCGTCGAGTCGGGCTTGTAGTTCATCGTCAGGAAAATGCCCGTGACGATCTGGTTGACGAGCACGAGCAGTGCGAGGGAGCCGAAGAAGTACCAGAAGTTGAAGTTCTTCGGCGCGTAGTACTCGGAAACGTGCTTTTTCCAGGTAGACGTGAGCGGGAAGCGCTGGTCGATCCAGCCTGTGAGACCTGTCGTGGAGACTTCTTTATTGTCGGCACCCATCACGCTTCTCCTTTCTCGTCCTTGCCGATCACGATGGTCGTCGCCGACGTGAACATGTAGGGCGGGATGTCGAGATTCTGAGGCGCCGGCTTGTTCTTGAACACACGGCCGGCGAGGTCGTAGGTCGAACCGTGACACGGGCACAGGAAACCGCCTGGCCAGTCGTCCGGCAGGTTCGGCTGCGGACCCGGCGTGAAGCGTTGGCTTGGCGTGCAGCCGAGGTGCGTACATACGGCCATCACGACGAGAATGTTCTTGCGATCGGTGCGCGAACGGTATTCGTTCGCGCAATACGCGGGCAACGGCATCGAATACGGGGATTTCGTGGTCGGATCGGCCACTTCCTTGTCGGCCTTGACCACGTCGGCCAGCATGTCGTCGGTGCGATTCAGGATCCAGACCGGCTTGCCGCGCCACGGCACGGTAACCATCTCGCCGGGTTTCAGGCTGCTGATGTCGACCTCGACCGGCGCGCCGGCCGCTTTTGCTTTTGCGGACGGCGCCAGCGACGCCGCGAAAGGTATGACGGTGGCCACGCCTCCTACGCCACCTGCTACGGATGTCGCAATCAGCCAGGTACGGCGGCCGCTGTCGACGCGTTTCTCTTCCTTGTCTCGCATCACACGCCCCACTTCTGAGTTGGATTTTCCGTCACGACTTTCCATTCCGTCGCTAGTTTGCTCGAATGGAGTCGCCATTTACAAGGCCCGGAGATGAAAATCCGTTCGAAGTGGTTGATAGTCAAGGGTTTTCCCCCACTACCGAAGCGATTAAATCATTTCACTTTTAAGCATTCGCTACATTGCAAAATTTCGATGCGCCGCCGCAAATCCGGCTTTCAGACCGGATTATGAATATCGATAAAAAGGTGTTCGATATCGAATTCTTCGGACAAGTGCGCACCGAGCGCCTGGATTCCGTAGCGCTCGGTCGCATGGTGCCCTGCCGCAACGAATGCGACGCCGCTTTCGGCCGCCGCATGCGTAATGGATTCGGATACCTCGCCGGTGAGGAACACATCGGCGCCGGCATCGATCGCCGCGTCGAAATAGCTCTGCGCGGCACCCGTGCACCACGCGATCCGGCGTAGCTGCATGTCGCGGTCGCCGAGCACGAGCGGCGTACGACCGAGCGTGTGCTCGACTTTCGCGACGAAGTGCTCGAGCGAGACGGGCATCGGCAGCGTCGCCATCCAGCCGAGGTCGCCGTCGCCGAAACGCTGCTCGCCGATCAGCCCGAGCTTCTCGCCGAGCTGCGCGTTGTTGCCGAATTCCGGGTGCGCGTCGAGCGGCAGGTGGTACGCGAACAGGTTCAGGTCGTTCGCGAGCAGCAGCTTCAGGCGCTGGTACTTGCGGCCGGTGATCTGCGGCGCCTCGTTGCGCCAGAAATAGCCGTGATGGACGAGCACCGCATCCGCTCCCCATTCGAGCGCCGCCTCGAGGAATGCGACCGACGCCGTGACGCCGGTGGCGATCTTCTCGATCTTGCGGCGCCCCTCGACCTGAAGGCCGTTCGGGCAATAGTCCTTGAAGCGCGCGGTTTCAAGGGTATTGTTCAAGTACAATTCAAGTTCGATCCGATCCATATAAACCTCTAATCCATTCAGATGCTTAGACGCTTCTGGCTGTTCTTCGCGCAGGCGGTAACCGTACTGCTCGCGCTGATGTTCATCGTCGTGACGCTCAAGCCGCAATGGCTGCAACGGCAAGGACAGCTCGGCAAGCAGCTCGCCACGCCGATCGTTGCACTGCGGGAGGTCGCGCCGGGCATCGGCGGCGCACCGGCGACCACGTCGTACGCCGAGGCAGCGCAAAAGGCGATGCCGGCCGTCGTCAATGTATTCTCCAGCAAGGACGGCTCTTTGCCGCCCGATCCGCGCGCGAAAGACCCGCTGTTCCGCTACTTCTTCGGCGACCGCAATGCCCGCAAGCAGCAAGACGAGCCGGCCGCCAACCTCGGCTCGGGCGTTATCGTGAGCCCGGAAGGTTACATTCTAACGAACCAGCACGTCGTGGACGGCGCCGACCAGATCGAAGTCGCGCTCGCCGACGGCCGCACGGCCACCGCGAAGGTAATCGGCAGCGACCCGGAAACCGATCTCGCGGTGCTGAAGATCAACGTGACGAACTTGCCGACGATCACGCTCGGCCGCTCCGACCAGGCGCGCGTCGGCGACGTCGTGCTCGCGATCGGCAACCCGTTCGGCGTCGGCCAGACGGTCACGATGGGCATCATCAGCGCGCTCGGCCGCAATCACCTCGGCATCAACACGTTCGAGAACTTCATCCAGACCGATGCCCCGATCAACCCCGGCAACTCGGGTGGCGCACTGGTCGACGTGAACGGCAACCTGCTCGGCATCAACACCGCGATCTACTCGCGCTCAGGCGGCTCGCTCGGCATCGGCTTCGCGATCCCCGTTTCGACCGCACGCACCGTGCTCGAAAGCATCATCACGAGCGGCTCGGTCACGCGCGGCTGGATCGGCGTCGAGCCGCAGGACGTCACACCGGAGATCGCCGAGTCGTTCGGGCTGTCGCAGAAATCGGGCGCGATCGTCGCGGGCGTGCTGCAAGGCGGCCCGGCCGACAAGGCCGGCATCAAGCCGGGCGACATCCTCGTCAGCGTGAACGGCGAGGAAATCACCGACACGACAAAGCTGCTGAACACCGTCGCGCAGATCAAGCCGGGCACGCCGACCAAGGTGCACGTCGTGCGCAAGGGCAAGGAGTTCGACGTGAACGTCGTGATCGGCAAGCGCCCGCCGCCGCCGAAACAGACGCTCGACGATCAGGACAGCGACTCCGAATGACGCCCGCCGGGCGGTGCGGCCGCGTCGCCTGCCGGATGTAGCCGGACATGAAAAAAGGGCAGCCGATCCGGCTGCCCTGTTGCTTTGCATCGCATGTCTTTCCCGGCGGCGGTGAACCTCTCCGCCCGCGCACCGTCCGCGCCACACCCGGCTTTGAAACATGGCCCAGGGGGCGTCGCACAAAGCGCCTTGGTCAACCCGCTGCGCCGTTCTCCGCTTCGCTCTCTTCCGTCGGCTTCGGCACGAAGAACCGTGCGGCCAGCAGCCCGACCTCGAACAGCACGATGAGCGGCAGCGCGAGCATCAGTTGCGAGAATACGTCCGGCGGTGTGACGACTGCCGCGACGATGAAGGCGCCGACGATTACGTACGGCCGGATCTCCTTCAGCTTCTTCACCGTCAGCACGCCCATGCGCACGAGCAGCACGACGATGATCGGCACTTCGAACGTGACCCCGAATGCGATGAACATCCCGAGCACGAAGCTCAGGTAGTTGTCGATGTCGGTCGACATCTCCGCACCGAGTGGCGCGTTGTAGTGCGCCATCACGCGGAAGATCGTCGGGAAGACGAGGAAATACGCGAACGCCATCCCGCACAGGAACAGGAAGTAACTGCTGCCGACGAGCGGCGCAACGAGCTTCTTCTCGTGCTGATACAGCCCTGGCGCGACGAACGCCCAGATCTGGTACAGCACGACCGGCAGCGCAATCACGAGGGCGACGAGCATCGTGACCTTCATGGGCACGAAGAACGAGCCGGTGACGTCGGTCACGATCATCCTGCCGCCCTTCGGCAGGTTCTCCATCAGCGGCCGCGCGAGCAGCCTGAAGATCTCGGGCGCCCAGTAGACGAGCCCCAGGAACACGACGATCACGGCCAACCCCGCGCGAATGATGCGATCGCGAAGCTCGACGAGATGGGAAATGAAGGTTTCTTCCGGGGCGTCGCCCGGGTTCTGCTGGGGGTCGCTCACACCGGCCCTCGGTAGGATTGACGAGCGAGCATGCGCTCGGCTCAGAAGAAGCGCGTCGGCCGGCGCAGGCTGGCCGGCTGATGGCGCGCGACACGCGCGGCGCCCGACTGCACGTGCGTGCGGCGGGTGGTCGCGCGCTTGTACCAGACAGGCGTCGCCGCCTGTTTCACGCGCCAGTTGCGACGCTTCGGCGCGAGCGGACCCGCGCTGCCACGCCACGACGACGGCGCTGCGGGCGTGTCGGAGCCGTACGCGCCGGCATCGACCGAGCCCTCATTGAGGCCGCCGACTGCGGAATGCCACGTGTCGTTCAGTTCCTTCTCGTGCTCGCGCAGGTTGTCGTGAATCGTCGTTTCGACATTGCGTGCGGCCGCCTCGAAATCAGTCTTCATCGTGCGCAGCGCGTCGAGCTCGATTTCACGCGAGACCTCGGCCTTGACGTCGTTGATGTACCGCTGCGCGCGACCGAACAATGCACCCGCCGTACGCGCGACGCGCGGCAGGCGCTCGGGGCCGAGCACCACGAGCGCGACGACGCCGATCAGCGCCATCTTCGAAAGACCGAGATCCAGCATCGCGAATGCCTGTCAGCGTGGCGGCTTACGCCTTGTTCGAGTCGGAACGCGTCGTTTCCTTCGCGTCGACGTCGACCGAGCCAGAGCGCGGCAGTTGCTGCGCATCCGCCGGCGTTTCGCCTTCCTTCATGCCGTCCTTGAAACCCTTCACCGCGCTGCCGAGATCGTTGCCGATGTTGCGCAGCTTCTTCGTACCGAAAACCAGCGCAACGATCAGCAGCACGATCAGCCAGTGCCAAATGCTCAATCCACCCATGATGAAACCTCTCCTCAACCGCGCCGCGTCGCGGCGTAAATCGCCGGCGGCGCGCCGGCTTCGACTATCGATACGGGGAAACGCCCCGCTGCGTCAACCCATCCGCTGCCACGGGCGCGGGCCGGCCAGGATGTGTGCGTGCAGGTGGTAGACCTCCTGCCCGCCACCGGGGCCCGTATTGATCACCGTGCGAAACCCGGTTTCGCCGCCCGTGTACGCGACGCCGAGCTGCTCGGCCAGACGCGCGACGAGCAGCATCAGCCGGCCGAGCATCGGTGCATCGGCATCGCCCGCCGCCGACAGCGTCGGCAGGTGCCGGCGCGGAATCACGAGCACATGCGTCTCGGCCGCCGGGCGGATGTCGCGGAACGCGACGAATTCGTCGTCCTCGTGCACCTTCGTGCTCGGGATCTCGCCCGCCGCGATCTTGCAGAACAGGCAATTCGGATCGTGACTCATGTTGCTCCTGCGAAACGCCCGCTCGCCGGTCAGAACCAGGCCTGCGGATCGAGCGTCTTGTTGTCGTTCAGGTACAGCCAACCCTTGATGATACGGTACAGCGTCCAGATCCATGTGACAAACATGATGACGAACCCGACCACCACGAACATCAGCGCGAAGCCGATCACGTAAGCGATCAGCGCGCGCCAGAACGTGCGGATCTGCCACTCGAAATGGTCGGCGTACGGCGTGCCGGCCACATCGCCGCGCTTCACGTAGTTGATGATGATCGCGATGATGCCGGTGACGCCGCCCGTCAGCCAATGAATCGCGTAGAGGCCGTACAACACGTGCGTCAGCGTGCGCAACCCGTTCAGCCGCTCGGCCTCCGCTGCGCCCTGCACCGACGGCGTCGGAAACTGGCTCGGCGTATCGGTCATGATGCTACCCTCGTAAGATGACAATTCTTACAGCTTACCGCACTGTTGCCGGTGCAGCAGGCCGTCGGCCGTCACCCGCCGTTTTCCTCGCGCTCGCGGCGCTTGCGCAGCGCCTTTTCCTCGATGCCCGACAGCCCTTCGCGACGCTCGAGTTCGGCGATCACGTCGGCCGGACTCAGGTCGAAATGCGACAGCATCACGAGGCAGTGGAACCACAGATCGGCCACTTCGCCGACCAGTGCCGTCGGAGCGCCGCCCTGGCGCACGTCCTTCGCGGCCAGCACGACTTCGGTCGCCTCTTCGCCGATCTTCTTCAGCACCGCGTCGTCGCCCTTGTGGAACAAGCGAGATACATACGATTGCTCGGGGTCGCCGCCCTTGCGGCTATCGATCACGGCTGCGAGGCGCAGCAGCGTGTCTTCGGTCGATTGCGTCATTTGTAGATGTGTTCGGGATCTTTCAGCACCGGATCGACCGCGACCCAGTCGCCGCCGTCCACGGTACCTTCGAATTTCTGGAAGAAGCACGAATGCCGGCCGGTGTGGCATGCGATGCCCGACACCTGCTCGACCTTCAGCAGCACGACGTCCTCGTCGCAGTCGAGCCGCACCTCGTGCACGTGCTGCACGTGGCCCGACTCCTCGCCCTTGAACCACAGGCGCTTGCGCGAACGCGAATAGTAGACCGCGCGCTGCGTCTCGATCGTCTTGGCCAGCGCCTCGCGGTTCATCCACGCGAACATCAGCACGTCGTTCGTCGACGCTTCCTGCGCGATCACCGGCACGAGGCCGTTGTCGTCCCAGCGGACCTTGTCGAGCCACGCTGGCAGGGATTTCGTTTCCGTATTCATCACAGCCTCACAGGGATGCCCTGGTCGGACATGAAGCGTTTCGCCTCGCCGACCGTGTGCTCGCCATAGTGGAAGATGCTCGCGGCCAGCACCGCGTCGGCGCGGCCGTCCTTGATGCCGTCCGCGAGATGCTGCAGCGAACCGACGCCGCCCGACGCGATCACCGGCACCGGCACCGCGTCCGACACGCCGCGCGTGAGCGCGAGGTCGAAGCCCGACTTCGTGCCGTCGCGGTCCATGCTCGTGAGCAGGATCTCGCCCGCGCCGAGTTCGGCCATCTTGCGCGCCCATTCGATCGCGTCGAGGCCCGTGCCCTTGCGGCCACCATGCGTGAACACTTCCCAGCGCGGCGTCTCGCCGTCGGCCGACACACGCTTCGCGTCGATCGCGACGACGATGCATTGCGAGCCGTACTTGTCGGCCGCGTCGCGCACGAGCTGCGGGTTCGCGACCGCCGACGAGTTCATGCTGACCTTGTCCGCGCCCGCGTTCAGGAGGCGCCGCACGTCTTCGACGGCGCGCACGCCGCCGCCGACGGTCAGCGGAATGAAGACCTGCGATGCGACGGCCTCGATGATCGGCAGGATCAGATCGCGCTGGTCGGAGGTCGCGGTGATGTCGAGGAACGTGAGTTCGTCGGCGCCCTGGTCGTCGTAGCGGCGAGCGATTTCGACGGGGTCGCCGGCATCGCGCAATTCAACGAAGTTGACGCCCTTGACGACACGCCCGGCAGTCACGTCCAGGCAGGGGATGATGCGTTTAGCTAGAGCCATGATGTTGCGCCAAATGCCGCGATGAGATGGCCGGTTGCGGACGGCCGGTTTCGGACGCCTCGCGCGAGGCGCCCGGTCGGGGCTGCCGGCAGGCAGCCCCCGGCGAGCGGAACGACCGCGCTTACGCGTCGTCGAGTTCGCCGTTCAGTTCGTCCGCGCGCTTTTGCGCGGCCGCGAAATCGAGATCACCGGAGTAGATCGCACGGCCGCAGATCACGCCTTCGACGCCGTGTTCTTCCACTTCGCAGAGGTTCTCGATGTCGGTGAGGTTCGACAGGCCGCCGCTTGCGATGACCGGAATGCCGACCGCCTGTGCGAGCTTCACCGTCGCCTCGATGTTGATACCCTGCAGCATCCCGTCGCGGCCGATGTCCGTGTAGACGATCGATTCGACGCCGTAGTCCTCGAACTTGCGCGCGAGATCGATCACTTCGTGGCCGGTAAGCTTGCTCCAGCCGTCGGTCGCGACCTTGCCGTCCTTCGCGTCGAGGCCGACGATGATGTTGCCCGCGAACGCGGTGCATGCGTCCTGCAGGAAGCCCGGATCCTTCACGGCCGCGGTGCCGATGATCACGTAGGAGAGGCCGGCGTCGAGATACTTCTCGATCGTCTCGAGGCTGCGAATGCCACCGCCGAGCTGCACGGGGATTTCGTCGCCGACTTCTTCGAGGATCGCTTCGATCGCTTCGAGATTCTTCGGCTTGCCGGCAAAAGCGCCGTTCAGGTCGACCAGATGCAGCCGCCGGGCGCCGAGATCGACCCACTTGCGGGCCATCGCCGCCGGGTCCTCGGAGAAAATCGTGGCCTGGTCCATATCGCCCTGTTTGAGGCGCACACACTGACCGTCTTTGAGATCGATGGCCGGAATCAGCAACATAGCAATCGGGTGTCGTCGTGGAAGAAGAAAAGAATCCGGCGCGCACCGGCCAAACCGGTGCCGCGCCGTCTCGCTAGTTTAGTACAACTCTTTCAGCGCTTAGGGCCTGCTCCCGCCGATAACGGGCTCGCGAACGTGCATTTCCGGTTCCACTGCAAGGCGCGAGGAGCGCCGTTTGACCAAACCGGACCAGCAACGATCGACGCCGCAATGCAGCAGGAAAGACACACTCCCCAAGCTAACAAATCATGCGCGGGACGGCCGCAACACGGGCCTTTCAGCCCCGCGAATTGTGGCACGCATGCGACGTTTACGGTTTCCAGTGTACGAAGTTGCGATACAGACGCAACCCGACCTCCGCGCTTTTCTCGGGGTGGAATTGGGTTGCGAAGAGGTTGTCCCGCGCGACCGCGGACGTAAACGTCGCACCGTACGCCGTTTCGCCCACCGTGTGCGCCGGGTTCTCCGGGCTCACGTAATAGCTGTGCACGAAGTAGAAATAGGCGTCGTCGGGCACGCCGTCCCACAACGGGTGCGGCTGCGATTGATGCACGCGGTTCCAGCCCATCTGCGGCACCTTGAAGCGCGAACCGTCGTCCTGCAGCTGGCCGTCGAGCTCGAACCGCACGACCTTGCCGGGCAACAGGCCGAGGCCCTTCGTGTCGCCTTCGGCGCTCCAGTCGAACAGCATCTGCTCGCCGACGCACACGCCGAGCAGCGGCTTCGTGCGCGACGCCTCGATCACCGCTTCCTGCAGCCCCGATTCGCCGAGGCAGCGCATGCAGTCCGGCATCGCGCCCTGGCCTGGCAACACGACGCGGTCGGCCGCGCGAATCGCGGCCGGCGTGTCGACGATCGCCACGTCGGCGGCCGGCTCGGCCTTCTTGAGCGCCTGCGCGACCGAGCGCAGGTTGCCCATCCCATAATCCACAATCGCAATCGAAGTTTTCATCTCAGTGCAGGCAGTAGCGCCCTCAGTCCATTGACGATGAATTCCACCGCCAGCGCCGACAGCATCAGACCCATCAGCCGCGTGGCGATGTTGATGCCGGTGCGGCCGACCCAGTTCGCGATCGGCTCGGCGAGCCGCATAGCGATAAAACACAGCAAAGCCAGGACCGCGCCAATCGCGACGAGCCCGGCTCGCTCATACCAGTGATGCGAGTTCGCCGCGTAGATGATCACCGTGCTGATCGAGCCGGGGCCCGTAAGCAGCGGAATCGCCAGCGGCACGACCGCGACGTTGTCCTTCATCTCGGCTTCGTGGCGCTCCTCGGGCGTCGATCGCGTGTTGCCGATCTGCGCGTTCAGCATGTTGATCGCCATCAGCAACATGATGATCCCGCCGCCCACTTCGAGCGAACCGACCGAAATGCCGAAGAAGTTAATGATCTGCTGCCCGAGCAGCACCGTCACCGTCATCACGCAGAACACCGACACCGAAGCGATCCGGATCGTGCGGCGCCGCTCGTCGTCGGTCTGCTGCGCCGTCAGGCTCAGGAAGAACGGCACCGCGCCGACCGGATTGATCAACGCAAGCAGCGAAATGAACGATTTGAGCAGATCCATCGCAAGCCGGCGCAGCGCGCCGAAGCCGTGAGATTGTCCCGGGCGCAGTCCGTCACGAAATCAGAGGCTGCCCTTCGTCGACGGAATCTGCCCCGCCGCTCGCTCGTCGAGCTCCACCGCCGCGCGCAGCGCCCGGCCGAAGGCCTTGAACACCGTTTCGAGCTGATGGTGCGCATTGATCCCGCGCAGGTTGTCGATGTGCAGCGTGACGCCCGCGTGATTCACGAACCCGCGGAAGAATTCGATCGACAGGTCGACGTCGAACGTGCCGATCCGCGCGCGCGTGAACGGCACGTGGAATTCGAGGCCCGGGCGACCCGAGAAGTCGATCACGACGCGCGACAGCGCCTCGTCAAGCGGCACGTACGAATGGCCGTAACGGCGGATGCCCTTCCTGTCGCCGATCGCCTTCGCGACGGCCTGACCGAGCGTGATGCCGACGTCCTCGACCGTATGGTGATCGTCGATGTGCGTGTCGCCATGCGCTTCAACCTCGAGGTCGACCAGACCGTGTCGCGCGATCTGGTCGAGCATATGGTCGAGAAACGGCACGCCGGTAGCCAGCTTCTGCTGGCCCGTGCCGTCGAGATCGAGCTTCACACGGATCTGCGTTTCGCTGGTATTGCGAACGACTTCCGCCACACGCATGGCAATTCCTTGAATGAGTCTGATTTAAATGGGGATTGATCGTCGCGCGCCACCGCGCCCTGGGCTCAACCGGGCAGCGCGAGTTTCAAAGCAGCCAGCAAGCGTGCATTTTCGTCGGGAGAACCGACGGTCAGCCGCACGCATTCGGCCAGCAACGGATGCATTTTACTCACGTTTTTGATCAACACCCGCTCGGTGAGCAGCGCATCGAACACGGTCGCCGCGTCCGGCACGCGCACCAGCAGGAAGTTGCCGGCGCTCGGATACACCGTCGTGCCCGGCAGCGCGGCCACGGCCTGTGCGAGGCGTGCGCGTTCCGTGCGCAGTTCGGCCGCCTGCGCATCGAGCACGTCGAGGTGATCGAGCAGGAAATCGGCGGTCGCCTGGGTCAGCACGTTGATGTTGTACGGCGGGCGCACCTTGTCGAACTCGTTCAGCCAGGCGGGCTGCCCGGCGAGATAGCCGAGGCGGATGCCGGCGAGGCCGAGCTTCGAGACCGTGCGCATCACGACGACGTTGTCGAACTCAGCGGCGCGCGGCAGCCACGAACGCTCCGCGAACGGCTGGTACGCCTCGTCGATCACGATCAGGCTGTGACGCGCGGCCGCGATGATGCGCTCGACGTCGGCTTCGTCGTACAGCGTGCCGGTCGGGTTGTTCGGATAAGCGAGATAGACGAGCGCGGGACGGTGCGCGTCGATTGCCGCGATCATCGCGTCGGCGTCGAGCGTCAGGTCGGCCTTCAGCGGCACGCCGACGAATTCGAGCTGCGCGAATTTCGCGGACAGTTCGTACATCACGAAGCCCGGCACCGGCGCGAGCACCTTCGCGCCCGGCTTCGCGCATGCCACCGACATCATGCTGATGATTTCGTCCGACCCGTTGCCGAGCAGCACGTCGCAGGCGGCCGGCACACCCATCGCGTGGCGCAGCTTGTCGAGCAGCGCGCCCGGGCGCGGCGCCGGGTAGCGGTTCAGCGCGACCTGCGCGAGGCGCTCGCCGAGTGCCGCGGCGAGCGGCGCGGGCAGCGAATACGGGTTCTCCATCGCGTCGAGCTTCACGAACCCGCTCGCGTCCGGCACCGGGTAGCTCGTCATCGCGAGCACATCGCGGCGGATGATGTCTTGTGGCGTCGTCATGGTCTCAAGCCGGCGTGCGTCGCACCGGCGTCAAATGGTCGGCAAGGCGGCGGCTGCCGCCCTGCACCGGTCTCCAGACCGACCGGAACCGATGCTTCGGCATCGGCTCCGGCGCGCGTGTCACCCCTTCATCCGGAGTTCGGCGCTGCGAGCGTGCGCCTGCAGGCCCTCGCCGTACGCGAGCTCGGAGGCGATTTCGCCCAGCGTATGCGCCCCTTCGGCGCTGACTTCGATCAGGCTCGAGCGCTTGATGAAGTCGTACACGCCGAGCGGCGACGAGAAGCGCGCGGTGCGCGACGTCGGCAGCACGTGGTTCGGGCCGGCGCAGTAGTCGCCGAGGCTCTCGCTCGTGTAGCGGCCGAGGAAGATCGCACCCGCGTGGCGGATCTGCTGGCCCCATTGCTGCGGCTCCAGCGCGGAAATCTCGAGGTGCTCGGGCGCGATCTCGTTCGCGATCCGGCACGCTTCGGCCATGTCGCGCACCTTGATCAGCGCACCACGGCCTTCGAGCGATGCGCGGATCACGTCCTGGCGCGGCATCGTCGGCAGCAGCTCGTCGATTGCCTTCTCGACGCGCTCGAGGAACGCGGCGTCCGGGCACAGCAGGATCGACTGCGCGAGCTCGTCGTGCTCGGCCTGCGAGAACAGGTCCATCGCGACCCAACTCGGATCGGTCGTGCCGTCGCACAGCACGAGGATTTCCGACGGCCCGGCGATCATGTCGATGCCGACCGTGCCGAACACGCGGCGCTTCGCCGATGCGACGTATGCGTTGCCCGGCCCGCAGATCTTGTCGACCGCCGGCACCGTGGCCGTGCCGTACGCGAGCGCGCCGACCGCCTGCGCGCCGCCGATCGTGAACACGCGATCGACGCCGCCGAGCAGCGCCGCGGCTAGCACGAGGTCATTCTTCACGCCGTCCGGGGTCGGCACGACCATCACGATCTCGCCGACGCCCGCTACTCGCGCGGGAATCGCGTTCATCAGCACCGACGACGGATAGGCCGCCTTGCCGCCCGGCACGTACAGGCCGACGCGGTCGAGCGGCGTGACCTTCTGGCCGAGCACCGTGCCGTCGCTTTCCGTGTACTGCCAGCTATGGGTGCCGCACTCGATCTTCTGCTTCTCGTGGTACGCACGCACGCGCGCAGCCGCGGCTTCCAGTGCCGCGCGCGCCTTCGGCGCGAGGCCGTCGAGCGCCGTCTGCAGCGCGTCCTGCGGCAGTTCGAGCGCGGCGACGCTGTTGGCGTTCAGCCGGTCGAAGCGGTTCGTGTACTCGAGCACCGCGGCGTCGCCGCGCGACTTCACGTCGGCGAGGATCTGCGCGACCGATTGCTCGATCGCTTCGTCCTCGCTCGCCTCGAATGCGAGCACCGCACGCAGCGCGGCATCGAAGCCTTCGCTCGTCGAATCGAGTTTGCGGATGGTGATGGCCATGGGAGTTCCGTTACGGTGATGCGCTCAATTGCCATTCTGCGACGCGCGTTCGAACGCGTCGAGAATCGGCTTGAGCGCCGCGCGCTTCAACTTCAGCGCAGCCTGGTTCACGACGAGGCGCGACGAGATCGCCATGATCTCCTCGACCTCGACCAGATTGTTCGCCTTCAGCGTGCCGCCCGAGCTAACGAGGTCGACGATCGCGTCGGCCAGCCCGACCAGCGGCGCCAGTTCCATCGAACCGTACAGCTTGATCAGGTCGACGTGCACGCCCTTCGCGGCAAAGTGTTCGCGAGCCGTTTCGACGTACTTGGTCGCGACCCGCAGGCGCGCGCCCTGGCGCACCGCGTTCGCGTAGTCGAAACCGGCCGGCACGGCCACCGACATCCGGCAGCGTGCAATGTTCAGATCGATCGGCTGGTACAGGCCCGAGCCGCCGTGCTCGACCAGCACGTCCTTGCCGGCCACGCCGAAATCGGCCGCGCCGTATTCGACATAGGTCGGCACGTCGCTCGCGCGCACGATAATCACGCGCAGGTTCGGATCGGTCGTCGGCAGGATCAGCTTGCGCGACGTTTCCGGATCCTCGGCCACCTGCACGCCGGCAGCCGCCAGCAGCGGCAGGGTTTCCTCGAAAATCCGGCCCTTCGACAGGGCGAGGGTCAGCGGCGCGGTCATGCTTGGCTCCCGGAAAGGCGGCGCACGCTCGCGCCGACAGCGGTCAGTTTGGCTTCCATGCGGTCGTAGCCGCGGTCCAGATGGTAGATGCGGTCGACGAGCGTTTCGCCTTCGGCACGCAGCCCGGCGATCACGAGGCTCGCCGACGCGCGCAGGTCGGTCGCCATCACGGTTGCGCCGGACAGCTTGTCGACGCCGGTCACGAGCGCCGTGTTGCCGTCGACCGTGATGTTCGCGCCGAGCCGGTTCAGCTCCTGCACGTGCATGAAGCGATTCTCGAAAATGGTCTCGACGACCTGCGCGGTGCCCGTCGCGATCGAATTGAGGGCCATGAACTGCGCCTGCATGTCGGTCGGGAACGCCGGGTATTCCGACGTGCGGATCGTCACCGCCGACGGGCGGCGGTCCATCTTCACGCGCAGCCAGCTGTCGCCTTCCTCGATCGACACGCCGGCTTCGCGCAGCTTGTCGACCACCGCGTCGAGGATCTGCGGGCGCACGCCCGTCAACATCACGTCGCCGCCGGCCGCCGCGACCGCGCACAGGAACGTGCCGGCCTCGATACGGTCGGGAATCACCGAATGGTGCGCACCATGCAGGCGCTCGACGCCCTGGATCACGAGGCGGTCGGTGCCGATGCCGTCGATTTTCGCGCCCATCGCAACCAGCAAGTGTGCGAGATCGCTCACTTCCGGCTCGCGCGCCGCGTTTTCGATCACCGTCTCGCCGTCGGCCAGCGTCGCGGCCATCAGCAGGTTTTCGGTGCCCGTCACCGTGATCATGTCGGTCACGATGCGCGCGCCCTTCAGACGCTTCGCGCGCGCTTCGATGAAGCCGTGCTCGATGCTGATCTCGGCGCCCATCGCCTGCAGGCCCTTGATGTGCTGATCCACCGGACGCGCGCCGATCGCGCAGCCGCCCGGCAGCGACACCTTCGCTTCGCCGAAGCGCGCGAGCAGCGGCCCGAGCACGAGGATCGATGCGCGCATCGTCTTCACGAGCTCGTACGGTGCGACGAGGTTGTCGACGCGCGACGCGTCGAGCTGCACGCGGCAGCCGTCCGTTTCGCTCTTCACGCCCATCTGGTTCAGCACCTTCAGCGTGGTACGCACGTCCTTCAGGTTCGGCACGTTGTCGAGCTCGACCGGATCTGCGCTCAGCAGCCCCGCGCACAGGATCGGCAGCGCGGCGTTCTTCGCGCCGGACACGACGATCTCGCCGGACAGCCGGCGACCGCCTTCGATCACGAGCTTGTCCATCCCCTGTCCCTGCGATTCCCCGTTGGCGGCCGGGTGTGCCGTGGCGACGCTCTGGACGGCGTCGCGCTCGTTGACGGTGACTTGCACTCAGTGGTTCCGGTTATGCGTTCTGCCATTCGGCGGGCGTCAGCGTCTTCATGCTGAGCGCGTGGATTTCCTGCTTCATGCGATCGCCGAGCGCCGCATAGACGAGTTGGTGCCGCTGGATCGGCCGCTTGCCTTCGAAGGCCGCCGACACGATCGTCGCGAAGAAATGCTGGCCGTCGCCTTCGACTTCCAGATGAGTGCAGGCGAGACCGCCGGCGATGTATTGCTTGACCTGTTCGGGAGTCGGCAACATGAGGGGCTCCTGTCGGCGCGCGCCGCCTGTGGCGGCCGCTGCCGTCGATATCAATGACGCAGTTTGTAGCCGGTCGCGAGCAGCCGCATCGCGAATATCGCGAGCAGCACGAAGAAACCGGTGACGATGGCGAGGCTCGCGAGCGGGTTGATGTCGGACGCGCCGAAGAACCCGTAACGGAAACCGTCGATCATGTAGAAAAACGGGTTGAGACGCGAAATCTCACGCCACACGGGCGGCAGCGAGTGCGTCGAATAGAACACGCCGGACAGGAACGTCAGCGGCATGATCAGGAAGTTCTGGAACGCGGCGAGCTGGTCGAACTTCTCGGCCCAGATCCCGGCGATCAGCCCGAGCGTGCCAAGGATCGCCGAACCGAGCAGCGCGAACGCGATGATGAACAACGGCGCCGCGAAATGCATCGGGATAAACCAGATCGTCACGACGAACACGCCCGTGCCGACCGCCAGCCCGCGCACCACGGACGCGAGCACGTACGCGCCGAAGATGTCCTTGTAGGACAGCGGCGGCAGGAGCACGAACACGAGGTTGCCGGTGATCTTCGACTGGATCAGCGACGACGAACTGTTCGCGAACGCGTTCTGCAGCACGCTCATCATCACGAGGCCGGGAACGAGAAAGCTCACGTACTCGACGCCCGGATACACCTCGACGCGGCCCGACAGCGCGTGACCGAAGATCGTCAGATACAGCAGCGCCGTCACGATCGGCGCACACACCGTCTGGAACGACACCTTCCAGAAACGCAGGAGTTCCTTGTAGAACAGCGTGCGAAAACCGCTTCCCGCTACTCGCCGAGCCGCCCCAAGAGTGGCGGGCGCCCCCTCGGGGGGCAGCGAACGAAGTTCGCGTGGGGGTTGTTGATTCATGCCAATCCCTCGATCACCTCGGCCCCGTTCATCACCTGGACGAACACATCTTCGAGGTCGGCCTTGCGGACCTCGATCTCGTCGAACGTGCAGCCCGCCGCACGACACTGCGCGAGAATGCGTTCGACATCGTCGTAGCTCGTGAGACGCAGCAGGTGCTCGCCCGGCGCGCGTGCGGCCGGATCGGTCTCCAGCCCGCGCAGCTCGGCGGGCAGCGCGCCCGCCGCCAGGCGCAGGTACAGCTGCAGCCCCGCGAAACGACGCAGCAGCGCGTCGGTGCGGTCGAGCGCGACGACTTCACCGCGACGCAGCATCGCAATGCGGTCGCACAGCGCCTCGGCTTCCTCGAGATAATGGGTGGTCAGGACGATCGTGTGGCCCTCGCGGTTCAGTCGCGAGATGAATTTCCACAGCGTCTGGCGCAGTTCGACGTCGACGCCGGCGGTCGGCTCGTCGAGCACGATCACGGGCGGCCGGTGCACGAGCGCCTGCGCGACCAGCACGCGGCGCTTCATCCCGCCCGACAGCGCGCGCATGTTCGCGTCGGCCTTCTCGGTGAGATCGAGATTGGCCATCACTTCGTCGATCCAGTCGTCGTTGCGGCGCAGTCCGAAATAGCCGGACTGGATCCGCAGCGTCTCGCGGACGGTGAAGAACGGATCGAAGACGAGTTCCTGCGGCACGACGCCGAGCGCGCGGCGCGCGCCGCGGAAGTCCTTGACGACATCGTGGCCGCGCACCGAGATGCTGCCTTCATCGGCCCGGGCGAGCCCGGCGAGGATACTGATGAGCGTGGTCTTGCCTGCGCCGTTCGGGCCGAGCAGACCGAAAAACTCGCCTTCCTCGACCGACAGACTGACGCCCTTGAGCGCCTGAAGCGATTTGTAGCGCTTCTTGACGTGACGGATTTCTATGGCTGACATGACTGTGCGCGGCGCAATGGCCGCGACGCCTATTCTGGTGCTTGCTGCGAAAGAAAATGGGGGACGGACGCCGATTGGCTGCCCCGCAAAACGCTTGATTATAGGGCAAACCGGCTAGCGGAGCCGGTGCCGGAGGCACGCGGCCTGAAGCTTGCGCGCCGGGCGGCGCGGCAGGCTTCGGTCGGACAGGGTCAATGTCGCCCGGTGCCTTCGATGAGCGCGTCGACGCCGTAAGCGCGCGCGAGGCTGGCGAGCTTCGGGGGGAGATTGAGGATGTCGAGGGTCGCGCCGCGCGCTTTGGCGGCGCGTTGCCATGCAAGCAGCACGGCGAGCGCGGACGAATCGAACTGCGTCAGCGCCGCGCAATCGACAGCGGTTGCGCCCGCGCCGATGCGCGCGAGACCGTCCGCGAGCGCGGACTTCGCGCTCGCGACGGTCAGCGAGGAGCCGGCCGCGAAGCCGCTCACGACACCTGCTTGCCGGCGGCAAGTTCCTGGTTGCGCTGCGTCAGGAACTTGATCAGGCCGTCCACACCGCTTTGCTGGATCTTCTCGTTGAACTGCTGCTGGTACGTCTGGATCAGCCACGCGCCGAGCACGTTCAGGTCATAGACCTTCCAGCCGTTGGTCGACTTGTACAGGCGGTAGTCGATCTGCACCGGCTGGCCGTTGTTCATCGCAACCGTCTTGACCACGACGTCGGTATCGGCCGGATCGGCACGGAACGGCGGGTACTGGATCTGCTGGTCCGGCTTCAGTTGCGCGAGCGCGCCCGAATACGTGCGGATCAGCAGCAGCTTGAACTGCTCCTGAATCTGCTGCTGCTGTTCGGCCGACGCCGTGCGCCAGTTGCGGCCCATCGCGAGCTGCGTGGTGCGGCGGAAATCGGTGTACGGCAGGATGTCCTTGTTGACGATCGTGATGATGCGGTTCGTATCGCCCTGCTTGATCGTCTGCTGCTTGACTTCGTCGAGCACCTGCTGCGTCGCCGTCTTGATCAACGCCTGCGGGTTCGACTGGTCGACTTGCGCGTGAGCTGCGCTGCCGAACGAGAACAGCGCCGCGAAAACGGGGATCAGGAACAGTTTTTTCATCATAGTGACCTGCATGAATGAGTCGATGCGGAGGTTGGAGCCGGTAGCTTACGCGCAAGTTCGCGCCCGCTACCGACTGAATCGTTTCCGGCTGTAACGAATGTATCCGCTCAGAACCGGATGTTCGGCAGATGCAGGCCGCCCGGTGACGGCGGCGCCACCTGCATCGGCGGCACGGTCGTCGCGCTGGCCGGATTCGGCGATGCGGCCGGACCCGAAGCCGGCGCCGCAATCGCCGCGCCCGATGCGCCGGCCGGCGCCGGTGCCGCGCCGTCGTCCGGCAGGTCGTACTTCGGCAGCGCATCGTTGCCCGATGTCGTGGCGGCCTCGCCGCGCGCGTTGTCGATCAGCATCTGGCGGCGCTGCAGGTACGCGTTGCGCACAAACGAATACTTGTCGAGCGCCGCAGCATCCAGCACATCGCCCGCACCGAGCAGGTTCGCCCGCGCGTTGACGAGGTTCACGCCGAACAGGCCCCAGCTCAGGCCGTCCGGCTTCACGTAGGTAAGCGGGTTGCCGACGTAGTCGACGCCGAGGCCCGCCGTGTCGCGCAGCGTGCTCGGGCCAAGCAGCGGCAGCACGAGATACGGGCCCGACGGCATGCCGTAACGGCCCATCGTGATCCCGAAGTCGGCCGTGTGCTTCGGCAGCTTCGCGATCGTCGCGACGTCGAACAGGCCGCCGACGCCGAACACCGTATTGATCACGACGCGCATGATGTCGCCGACGCCGTCCGCGATCCGCAGCTGCACGATGTTGTTCGCCGCAATGTAGACGTCGCCGATGTTCGAGAAGAAGTTCGTCACGCTCTCGCGCACCGGCTGCGGCACCACGTATTGGTAGCCCTTCGCGACCGGCTTCAACGCGTACGTGTCGACCGTATCGTTGAACTTGTACATCGTCCGGTTGAAGCCTTCGAGCGGATCACCCTTGGTCGGCGTCTGCACGGTCGCGCAGCCGCTCAACGCGGCGACTGCCGCAACCGCAAGCGCGGCGTGCCTGATGCGGATCGTCTGCATGGTCATTACCCTCTTGTCTTTCTCTCGTGTGGTTATTGGGCGCCCGAAGCGGACACCGCGGACGCCGGTACCGCCACCGGTGCGGGCGCGGCCGGCGCACCGGCCGCCGGCTTCGCGCCGCCCGCGTCGGCTGCCTTGCTGTACAGGAACTGGCCGATCAGGTTCTCGAGCACGATCGCAGACTGCGTCATCGTGATCGTATCGCCCGTCTTCAGCATTTCGGTGTCGCCGCCCGGCTCGAGGCCGATGTACTGCTCACCGAGCAGGCCCGACGTCAGGATCTTCGCCGACGAATCCTTCGGGAACGGGTACTGGCCGTCGATATCGATCGTCACCAGCGCCTGATAGGTATTGGTGTCGAAGCCGATCGTCTTCACGCGGCCGACCACGACACCCGCGCTCTTCACGGCCGCGCGCGGCTTCAGCCCGCCGATGTTGTCGAATTTCATCTTCACCGAATAGGTCGGCTGAAACGACAGCGAGCTCATGTTGCCGACCTTCAGCGCCAGGAACAGCACCGCAAGGAAGCCCACCACCACGAACAGGCCGACCCAGAAGTCGAGAGCAGTCTTTTTCATCGTCATTCCAAAATTTGGCTTGGCTGAGGCTTAGCTGAACATCAGCGCGGTCAGCAGGAAATCGAGGCCGAGTACGGCGAGCGACGCGAACACGACCGTCTTGGTCGTCGCGCGCGACACGCCTTCGGGCGTGGGCTTCGCTTCATACCCTTGATACAGCGCAACGAAGGTCACGGCGAACCCGAACACGATGCTCTTGAGCACGCCGTTGCCGACGTCGGCCCAGACCTGGACCCCGCCCTGCATCTGCGACCAGAACGCGCCCGGATCGACGCCGATCAGCACGACCCCGACGAAATAGCCGCCGAGCACGCCGACCGCGTTGAAGATCGCCGCGAGCAACGGCATCGCGATGATCCCGGCCCACATGCGCGGCGCGATCACCGTCTTGATCGGGTCCACCGCCATCATCTCGAGCGCGGTGAGTTGCTCGCCGGCTTTCATCAGGCCGATCTCCGCGGTGAGCGACGTGCCCGCGCGCCCCGCGAACAGCAGCGCCGTGACCACGGGCCCGAGCTCGCGCACGAGCGACAGCGCGACCAGCAGGCCGAGCGCCTGCTCGGATCCGTAGCGATTCAGCGTGTAGTAGCCCTGCAGGCCGAGCACGAAGCCGACGAACAGGCCCGACACGGCGATGATCACAAACGAATAGTTGCCGAGAAAGTGGATCTGCTTCGTGACAAGCCGCGGCCGGCGCAGCAGCGGGAAGAATTCCAGCACGAGGCGCACGAACAGGCGCGTGCCGTAGCCCGCACGCTCGAGGCCGCCGATGACGTAACGTCCGATCGCGCTGATCATGCGCGCCCTCCGCCGAGCCCGAAATCCGCCGCCAGCGGCGGGCTCGTGTAGTGAAATTTGAACGGGCCGTCCGGCGCGCCGTCGATGAACTGGCGCACGCTCGGATCGGTCGATGCGCGCAGCTCGTCAGGCGTGCCCTGCGCGAGCACGCCGCCGTTGGCGAGAAAGTACACGTAATCGGCGATCGCGAACGACTCCGGCACGTCGTGCGTGACGAGGATCGACGTCGCGCCGAGCGCCTGGTTCAGCGTGCGGATCAGGTTCGCGGTGATGCCGAGCGAAATCGGGTCGAGGCCGGCGAACGGCTCGTCGTACATGATGAGCTGCGGGTCCAGCGCGATCGCGCGGGCGAGCGCGATGCGGCGCGCCATCCCGCCCGACACCTCGGACGGCATCAGGTCGCGCGCGCCGCGCAGGCCGACCGCGTTCAGCTTCATCAGCACGAGGTCGCGGATCAGGTCTTCGGGAAGATCGGTGTGTTCGCGCAGCGCGAACGCAACGTTCTCGAACACCGACATGTCGGTAAACAGTGCACCGAACTGGAACAGCATGCCCATCTTGCGGCGCAGCGCATACAGGCCCTCGCGGGTCTGCGCGCCGACGTCGGCGCCGCCGAACAGCACCTGGCCGCGGCGCGCACGCACCAGGCCGCCGATCAGGCGCAGCACGGTCGTCTTGCCGCAACCCGACCCGCCCATGACAGCGACGACCTGGCCGCGCCCGAAGCGCATGTTCAGGTTCGACAGGACGAGGCGGTCGCCGTAGCCAAAGTCGACGTCGCGAAGTTCCAGCAGTGTCTCGGTAGGAGTGGGGCTCACGGAGCTGACAGTCCTTTTACGCAGAACGCCGAATTATAGGGCCTGCCTTGGAATGATGTCGTGACGCCGTTCCGAGCCCCGCGGTCAATGATTGTCAAATTGTCGGGCAAAACATTGCTGCAACGCAACAATCGCCGCCCGATAATCGATAGCCCCCGTCACCGCACTGACCACCGCCACGCTGCCCACGCCCGTCGCGAGTACGTCCGGCAACGCGTCGAGTCCCACGCCGCCGATTGCGACGAGCGGCGCCCGCTCGCCCGCGAAGCGCGCATAGCGGGCAATCCGCGCCAGGCCCTGCGGCGGTGCCGCGACCGCCTTGGTCGCGGTCGCGTACACCGGGCCGAGCGCGAGATAGCTCGGGCGCTCGTGCAATGCCCGCAACATTTCGTAATAACCGTGGCTCGACAGCCCGAGCCGCAGGCCGGCGCGCGCGATCGCGGCGAGGTCGGCCGTCTCGAGGTCTTCCTGACCCAGATGTACGCCGTACGCACTCTCTTCTACTGCGATCTGCCAGTGATCGTTGATGAACACGCGCGCATCGGGGTAACGGCGCCCCGCCGCGACCGCACGCGCGATCTCCCGGCGCAACGCATCGGGATTCGCGTCTTTCACGCGCAGTTGTACGGTCCGTGCGCCGCAATCGAGCACGCGCTCGACCCATTCTGCATCCGGTACGACCGGATAGAGGCCGAGTTGCGGCGGGCATGGCGGGAACGCCGGCTCCGGCGCGGCAGCCAGGCCGGCGACGCGTGGAAACCGCGCGGCGTCGACCGGCCACGCGTCCGCGCCGCGCGCCTCATCGCCGTCGCGCCACGCCAGCGCGAGCACCAGCGCGTCGATCGGCGCGAAACCGCAATCGAGGAATGCGGCGAGCGCCGCGATCCAGTCGTCCGCGAGCGGATGCGCGGCTTCGAGCGCGTGGCGCACACCCGAGGCATGCAGCGCCGCGCCGTGTTCATCGAATTCGATCGCGACCGCGTCCGGCGACGCCGGGCGCGACGCGGCCGACGCGCGCGACTGCGCGGCGCGGTCGCCGGCCGACACGATCAGCACGTCGCCGTCGGTCGGCACGTCGGGCGTGGCCACGCAAAGCCGCCACGGCGCCGCGGCGCTCGGCCACTCGCCGAGCCGGGCGCGAATCCGCTCGGCCGCTTCGGCCAGCTCGTCGGCCGGCGGCCAGAAGACATCTGCGAATCGCGCGCTCATGCGCCGCCTCCGTCCTGGTGCCAGAACGGCATCCCGACGACCGGCGTGCTCGCGTGCGCGGTCTCGCGCGCATCCATCGGGCCGGCCAGGTAAGCGGCACGGCCGGCCTCGACGCCCTGCGCGAACGCGCGCGCCATGATTTCCGGGTGCGTGGCCTGCGACACGGCCGTGTTCAGCAGTACGCCGTCGAAGCCCCACTCCATCACCTGGCACGCGTGCGACGGCACGCCGAGCCCCGCGTCGACGATCAGCGGCACGTCAGGCAGCCGCTCGCGCAGCACGCGCAACCCGTACGGGTTCACGACGCCCTTACCCGTGCCTATCGGCGCGCCCCACGGCATCAGCGCCTCACAGCCGACGTCGAGCAGCCGCCGGCCGATCACGAGATCCTCGGTGCAGTACGGCAGCACCTTGAAACCGTCCTTGACCAGTTGCGCGGCCGCCTCGATCAGCCCGACCGGGTCGGGCTGCAGCGTGTAGTCGTCGCCGATCAGCTCGAGCTTGATCCAGTCGGTGTCGAACACCTCGCGCGCCATGTGCGCGGTCGTCACTGCCTCGGCGACGGTCTGGCAGCCGGCCGTGTTCGGCAGCAGCGGCACCGCGTGGCGCTTGAGCAGGTCGAAGAAGCCGGCCTCGGCCGTACCGCCCGTCATCTGGCGGCGCAGCGCGACCGTCACCATCCCGGGCCGCGACGCGGCGATCGAATCGGACAGCGACTGCAGCGACGGATAGCGCGACGTGCCGAGCAGCACGCGGCTTGCGAAGGTTTCGCCGTACAGCGTCAGCGCGTCGGCGGAAGTATGGGACGTCATGTCGTTTTCCTGGAAGAGCGGGGACGGACCGGCGGCGCTCAGCCGCCCGCGACGGGATGCACCACGTCGAGCTTGTCGCCCGCCGCGAGCGCACGCGCCGCATGCTGCGTGCGCGCGACGAAATTGCCGTTCAGCGCGACCGCGTACGGCGGACGCGCGCCGAACGCTGTGAGCGCGTCGGCCACCGTCGCACCGTCGGGCAGCGTCAGGGTCTGTTGGTTGATCTGGATATCCATGAGACTCGGGTCGAATTCGATGGGCGATGCGCGTCAGGCGGGCTGACGCGCGTCGTCGCGGTGATGAAGGAGCGCCGGCCAGCGCGCGGCATCGCGCCACGCGGCAAACGCGTCGGCATCGCCGAACGCGCCGCCCAGCGCAGCTTGCGCGAACCCGACGGCCGCGTGCGCGACTTCCGGCGCGATCATGAAGCCGTGCCGGTACAAGCCGTTGACGGCGAGCGTCGTCGCGCCGTCCCAGATCAACGCCGGGCGGTGATCTGGCAGCGTCGGACGGCATTGCGCATTCAGTTCGAGGATGCGCGCCTCGCCGAATGCCGGGTGCACGGAGAATGCCGCGCTCAGCAATTCGAGCGCGGAGCGCACGCTCACGGGCGACATGTCCTCGCCCTCCACTTCGGTCGCGCCGATCACGTACAGGTCGTCCTGCTTCGGCGCGATGTACAGCGGATAGCGCGGGTGCAGCAGCCTCACCGGCCGCGTGAGCCCGATGCCGGGCGCACGCACGCGCGCGACTTCGCCGCGGATGCCGCGCAGCGCAGGCAGCACCGGCTTCGCGCCGAGCCCGCGGCAATCGATCGTGAAATGTGCGTCGGGCCGGTTCGCGTCGTCGATCGCGACGTGCCAGTGCAGCTCGACGCCGCGCTGCGCGAGGCCCGCCGCCAGCGCGCGCAGCGCCTGCCGGTTGTCGAGCTGCCCTTCGCGCGGCAGCATCAGACCGCGCGCGAATCGGCCCGCCAGCGCGGGTTCGGCCGCGTCCACCTGCGCACCCGCCAGCGCGATGACGCCGCCGTCGAACAGTTCGGCCGGTGCGTTCGCGCGCACGCGCCGTTCGAACAGCGGCGCCTCCGCGCGATCGGCGTGGTGCCAGACGACGAGCGTGCCGTGACGCTGGAAGAACACGGGTTCGGGCAGTTCCGCGAGCCACTGCGGCCAGCGGGGGAGCGACGCGGCGCCGAGCTCGGTGATCAGCAGTTCGGCGCTCGCCGCCTCGGCGAGCGGTGCGAGCATCGCGGCCGCGATCCACGCGGCCGACTGCTCGCCGTCCGGGCCGCCGCGTTCGTACAGCGCGACGCGATGCCCGTCGCCCGCGAGCCGCCACGCGATCAGGCGACCGACCAGGCCGCCGCCGAGCACCGCGAAATCCGGCCGGCGATCGTGAACGTTCGAAGCGTGGGTGTTCATCGTGCGCCCTCCGCGCGGGCGCGCGAGACGAGCGCCAATGCACGCACACCGTCCCGTGCCAGCGCACACGACGGTGATTCAGGAACAGCGCAAAAGACTGAAGATTGAGCGGTCATCATTCCTTCCGTAACGCGCGATGCGCGTACCCAAAAGGACGAAACCGGCAGCAAAGGCCGGCCGGGCGGGACTCGGGCGCTGACCATGTGGGATGGCAGCCAGCGCGGCCCGGCGGGATCAGAAACTTCCCTCGCCGGTATTACCCGGATCGGGTGCGAAGGGTCTTTCTCAGCCTCGCCGCGTCGCCCGGAACTACCCGTCGGCCGCGCTCGAAGCACCCCTGTTTCGTCGTCGGCCATTAGACCATAAAAGCGGAAAGCGCCGCAAACTGTCCCCCTTGCGGCAAATTCGCCGTCGCGCCGGGCCGCTCTGGCACAATGCCTGCAGGCCGGCCGCGCGAGCGGCCGGTTGCCGCGTCACCGCCGGCCTTAAGTGCCGTTTAAGACGCGCGGGCGAACATCCGGGCGCCCGCCGTCAGTCGGCACCTCGTCCGGCATGCCGTATCGCGGCGCGCGCCCGGCTTCGCCCGGCCCGCGCGCCGGCTACTCATCAGGAAGCACATGACCCAATCGATCGATCCCGTCCGCTCCGCCTCCGACGCGCCGCAGGACGAGCGCCCGATATCCGCGTGGAGCCTCATCAAGCCCTACTGGGTGTCATCCGAATGGAAAATCGCGTGGGGCTTGCTGATCACGATCATCGCGATCAACCTCTGCGTGGTCTGGATCAACGTCAAGCTGAACAAGTGGAACGCGCAGTTCTACAACGCGCTGCAGTCGAAGAACGTCCACGACTTCCCGAACCTGCTGATGCAGTTCTCGGCACTCGCGTTCGGCTTCATCATCCTCGCGGTGTACGGCCGCTACCTGCGGCAGATGCTCGGCTTCCGCTGGCGCCAGTGGCTCACCGACCGCTTCCTCGGCCAGTGGCTCGGCGATCGCGCGTTCTACCGGATCGAACGCGACCGCCTTGCCGACAACCCCGACCAGCGGATCACCGACGACCTCCAGTCGTTCGCGACGACGACGCTCGCGCTGTCGCTCGACCTGCTGTCGACGGTCGTCACGCTGGTGTCGTTCATCACGATCCTGTGGTCGCTCGCCGGTGCGCTGACGCTCTCGCTCGGCGCGACGCCGATCACGATTCCCGGCTACATGGTGTGGGCGGCCGCGCTGTACGCGGTGATCGGTTCGCTCATCATCCAGAAGGTGGGCCATCCGCTCGTGTCGATCAACTACCAGCAACAGCGCGTCGAGGCCGATTTCCGCTTCGGGCTGATTCGCGTGCGCGAGAACGCCGAGCAGATCGCGTTCTACGACGGCGAGAAAACCGAGACGAGCAACGCGCAGAGCCTCTTCATGCGTATCCGCGACAACTGGTGGCGCGTGATGAAGTACACGAAGCGCCTCACATTCGTGCTGAGCTTCTACGGGCAGATCGCAATCATCTTCCCGCTCGTCGTCGCCGCACCGCGCTATTTCGCTGGGGCGTTCTCGTTCGGCGTGCTGATGCAGATCTCGTCCGCGTTCGGCACCGTCAGCGACTCGTTCTCGTGGTTCATCAACAGTTACTCGACCCTCGTCGAATGGCGCGCAACCGTCAACCGTCTGCGTGAATTCAAGCGCGTGATGGGCACGTCACACCTGAAGGAAAGCCTGTCGCCCGCGACCGAGCACGGCGGCATCAACCTGCACTACGTCGATGCCGCGAAGCTGTCGACGTCGTCGCTGAAGCTCGCGCTGCCGAACGGCAACGCGCTCGCGAACATCGGCAACGTGACGATCGAGCCCGGCTCGCGCTGGCTCGTGATCGGCAAATCGGGTTCCGGCAAGAGCACGTTCATGCGCGCGCTCGCGGGCCTGTGGCCGTTCGGCGACGGCGCGATCGACGCGCCCGTCGGCGCGCGGATGATGTTCGTGCCGCAAACCAGCTACTTGCCGATCGGCACGCTGAAGGCCGCGCTCACGTATCCGTCCGCGCCCGATGCGTTCACCGACGACGCATGCCGCGACGCGCTGCGCGCGTGCCGCCTCGAAGACTACGTCGAGCGCCTCGCCGAAAGCGGGCACTGGACACGCGTGCTGTCGCCGGGCGAACAGCAGCGTCTGGCCGGTGCGCGCGTGCTGCTGCACAAACCGGACTTCCTGTTCCTCGACGAAGCCACGAGCGCGCTCGACGCCGACAACGAAGCGCGGCTCTATCACCTGTTCGCCGAACGGTTGCCGAAGGCCGCGATCGTCAGCATCGCGCACCGCGAGTCGCTGGCCGCGTTCCACCTCGGCACGATCAACGTCGAGCGCGTAAACGACGACGACAAGGTCGCAGCGTGAGCGCACGCGCCGCGCACCTCGCCCGGATCGCGCTGATCACCGGCGCGGGTTCGGGGATCGGCGCGGCACTCGCGCGGCGGCTCGCGGCGCCGGGCATCGCGCTCGCGCTGCATGCGCGCGGCGCCGACGAAGCAGCGCGCAAGCGGCTTGCCGAAGTCGCCGCCGGCTGCACCGCGGCGGGCGCCGAATGCGTGACGCTTACCGGCGATCTCGCCGAGCCGGGCGTCGCAACGTCGCTCGTCGATGCGACCGTCGCACGTTTCGGCGGGCTCGATCAGCTAGTCGCGAACGCCGGTTTCGCCGCGCGGCAGACGTTTTCCGATCTCTCACCGGACGCGCTCGCGTCCGCCTTCGCGGCGATGCCCGGCGCGTTCTCCGCGCTCGCGGGTCGCGCGCGGCCACTGCTCGAGGCGTCGGCCGCACCGCGCATCGTCGCGGTCAGCTCGTTCGTCGCGCACCGTTACCGTGCCGATGCGCCGTTCGCGGCAACCGCCGCCGCGAAGGCGGCGCTCGAATCGCTCGTGCGCACCGCCGCGGCCGAATTCGCAGCGCACGGCATCACCGTCAACGCGGTCGCGCCGGGCTTCACGCGCAAGGACCACGGCCCGAGCGCGGACAACGCCGCCGCATGGTCGCAGGCCGAACTGGCGACGCCGCTCGGCCGGATCGCCGAACCCGACGACGTCGCCACGCTGATCGCGTTCCTGCTGTCGGACGCGGCGCGGCAGATCACCGGCCAGGTCGTGCATGTCGACGGCGGACTGACGCTCTGACGCGGCAACACGCCCTTCCCGTCGCGCCGCCGCCATCGATCACCGCCCTCCGCCGCCCGAACCTGCGTCGACCTTTTTGGCGTCCCGTATCGCGCCCGTAAAATAGCCGCCACACTGCTGCACAACGGGCGGCACGCCACGAATCGACACGGAGACGGCGAGATGCAGGCAATCCAGTGGTTTCACGAGCTGTCGACGCGCGAGCGCAGAACGCTGTACGCGGGCTTCGGGGGCTATGCGGTCGACGCGTTCGACTTCATGATCTACTCGTTCCTGATCCCCACACTGATTGCCTCGTGGGGGATGACGAAGAGCGAGGCCGGGATGATCGCGACAAGCTCGCTGATTTCGTCGGCGATCGGGGGCTGGGCCGCCGGCATCCTCGCCGATCGCTATGGCCGCGTGCGCGTGCTGCAGTGGACGATCGCGACCTTCGCGCTGTTCACGTGCCTGTCCGGCTTCACGCATTCGTTCTGGCAGCTGCTCGCGACGCGCACGCTGCAGGGCTTCGGCTTCGGCGGCGAATGGTCGGTCGTGACGATCATGATGGCGGAGACGATCCGCTCGCCCGAGCACCGCGCGAAGGCGGTCGGCACCGTGCAGAGCAGCTGGTCGTTCGGTTGGGCCGCGGCCGCGATCCTCTACTGGGCGTTCTTCGCGCTGCTGCCCGAGCAGCTCGCGTGGCGCGCGTGCTTCTGGATCGGCATCGTGCCCGCGCTGTGGATCCTCTACATCCGCCGCAACGTCAGCGACCCCGACATCTATACGGCCACGCGCCGCGCTCGCGACGAAGGCCGCGTAACGGGCCACTTCCTCGAGATCTTCTCGCCGCCCCACCTGCGCGCGACGCTGTTCGGCAGCGCGCTGTGCACCGGCATGCTTGGCGGCTACTACGCGATCACGACGTGGCTGCCCACCTACCTGAAAACCGTTCGCCACCTGTCCGTGTTCAACACGAGCGGCTATCTGGTCGTGCTGATCGTCGGCTCGTTCGTCGGCTACGTGGTCGGTGCGATCCTGTCCGACCGGCTCGGCCGCCGCGCGTCGTTCATCCTGTTCGCGGTCGGCTCGTTCACGCTCGGGATGGCGTACACGATGCTGCCGATCACCGACACCGCGATGCTGATCCTCGGCTTCCCGCTCGGCATCGTCGTGCAAGGGATCTTCGCGGGTGTCGGCGCGTACCTGTCGGAGCTGTATCCGGGCGCAATCCGCGGCTCGGGCCAGGGCTTCTGCTACAACCTCGGCCGCGGGCTCGGGTCGTTCTTCCCGATCCTCGTCGGCTCGCTGTCGCAGACGATGTCGCTCGTGAAGGCGATCGGCCTCGTCGCGGGCGCCGGCTACCTGCTCGTGATCGTCGCCGCGCTCGTGCTGCCGGAAACGCGCGGCAAGTCGCTCGCCGACGATCCGGCCGTCGCGTCGTAAACGCACTCGCACCGGAAGCCGCATGCACGTGATCGTTCTCGGCGCCGGCGTGATCGGCGTCGCCACCGCCTGGCACCTGCGCGAAGCAGGCTGCGACGTCACCGTGATCGAACGCGAGGCCGATGTCGCGCAGGCGACGAGCCTCGGCAACGCCGGCGTGATCGCGCCCGGCTACGTGACGCCGTGGGCTGCGCCCGGGATGCCCGGCAAGATCCTCAAGTACCTGTTCAAGCCCGCTTCGCCGCTGATCTTCCGGCCGACGCTCGATGCCGCGCAGTGGCGCTGGATCGCGCACTGGCTGCGCGAATGCGAGTTCGAACGGTTCCGCGTGAACAAGCAGCGGATGCAGCGCATCGCGTACTACAGCCGCGCGTGCCTGCATGCGTTTCGTGATCGCCACCCGTTCGACTATGGCGCGAGCCGCGGCTATCTGCAGTTGCTGCGCGGCGCGTTCGACGTCGAGATGGTGCAGCCCGCGCTGAAGGTGCTGCGCGATGCCGGCATCGCGTTTCGCGAGCTCGACGCGGCCGGCTGCACCGCGATCGAACCGGGCCTGCGCTGGGCACGGCAGGCTCCCGTCGGCGGCATCTACCTGCCCGACGACGAAGCCGGCGACTGCGCTCGCTTCACGCGCGAATTGCGGGCGCTGTGCGAAGCGAACGGCGTGACGTTCCGCTTTCACACCGAGATTCGTGCACTCGATGTCGCGGGCGGCAAGGCACGTGGCGTGCGGATTGCCGCGACGGGTGAGCGCGCCGAAAGTAGCGGCACCGCACGCGATACGGCGCTCGCCGCCGATGCGATCGTCGTCGCACTCGGCGTCGACAGCGCCGGCCTGCTTCAGCCGCACGGCATCGACGTGCCGCTGTATCCGGTGAAGGGCTATTCGGCGACGCTCGCCGTCGTCGACGACGAAAAGGCGCCCCGCGCGGCGCTGATGGACGAATCGCTGAAGACGGCGATCACGCGCTTCGGCCCGACGCTGCGCGTCGCGGGCACCGCCGAACTCGGCAACCGGCATGCGACGCTGCGCCAGCAGGCGCTCGATACGCTGATGAAAGTGCTCGACGACTGGTTCCCGCACGCGGCCGATCGCGCATCCGTGCGTTTCTGGGCCGGCCGCCGGCCGATGACGCCCGACGGGCCGCCGCTCCTCGGCGCGAGCGGGATCGACGGCTTGTGGCTGAACGTCGGGCACGGCTCGACGGGATGGGCGATGTCGATGGGTTCGGGAAAGGTGCTGGCCGATCTCGTCACGGGGCGCGCGCCGGAGATCGACCTGTCGGGCCTGACGCTCGCGCGCTACGGCCGCTAGGCGCCGACGTCACCCGGCGCCGGCACGACCGGCACCGATACGATCGGCAGGTGCGACACACCTGCGTGCGACAACCGGCTTTCGAACAGCGTCAGCGCGACGAAACGCAACGCGACGGGCCGGCGAGTCGCACCGCCGTGTGCAGGCTGCCCGTCCGCATCGCGCGGCAACCGTGCGAGCGTCACGTGCGGCCGGAACGGCCGGCGGTCGGCCGGCACACCGAGTTCGCGCAGCAGCGCGCACACATCGGCATTCAACGCCGCACAGGCCGGATCGGCCGCAAGTTCCGCAACGATCAGCCTCGCGCGCGGCAGGCTCGGCCACCACGCGATCCGCTCGACCGGCTGCAACGGCAGCGCGTGCCCGGCCGCGAGCACCGGCAGTCGCTCGGCCAGCGCATCGCACCGTGCGCGTTCGATCGCACCGATGAACGCGAGCGTCACGTGCAACTGGGCGGGCAGCGTGCGCCGCGCGCCGCGGGTGACCGGCAACGCGTGCAGCGCATCGCGCGATGCCGTGTCGGGCATCAGCGCGACGAACGCACGGAGCCGGTCGCCGTTCATGACCCGCGCACCGCCAAGGGCGTTGCACGCACGGCCTCGGCACGCGGCAGCGGACCGTGCTCGCCCCATACGTCGCCGGGCAGCACGCGTGCGAGTTCGGGAATCGTGTTACGCGTGAATACCGGATCGACAATGCCTTGCGCGCGCTGACGGCGATAGTCTCGCCACGCCGCATGCGCATACTTGCCGAGCGCGAGGATCGCGATCAGGTTGATGATCGCCATCAGCCCCATGCTCGTATCGGCCATCGCCCACACGAGCGGCAGTTGCCCGACGCTGCCGAACATCACCATGCCGAGCACCGCGATACGGAACAGCGGCAGCACGCCGCGCCGCTTCGTGATGAACTCGACGTTGCCTTCCGCATACGCGTAGTTGCCGATCACCGACGAAAATGCGAGGAAGAAGATCGCGACGGCCATGTAGATGCCGCCCCAGTCGCCGACGTGGCTCGAGATCGCGCGCTGCGTGAGCGCCGCGCCTTCCATGCCGGTGCCGAGTTCGTACTGGCCCGACAGCAGGATCACGAACGCGGTCGCGCTGCAGATCACGATCGTGTCGACGAACACGCCGAGCATCTGGATCAGCCCCTGCGTGACCGGGTGCCGCGTGCTCGCGGTCGCGGCCGCGTTCGGCGCGCTGCCCATCCCCGCCTCGTTCGAGAACAGCCCGCGCTTCACGCCGATCGCGATCGCCTGGCTGACCGCATAGCCGGTCAGGCCGCCGGCCGCCTGCTCGATGCCGAACGCGCTCTTCACGATCAGCGCGATCACGCCCGGCACCAGTGCGATGTGCGTCGCGACCGCATAGACCGCGAGCGCGAGATAGCCGATCGCCATCAGCGGCACGATCACCTGCGCGACCGTCGCGATCCGGCGGATGCCGCCGAAGATGATCGGCGCGCTCAGCAGCACGAGTCCGAGGCCGACCGTCTCGCGGCGCCAGCCGAACGACGTGTGGAACGCGTCGGCAATCGCATTGGCCTGCACCGCGTTGAACACGAAGCCGAACGCGAGAATCAGCGACAGCGAGAACAGCACGCCGAACGCACGCGAACGCAGGCCCGTCTGGATGTAGTACGCGGGGCCGCCGCGATAGCTGCCGTCCGGGTGCGACACCTTGAAGATCTGCGCGAGCGTCGCCTCGACGAACGCGGACGACATCCCGACGAGCGCCGTCATCCACATCCAGAAGATCGCACCCGGGCCGCCGA
The DNA here is from genome assembly GCF_003857765.1 of Burkholderia sp. Bp9016. NCBI lineage: Bacteria > Pseudomonadati > Pseudomonadota > Betaproteobacteria > Burkholderiales > Burkholderiaceae > Burkholderia > Burkholderia sp. Bp9016. The sequence continues at coordinate 121,315 of NZ_QTPY01000015.1, forward strand.
CCGTCAGCGCGACCGCGACGCCGGCGATGTTGCCGGTGCCGACGCGGCTCGCGAGGCCCGTCGCGAACGCCTGGAACGACGAGATGCTGCCCGGCTCGCCCTTGCTGCCGACCAGTTTCATGCTGAGGAACAACGCCTTCAGCTGGATCATCCGGAACCGCAACGTGAACCACGCGCCGGCGCCGAGCAGCAGCGCGATCAGCACGTAGTTCCACAGCACGCCGTTGACGGCGTCGATCAGCCCATGCACGAATGCTTCCATCCAGAGTCCTTGTAAATGGGGTCAGTCATATGCAGCCGCCATGCAAACGCGGCCGGAGGGGCGACATGATATGACAGTTTTCAAGGATTATTACAAAACGAAAGGAAACGGAATCACGGAAAATCAACGCCTGATGTGATCAGGTTAGGCGACGCCCGGCGGAAACGACGAGGGTCAGCAACAGCAGGCGGCCGCGCCGGGCATAAAAAAACCGGGCGCCCTTTCGGACGCCCGGCTTTCGTCGAAACCCGCTCGCGCAATGCAGCTTAGCGCGGCAGTTCCGAATGCCCCATCAGGTATGCATCGACCGAACGCGCGCACTGGCGGCCTTCGCGGATCGCCCAGACGACGAGCGACTGGCCGCGACGCATGTCGCCTGCGGCGAACACCTTGTCCACCGACGTGTAGTACGAGCGATCGCCTTCGGTCGCCGCACGCGCGTTGCCGCGTGCGTCCTTCGCGACGCCGAATGCCTCGAGCACGGTGGCGGCCGGTTGCGTGAAGCCCATCGCGAGCAGCACGAGGTCGGCCTTCATCTCGAACTCGGAGCCCGGCACTTCCTGCATCTTGCCGTCCTTCCACTCGACGCGCACGGCGATCAGCTTCTCGACCTTACCGTTCTTGCCTTCGAGACGCTTCGTCGCCACCGCCCAGTCGCGCTCGCAGCCTTCTTCATGCGACGACGACGTGCGCAGCTTGATCGGCCAGTACGGCCACACGAGCGCCTTGTTTTCCTCTTCCGGCGGCTGCGGCAGCAGCTCGAACTGCGTGACGTGCTTCGCGCCGTGGCGGTTGGACGTGCCGACGCAGTCCGAGCCCGTATCGCCGCCGCCGATCACGATCACGTGCTTGCCCTTTGCGACGAGCTGGTCGACCAGCTTGTCGCCCGCGTTCACGCGGTTCTGCTGCGGCAGGAAGTCCATCGCGAAATGCACGCCGGCGAGCTCGCGGCCCGGCACCGGCAGATCGCGCGGCGTTTCCGAGCCGCCCGCGATCACGACCGCATCGAACTCTTCCTTCAGCTTCTCCGGCGACATGGTTTCCTTCGCGAGGTTGCCGATCGACTCGGGCAGCGGATCCTTGCCGATGAACACGCTGGTGCGGAACGTCACGCCTTCCGCTTCCATCTGGCGCATGCGGCGATCGATCAGCCACTTCTCGAGCTTGAAGTCGGGGATCCCGTAACGCAGCAAGCCGCCGACGCGATCGTTCTTCTCGAACACCGTCACGTCGTGACCGGCGCGCGCGAGTTGCTGCGCGGCGGCAAGCCCCGCGGGGCCCGAACCGACGACGGCGACCTTCTTGCCGGTCTTGTGCTCGGCCGGCAGCGGCTTCACCCAGCCCTCCGCCCAGGCCTTGTCGATGATCGCGTGCTCGATCGACTTGATGCCGACCGGATCGTCGTTGATCCCGAGCGTGCATGCTGCCTCGCACGGCGCCGGGCAGATACGGCCCGTGAACTCGGGGAAGTTGTTGGTCGAATGCAGGACTTCGATCGCCTGCTGCCAGTCCTGACGGTAGACGAGATCGTTGAAGTCAGGAATGACGTTGTTGACCGGGCAGCCGTTGTTGCAGAACGGGATGCCGCAATCCATGCAGCGCGCGCCCTGGACCTTCGCGTCCGAGTCGGTCAGCGCCGCGACGAATTCCTTGTAATGCTTCACGCGCGTGAGCGGTGCTTCGTACGCCTCGTGGCGGCGTTCGAACTCCAGAAAACCGGTTGCCTTGCCCATAAGGTGCTCTTCTGTTCGGTGTATCGGGTGGGGGAGCCGCGCGCGGCAGTCATGCGCGCGCGGCGTTCGCTATGTCGTTCGTCGCTCAGGCGGCCAGCACTTCCTTCGCCGCCTTCTTCGCACCGATCTCGCCCAGCGCGCGCTTGTATTCGTGCGGGAACACCTTCACGAACTGGCGGCGCGCCGCGTCCCAGTTTTCCAGCAGCGACTTCGCGCGCGGCGAACCCGTGAACTGGAAATGACGCTCGACGAGCCCCTTGAGCAGCACTTCGTCCGTCGTGCCCGCGTGCCAGAGTGCGCGATCGACCGTGCGCTCCTGCTCGGCCTGCTGCAGCACCGGATCCAGCGCGACCATCGACTTGTTGCACTTCGCAGCGAACGTGCCTTCCGGATCGTAGATGTATGCCAGACCGCCCGACATGCCGGCCGCGAAGTTGCGCCCGGTTTCGCCGAGCACGACGACCGTGCCGCCCGTCATGTATTCGCAGCCATGGTCGCCCGTGCCTTCGACGACCGCCGTCGCGCCCGAATTGCGCACGCAGAAACGCTCGCCCGCCACGCCGCGGAAGAAGGCTTCCCCTTCGATCGCGCCGTACATCACCGTGTTGCCGCAGATGATGTTTTCCTCGGACTTGCCGCGGAAGTCGTTGGTCGGACGGATGATGATCCGGCCGCCCGACAGGCCCTTGCCGACGTAGTCGTTGCCGTCGCCGACGAGGTCGAGCGTCACGCCCTTCGCGAGGAACGCACCGAAGCTCTGGCCGGCCGTGCCCTTCAGCTGGATGTGCACCGCGTCGTCCGCCAGGCCGTCGTGACCGTGCTTCTTCGCGATCACGCCCGACAGCATCGCGCCGACGGTACGGTTCACGTTGCGCACCGGCTGGATGAACGACACATGCTCGCCGTTCTCGATCGCGGCCTTCGCCTTCTCGATCAGCACGTGGTCGAGCGCACGCTCGAGGCCGTGATCCTGCACGTCGACGTGACGCGGCGCGACGTCCTCGCACTCTTCCGGCTGGTAGAACACGCGCGAGAAGTCGAGGCCCTTCGCCTTCCAGTGCTCGATGCCCTTGCGCGTATCGAGCAGATCGGCGCGACCGATCAGGTCGTCGAACTTCGCGACGCCGAGCTGCGCCATGATTTCACGCACTTCCTCGGCGACGAAGAAGAAGTAGTTCACCACGTGTTCGGGCTGGCCCTTGAACTTCGCGCGCAGCACCGGATCCTGCGTCGCGACGCCAACCGGGCACGTGTTCAGGTGGCACTTGCGCATCATGATGCAGCCCTCGACGACGAGCGGCGCCGTCGCGAAGCCGAATTCGTCCGCACCGAGCAGCGCGCCGATCACGACGTCGCGGCCCGTCTTCATCTGGCCGTCGGCCTGCACGCGGATCCGGCCGCGCAGACGGTTCAGCACCAGCGTCTGCTGCGTTTCGGCAAGGCCGAGTTCCCACGGCGTGCCCGCATGCTTGACCGACGACAGCGGCGAAGCCCCCGTGCCGCCGTCGTGGCCCGCGATCACGACGTGATCGGCCTTCGCCTTCGCAACACCGGCCGCGACAGTGCCGACGCCCACTTCCGATACCAGCTTCACCGAGATGCTCGAGCTCGGGTTCACGTTCTTCAGGTCGTGGATCAGTTGCGCCAGATCCTCGATCGAGTAGATGTCGTGGTGCGGCGGCGGCGAGATCAGGCCGACGCCCGGCACCGAGTAACGCAGCTTGCCGATGTATTCGGACACCTTGTGGCCCGGCAGCTGGCCGCCTTCGCCCGGCTTCGCGCCCTGCGCCATCTTGATCTGGATCTGGTCGGCCGATGCCAGGTACTCGGCGGTGACGCCGAAGCGGCCCGACGCGACCTGCTTGATCTTCGAGCGCAGAGAATCGCCGTCCTTCAGCGGAATATCGCTGACGATCTCGTCGCCGATCACCGACTTCAGCGTCTCGCCCGACTTGATCGGAATGCCGCGCAGTTCGTTGCGGTAACGCTTCTGGTCCTCGCCGCCTTCACCGGTGTTCGACTTGCCGCCGATCCGGTTCATCGCGATCGCGAGCGTCGCGTGCGCTTCGGTGCTGATCGAACCGAGCGACATCGCGCCCGTCGCGAAGCGCTTCACGATCTCCTTCGCCGGTTCGACGTCGTCGATCGGGATCGCCCTGGTCGGCTCGACCTTGAACTCGAACAGACCGCGGAACGTCATGTGACGCTTAGTCTGATCGTTGATCAGGTGCGCGTATTCCTTGTACGTCTGGTACGAGTTGCTGCGCGTCGCGTGCTGGAGCTTCGCGATCGAATCCGGGGTCCACATGTGGTCTTCGCCACGCACGCGGTAGGCGTACTCGCCGCCCGCGTCGAGCATGTCGCGCAGGACCGGGTTGTCGCCGAATGCGTCGCGGTGCAGGCGGATCGCTTCTTCAGCCACTTCGAACAGGCCGATGCCGCCGACTTTCGATGCCGTGCCCTTGAAATACTTCTCGACGAGGTCGCTCGACAGGCCAAGCGCTTCGAAGATCTGCGCGCCCGTGTACGACATGTACGTCGAGATGCCCATCTTCGACATCACCTTCTGCAGGCCCTTGCCGACCGCCTTCGTGAAGTTGTAGACGGCCTTCTCCGGCGACAGGTCGCCCGACAGGCCCTCTGCCATCTTCGCGAGCGTTTCCATCGCGAGGTACGGGTGCACGGCTTCCGCGCCGTAGCCCGCGAGCAGCGCGAAGTGGTGCGTCTCACGTGCGGAGCCCGTCTCGACGACAAGACCCGTGCTCGTGCGCAGCCCTTGCTGGACGAGGTGCGTGTGGATCGCCGACGTGGCGAGCAGCGCCGGAATCGCGACGTGCTCGGCGTCCGTCTTGCGGTCCGACACGATCAGCATGTTGTAGCCGGACTTCACCGCGTCGACGGCTTCCGCGCACAGCGACGCGAGGCGTGCCTCGATGCCTTCCTTGCCCCATGCGACCGGATAGCAGATGTTCAGCTCGTATGCGCTGAACTTGCCGCCCGTGTACTGGTCGATCGCGCGGATCTTCGCGATGTCCTTGAAGTCGAGCACCGGCTGCGACACTTCGAGACGCATCGGCGGGTTGATGTTGTTCGTGTCGAGCAGGTTCGGCTTCGGGCCGATGAACGACACGAGCGACATCACCATGTTCTCGCGGATCGGGTCGATCGGCGGGTTCGTGACCTGTGCGAACAGCTGCTTGAAGTAGTGATAGAGCGTCTTGTTCTTGTTCGACATCACCGCGAGCGGCGAGTCGTTGCCCATCGAACCGACGGCCTCTTCGCCCTGCTGCGCCATCGGCGCCATCAGGAACTTCAGGTCTTCCTGCGTATAGCCGAACGCCTGCTGGCGGTCGAGCAGCGCGGCGCCCTGCGAACGGCCGGCCGCGACGTCCTCGGCCTTCGGCTCGATCTCGTCGAGCTTGATGCGCACGGCGTCGATCCAGCTCTTGTACGGCTTCGCGTTTGCGAGGTTGTCCTTGAGTTCCTTGTCGTCGATGATGCGGCCGTGTTCCATGTCGATCAGGAACATCTTGCCCGGCTGCAGGCGCCACTTTTTTACGATCTTCGATTCGGGAATCGGCAGCGTGCCGGCTTCGGACGCCATGATGACGAGGTCGTCGTCGGTCACGATGTAGCGCGCCGGCCGCAGGCCGTTACGGTCAAGCGTCGCGCCGATCTGACGGCCGTCGGTGAACGCGATCGCGGCCGGGCCGTCCCACGGCTCCATCATTGCAGCGTGGTATTCGTAGAACGCGCGGCGGTTCTCGTCCATCAGCGTGTGCTGTTCCCACGCTTCCGGGATCATCATCATCACCGCGTGCACGAGCGGATAGCCGGCCATTACCAGCAGTTCGAGACAGTTGTCGAACGATGCCGTGTCGGACTGGCCCGGATAGATCAGCGGCCACAGCTTCGGCAGGTCGTCGGCGAGCACGTGCGACGCGATCGCGCCGGTACGCGCATTCAGCCAGTTGACGTTGCCCTTCACGGTGTTGATCTCGCCGTTGTGCGCGATCATCCGGTACGGGTGAGCCAGTTCCCACGCCGGGAACGTGTTGGTCGAGAAGCGCTGGTGCACGAGCGCGAGCGCCGAAACGACGCGCGCGTCCTGCAGGTCGCGGTAGTACACGCCGACCTGGCCTGCCAGCAGCAGCCCCTTGTAGACGACCGTGCGCGCCGACATCGACGGCACGAAGTATTCCTTGCCGTGCTTGAGCTTCAGCGCCTGGATGCGGTGGCTCGCGGTCTTGCGGATCACATACAGCTTCCGCTCGAGCGCGTCCGTCACCATGATGTCCTTGCCGCGACCGATGAAGATCTGGCGGATCAGCGGCTCGCTCGCCTTCACCGTCGGCGAGATCGGCATCGTATGGTCGACCGGCACGTCACGCCAGCCCAGCACGACCTGCCCCTCTGCCCGCACCGTCCGCTCGAGCTCCTGCTCGCAAGCGAGACGCGACGCGTTCTCCTTCGGCAGGAAGATCATGCCGACCCCATATTCGCCGGCAGGCGGCAGCGTCACGCCCTGCTTCGACATCTCCTCGCGATAGAACGCGTCCGGAATCTGGATCAGGATGCCCGCGCCGTCGCCCATCAGCGGATCGGCACCGACCGCGCCGCGGTGATCGAGGTTTTCGAGGATCTTCAGACCCTGTTGAATGATCTCGTGGCTCTTCTTGCCCTTGATGTGAGCGACGAAGCCGACGCCACAGGCGTCGTGTTCGTTTTGCGGGTCGTACAGACCTTGTGCGGCGGGCACCGCGGCGAGCGGCTGCTGGTGGTCGTTCATGGGGACACCGTCGTAAAGGGGGCCTCGAGGGCCGTTGAACCATTTTTTTGTTGCCGTCGCTCCCGCTCCCGACGGGAGACGGCACGGCCGACAGTGGTTGGGCAAGCTGTGCCCGGGCCACCGGAATTCGGAATATACGCGACGAATCAAAGGAATAGCAACAAAAACCTATTGATCGAACCCCAATTAAACGATCGCCCCGATATGGTGCTGTTTTATTGGGGACGCAACGTTTTGGTGCAAAAAGAAGCGGCGCCCGTGGCGCCGCCTCGCAGTCCGCCTTCCCCGTGCTACTGCTGGATCGGCGGCGTGTTTTCACGCACCTTTCTGGGGCGTCCGCGCGGCAGCGGCGACACGCGCCGATTCGCCGTACGCGCCGCCCACTCGCGGTAGTTTTCGCCGCCAAGCACCCAGCCCTTCAACGTCGCTTGCTGGAGCTGATCGGCCTGCCGTTCGTCGAGCGGCTGCTCGCAGAGCTCCTTGTACGCGCGCTGCCGGTCGAACGGCGTGTTGCCGAGCGCCCAGTAGAGCGGATGGTCGGTGATCAGGCTGTCGACGGTGAGCCCGACGTGATGCCGGTAGCTCGACCAACGATACGCCTCGGGCGTCGCGACGAGTTGCGAACGTACCGGGCTCATCTCGACTACCCGGCTCGCGAGCAGGAAATAGCGCTCGCCTTCGATCACCGTCGCGCGATAGCGGCCCTCCCACAGGGTGCCGCGCCGGGAATAACGCCGGTTGAAATGCGCGACGTAGCGGCGGCCGACCGCCTGCATCGCCTTCGGCAGGCTCGCCTCGTCGCTCGGCGTCACCAGGAGTTGCACCTGACGCGGGAGCAGCACATAGGCGTGCACCGAAAGATGATGATCGCGTGCCGCGGCCTTCAGACAATCGATGAAGAGCTCGTAGTCCTGGTCGTCGACGAACGCGGGTTGCTGATCCAGGCCGCGCAGTATCACGTGCTGCGGCTGGTCGGGAACATAGAGTCGTGCTAACCGTGCCATGCTGAATGTCCGTTTGAACGCGTTAGGAAATACCCGGAGGTCCGAAAGTGCGCACCTGCGTAGAATGCCTGTCCCTACGGGGCGCGGAAGCGTACGATCGTGCGAATCCTAGGGAGAAAGCTCTAACTTGCGAGCTTGTTTGGTTTTAAACGCAGTCGTCATAATGAGCACGCCTTTGATCGGAGGAGACACAATGAAACGAAAACTGGCCATTTCGGGGGCCGCGGCGCTCGCATTCGCATTTGCGGGCGGTACGGCACACGCACAATCTGCAGGGGACATCTACGTCAGCACCGGATGGTTCCATCTATCCCCGCAGGACAGCAGCGATCCGCTTTACGTCTACGGCGTCGGCGGCACGCCCATCAATCAGTCCATTCCCAATACCGGCGCGGGCATCAGCGATGCCGACACCCTTGGGCTTGCAGCGGGTTACTTCGTCACCGACCACATCTCCACCGAACTCGTCATGGGGATACCGCCGAAGTTCGACATCACCGGCAAGGGTCAGTTCGAAAACTTCGGCGTACTCGGCCGCGCGTACCAGTGGAGCCCCGCCCTGTTGCTTCGCTACCACTTCAACGACGCCAACGCGAAATTCCGTCCGTATGTCGGCGTGGGCGCGACGTATATCTGGTTCACCGGCGCGAAGATCACGAACAGCGCGTTCGAGAACGGCGTGCTCGGCGGCCCGACCAGCGCAACGACCAGCAACCAGTGGGCGCCCGTATTCAACGCCGGCTTCACGTACAACTTCACGAAACACTGGTTCGCGGGCCTGTCGATTTCGTACATCCCGGTCAGCGTGACCGCAACCTTCACGACGGCCCGCCGCACGCAGGTCGGTACGCTGACGGAGACGTCGAAGGCTCACATCTCGCTCAATCCGATCGTCACGTACCTGAACGTCGGCTACCGCTTCTAAGCGTAGTCGAATATTTGGGGAATGGTTAATCCTGCTGCAATTTGTAGCGGATTTTTCCTCGAGTAACGCCCCCGCCATGCGAAACGCCCCGGTCGGAATCCCGCCGGGGCGTCGTTTTTTTCGCATCGGTCACGTTCCCGTGCCGGGTTTTGCCGGGTCTGCGGCGTTACACGATGTCGTCGAGCGCCGTGGGGCCGATCAGGTCGATCCGGTCCGTGCACACCGCATCGACGCCCCAGCGCACCAGTTCGCGCGCCCGTTCGAGGTCGTTGACCGTGTAGACGAGGATGCGCAGGCCGGCCGCCTTGATCGCCCGCACCAGCGGTTCGTTCAGTCGCTCGTGGTCTGCATGCAGCGATACGCAACCGAGCGCGCCGACGACCTGCGCATGCCAATCGTCCGGCACCGCCTCGTAAAGCATTCCGCGCGGCAGTTGCGGCGCGCTCGCGCGCGCCTGCTGCAGCGCATCGAACGAGAACGACGACAGCAGCGGCGGCACCGCCGCATCGCGCCAGTAGGTGGCCGCATCGGCGGCCACCCGCTGCCCCGTCTCGCGCTCGCGTCCCGGGCACGGCTTGATCTCGACGTTCGCGGCCAGCCCGTGCGCGAGGCAGCGCGCCGCCGCCGCCTCGAGCGTCGGCATCCGCTCGCCGGCAAAGCGTGCATCGCACCACGAGCCCGCATCGAGCGCGGCGAGTGCCGCATAACGCATGCCCGCTGCGGCTCCGCTGCCGTTCGACGTGCGGTCGACCGTGTCGTCGTGCAGCAGGAACGTCACATTGTCGGCAGACAGTTTCGCGTCGAACTCGACCATCCGGTGACCGCGTCGCGCGCCCTCGTCGAACGCGGCGAGCGTGTTCTCCGGCGCAAGCGTGCCGCCGCCGCGATGGGCGACGACGCGCGGATAGGGCCAGTCGGTACGGGAAGTCATCGTTAGCCTCACGACAGGTTCGTCGGTTCAGCCGGCACGCCGGCCGGTCTCGGGATCGAAGAAGTGCAGCCGGTGCGCCGGCAGCGCGGCACCCAGCGCCGTGCCGCGCGCGGGACGATCCGCATGCGGCAGCCGCACCGCGACGTCGTGATTGCCCCAGCGGCCGTGCGCGAGATTGTCCGCGCCGAGCAGTTCGCAGGAATCGACCGGCAGCGCCGCCTGCGCGACGCCCGGCTGCGGCATCATGTGCTCGGGCCGCACGCCGAGCACCCAGTCGCGCCCGGTGGCGATCTCGGTGCCGATGCCGGGCGCGCCGGCAACCGGCAGCGCCGGGCCGCCGCCCGCGACCGTGAACGTCGCGCCATCCTCCGACAGCCGGCCGTGCATCAGGTTCATCGCCGGCGATCCGATGAAGCCCGCGACGAACACGGTCGCCGGCTTCTCGTACACGTCCACCGGCGCGCCGATCTGCTCCGCGTAGCCGCGGTTCATCACGATCACGCGCTGCGCGAGTGTCATCGCCTCGATCTGGTCGTGCGTCACGTACACGCTCGTCGTCGCGAGCCGCGCATGCAGCCGCTGGATTTCGAGACGCATCTGGACTCGCAACTTCGCGTCGAGGTTCGACAGCGGTTCGTCGAACAGGAACACCGACGGCTCGCGCACGATCGCGCGCCCCATCGCGACGCGCTGCCGCTGACCGCCCGACAGCTCGCGCGGCCGCCGCGCGAGCAGCGGCTCCAGCTCGAGGATCTTCGCGGCCGCGGCCACCCGCGCGTCGATCGTCGCGCGCTCGAGGCCCCGGATCTTCAGCCCGTAGCCCATGTTTTGCGCGACCGTCATGTGCGGATACAGCGCGTAGTTCTGGAACACCATTGCGATATCGCGATCCTTCGGCTCCAGCGCGTTGACCACGCGCCCGCCGATCTCGATCTCGCCGTCCGTCACCGTCTCGAGCCCCGCGATCATCCGCAGCAACGTCGACTTGCCGCAGCCCGACGGGCCGACCAGCACGATGAATTCACCGTCGGCGATCTCCACGTCGATGCCGTGCAGCACGTGCTGCTTGCCGTCGTAGGATTTCCTGACGCCCTTCAAGCTCAGCGCAGCCATACTTGGTCCCTTCTCCCGGTTGCCGTCCGTTGTCTATTTTTCGGAATCGACGAGGCCGCGCACGAACCAGCGCTGCATCGCCAGCACGACGACGAGCGGCGGAATCATCGCCAGCAGCGTCGCCGCCATCACGTATTGCCATTCGGTCGCGGCGTCGCCGCTCGCGATCATCGTCTTGATGCCCACCACCGCCGTCGACAGCGACGCTTCCGTCGTGATCAGGATCGGCCACAGATACTGGTTCCAGCCATAGATGAACGTGATCACGAACAGCGCCGCGATGCTCGTCTTCGACAGCGGCAGCACGACGTCCCAGAAGAAGCGCAGCGGCCCAGCGCCGTCGATGCGTGCTGCATCCATCAGTTCGTCGGGCAACGTCATGAAGAACTGGCGGAACAGGAACGTCGCGGTCGCCGATGCGATCAGCGGCAGCGTGAGCCCTGCGTAGGTATTCGTCAGGTGCAGCGTCGACACGACCTGCACCGTCGGGAAGATCCGCACCTCGACCGGCAGCATCAGCGTGATGAAGATCAGCCAGAACGCCGTGTTGCGGAACGGGAAGCGGAAGTAGACGATCGCGTACGCGGACAGGATCGACATCGCGATCTTGCCGACCGCGATACCGAGCGCCATCACGAAGCTGTTGACGAGCAACCGGCCGAACGGCGCCGTCGTGCCGCCGCTGCCGTGCCCCCAGATGTACGCGATGTTCTCCAGCAGGTGCGTGCTCGGCACCAGCGACAGCGGAATCGTGAACACTTCCTGCGCGTTCATCGTCGCCGCGCAGAACGCGACGTAGACCGGGAACACGATCAGCACGACGCCCGCGATCAGCACCGCGTGGCAGAACAGGTCGAAGCCCTTGCGATTTTCGATCATGCGTATTGCACCCTGCGTTCGACGAAGCGGAACTGGATCACCGTGAGCCCGACGACGATGATCATCAGGACGACCGACTGTGCGCCCGAACTGCCGATGTCGAGCCCCTGGAAGCCCTCCGTGAAGATCTTGTAGATCAGCGTCTTCGTACTTTGCGCGGGGCCGCCCGCGGTGGCCGCGTCGATCACCGGGAACGTGTCGAAGAACGCGTACACGAGGTTCACGACCAGCAGGAAGAAGCTCGTCGGCGACAGCAGCGGCAGCACGATGTTGAAGAAACGCCGGACCGGGCCTGCGCCGTCGATCGCCGCCGCTTCGATCAGCGAGCGCGGGATCGCCTGCAGGCCTGCGTAGAAAAAGAGGAAGTTGTAGCTCACCTGCTTCCACACCGACGCGAGCACGACAAGGAACATCGCCTGGCCGCCGTTCAGCGCGTGGTTCCACACGATGCCGCTCTTCGCGAGCGCATAAGTCACGAGGCCGATGCTCGGATTGAACAGGAACGCCCACAGCACGGCCGCGATCGTCGGCGCGACCGCGTACGGCCAGATCAGCAGCGTGCGATACACGCGCGCCCCGCGGATCACGCGATCGGCGCACGCGGCGAGCAGCAGCGACACGACGAGTCCGCTCACCGTGACGAGCGAACTGAACACCAGCGTCGTGCGGAACGAGTCGAGATACAGCGGGTCGGTGAACAGGTTCGCGAAATTCGCGAAGCCGACGAATTCACTCGACGTGCCGAACGCATCCTGCATCTGCGTCGACTGCCATAGCGCGACGCCGGCCGGCCACAGGAAGAACACGGCGGTGATCGCGAGCTGCGGCGCGATCAGCAGGTACGGCAGCAGGCTAGCGCCGAAACGGGAACGGGATTGCATCGCGGGGATCCGGTCAGGCGAAACGGAAAGGAAACCGCGCCGCCGGCCCGCCCGTGCGCATGTGCGACACGGCGGCCGGCGGCACGAACGCGATGCGCGCTCAGCTACCCGACTTCTCGAAGCGGCGCAGCAGCTCGTCGCCACGCGACGCCGCCGAATCGAGTGCGTCCTTCGGCGACTTCTTCTGCGCCCAGACCTGCTCCAGCTCTTCGTCGACCACCGTGCGGATCTGCGGCATGTTGCCCAGACGCAGCCCCTTCGTATAAGGCAGCGGCGGCTTGTTCATCATCTGCTTGATCGCGGTTTCCGCGCTCGGGTTCTTCGCGTAGAAGCCCTGCTGGCGCGTCAGCTCGTACGCGGCCGTCGTGACCGGCAGGTAGCCCGTATCCTGGTGCCACTTCGCGGCCACGGCCGGCGAGGCCAGGAACGCGAGGAATTTCGCGACACCCTTGTAGGTCGCCGGATCCTTGCCCGCCAGCACCCACAGGCTCGCGCCGCCGATGATCGCGTTCTGCGGTGCGCCCTTCACGTTCGCGTCGTACGGCATCATCCCGGTGCCGTAGCTGAACTTCGCGAACTTCTGCACGTTGGCGAGCGCGCCCGACGACGTCGTCAGAATCCCGCAATCGCCGCTGTAGAACTTCGCCGACGCTTCATCCTTGCGGCCCGCGTACGTGAACGTGCCGTCCTTCACCATCTGCTGCAGGAACGCGATGTGCGCGATCTGCTGCGGCTTGTTGAATTCGAGCACCGCGTCGGTACCGTCGAAGCCGTTGTTGCGGCTCGCAAACGGCAGCGCATGCCACGCGCTGTAGTTCTCGAGCTGGATCCAGCCCTGCCAGCCGGTGGTGAAGCCGCAGGCCATCCCGGACTTGCGCAGCTTCTCCGCGTCGGCCTTCACGTCGGCCCAAGTCTTCGGCGGCCGGTTCGGGTCGAGCCCGGCCTTCCTGAACGCGTCCTTGTTGTAGTACAGCACCGGCGTCGAGCTGTTGAACGGCATCGATACCAGATGGCCCGTCTTCGCGTCGCTGTAGTAGCTCGCGATGGTCGGCACGAACGCCTTTTCGTCGAGCGGCACGCCAGCCTGCTTGAACACGTCATAGACGGGCACGACGGCCTTCTTCGCCTGCATCATCGTCGCGGTGCCGACTTCATAGACCTGCAGGATCGCCGGCGCGTTGCCGCTGCGATATGCGGCGATGCCCGCCGCGAGCGCCTGGTCGTAAGTGCCCTTGAAGACCGGCACGATCTTGTAATCGCTCTGAGATGCGTTGAACTGCGCGGCGATCTCGTTGACGCGGTCGCCGAGCGCCGACTCCATCGCATGCCAGAACTGGATCTCCGTCACGGCGAACGCCGCGTGCTGCACACCGAACATCAGCGCGCCGCCGAGCGCGATCGAACGAACCAGGGTCCCCGCAGGCTTCTTCTTCATCGACACCTCTCCTATGAAAACGTTACCAACAGCGTGTGCAACATTCCCATCGCCATTGAACCGGCGAAGTCTAGTGATCGTTTGTGACAGTCAGTTGTCGTTGATGACGAACAGTCGCTGGTATTCCTTCAACGCGAAGCGGTCGGTCATGCCTGCGATGTAGTGCGCGACGAGGCGCGGCTGCTGCGCTGCGTCGTCCGACTGGTATGGCGGCGGCAAGAGGCGCGGATCGTCGATGAACGCGTCGAACAGCCCCGTGACGACGCGCTGCGCCTTGTTCGCCATACGCATCACCTTGTAGTGGCGGTACAGGTTCTTGAACAGAAAGCGCTTGAGCGCTGCCGCCTGCGCGGCGACCGTCGCGCTGTGTGCCACGAGCGGCGGCGCGGCGCGCACGTCGTCGAGCGACGCGGGTGCAACGCGCACGAGATTGCGCGTGGTCTCGTCGATCAGGTCGACGATCAGCGTGTTGATGATGCGGCGCACCGTCTCGTGCACGAGGCGGCGGCCTTCGAGATGCGGAAATTCGGCGAGCGCCGCTTCGTAGTGGCGTTGCCACAGCTCGACTTCGGCGAGCTGCTCGATCGTGATCAGGCCGGAGCGCAGACCGTCGTCGACGTCATGGTTGTTGTACGCGATTTCGTCCGCGATGTTCGCGAGCTGCGCTTCGAGCGACGGCTGGCGGCCCTGCAGGAAGCGCTCGCCGAGCGCGCCGAGCTTGCGCGCGTTCTCGCGCGAGCAGTGCTTGAGGATGCCTTCGCGCGTTTCGAAGCACAGGTTCAGGCCGTTGAACGCACCGTAGTGCTCCTCGAGCTCGTCGACGACGGCCAGGCTCTGCAGGTTGTGCTCGAAGCCGCCGTGCTCGCGCATGCATGCGTTCAGCGCATCCTGCCCGGCATGGCCGAACGGCGTATGGCCGAGATCGTGCGCGAGCGAAATCGCTTCGACGAGATCCTCGTTGAGCCGCAGGTTGCGTGCGATCGAACGCGCGATCTGCGCGACTTCGAGGCTGTGCGTGAGGCGGGTGCGGAAGAGGTCGCCTTCGTGATTGACGAAGACCTGCGTCTTGTATTCGAGCCGGCGGAACGCGGTCGAATGAACGATGCGGTCGCGGTCGCGCTGGAATTCGGTGCGCGCGGCCGGCGGCGTTTCCGGATGGCGGCGGCCGCGCGACTGCGACGCGTGCGCGGCATACGGAGCGAGATGGGCTTCCAGCGCCGCCAGCGTCGGTGGCTCGGCCAGCACCGCGACGGATGCGCGTCCGGTCTCGGGCAATGTGCTGCTGGATGTCTCGCTCACGTCTCCTCCATGTCAGGGGCGCCGGGGCATCCGGGCCACCGTTACCGGGTCGTCTGCGCCAGTGTAGCGAACACGGCTTCGTCGGGTGCCTGCGCGATCAGCGTATCGCCGAATCGCTTCAGCAGGATGAACTTGATCGCGCCGGCTTCGGCTTTCTTGTCGACGCGCATGAGATCCATGTAGCGCGCGTCGCCAAGCGCCGGCCCGCGAGTCGGCAGGTGCGCGGCGGCAATCACGGCATCGAGCCGCTGCCGCGACGCTTCGTCGAAGAGGCCGAGCCGCACCGACAGGTCGCCTGCCATCACCATTCCGCAGCCGACCGCTTCGCCGTGCAGCCATTCGCCGTAGCCGAGGCCGGCCTCGATCGCATGGCCGAACGTATGGCCGAAGTTCAGGATCGCGCGCAGGCCGCCTTCGCGCTCGTCGGCGGCGACCACGCTCGCCTTGATTTCGCACGAGCGCTTCACCGCATGCGCGAGCGCGGCCGGCTCGCGACGGTTCAACGCGTCGACGTTCGCCTCGATCCAGTCGAAGAATTCGGCATCGGCGATCGCGCCCGTCTTGATGACTTCGGCAACGCCCGCCGCCAGTTCGCGATCGGGCAGCGTCGTCAGCGCGCCGATATCGGCGATCACTGCCTGCGGCTGGTAGAACGCGCCGATCATGTTCTTGCCGAGCGGGTGGTTGATGCCCGTCTTGCCGCCGACCGACGAATCGACTTGCGACAACAGCGTCGTCGGTACCTGAATGAACGGCACGCCGCGCATGTAGCATGCGGCGGCAAAGCCCGTCATGTCGCCGACCACGCCGCCGCCGAGTGCGACGAGCGTCGTCTTGCGATCCGCGCGGTCGGTCAGCAGGCCGTCGAAGATCAGGTTCAGCGTGTCCCAGTTCTTGTATGCCTCGCCGTCCGGCAGCACGACCGTCGACACGCGCTTGCCGAGCGGTGCGAGCGCCGCGCGCAGCGTGTCGCCGTACAGCGGATCGACAGTCGTGTTCGTGACGATCGTGACCGACGAACCGGTGATGTGAGGGGCGAACAGCTCGGTGCGGCCGATCAGGCCGGCACCAATGTGAATCGGGTAGGCGCGCTCGCCCAGGTCGACGTTGACGGTAATCATGCTTGTAGCGGCTTGGCGATGACGCCTGCCAGTTCGAGTTGCATCAGCACCATGTTGACGAGACCGTTGACCGACGGACGGCCGGTCTCGATGACGAAGTCCGCGCATTCGCGGTACAACGGGTCGCGCACTTCGTAGAGCGCCTCGAGACGCGCCTTCGGATCTTCGGTCTGCAACAGCGGGCGGTTCTTGTCCTTGCGCGTGCGCAGCCAAAGATCGTGCGGATTGGCGCGCAGATAGATGACGATGCCGCTGCTTTTCAGGCAATCGCGATTTTCAGGCCGCAGTACCGCGCCGCCGCCCGTCGCGAGCACGATGTTCTCGCGCTGCGTGAGATCGGCGATCACCTGTGACTCGCGGTCGCGAAACCCGGCCTCGCCCTCCATCTCGAAGATCACCGGAATGCGCGCACCCGTGCGGGCCTCGATTTCGTGGTCGGAGTCGAAGAACGTCCTGTCGAGCCGGCGCGCGACCGCACGGCCCACGGTGGTCTTACCCGCTCCCATAAGGCCGACGAAAAATACGTTTGCATGTGGGTCCCGCGCTTGCAACGGCTTCCTCTGCTTGAATCTTGCTGGTGTGTGGCGCAGCTTACTGGCAAAGCGGCTGCCTTGTCGAGCCTGCTCCGCCGGCTTCAGGCCCCGATTTTTCCGCATCCGCGCCGCCTGCGCCGGCCGTCTCGCAACGCGCGCCCACGACCGTCGGCGTGATGAAGACGACCAGTTCGCTGCGCTGGTCGCGCCGTGCACGATGCCGGAAAAGCGCGCCCAGTACCGGTATTTTGCCCAAGAGCGGCACTCGCGTCACATCGTCCCGGTTCAACTGCTCGTAAATCCCGCCTATCGCAACCGTTCCGCCGTCCTCGACCTCGACGCGCGTCTGCACGTGCTTCGTATGAATGGCCGGCCCGGCCGCAGTCGGCTCGCCGATGCTGTCCTTCGTCACGTCCAGATCGAGCACGACGCGCCCGTCGGGCGTGATCTGCGGCTCGACCTCGAGCTTCAGCGTCGCGCGGCGGAACTGCACGCCGCTCACGCCGTTGCCCACCTTGGCCTGATACGGCAACTCCGAGCCCTGCTCGACGATCGCCTTTACGCGGTCGGCCGTGACCACGCGCGGCCTGGAGACGATCTGGCCCCGCCCTTGCGCCTCGAGCGCACTCAGTTCGACATCGAGCACCCGGCTGAGCGGCGCGGCGAACAGCGTGAAGCCGGCCGTCGCCGCCTCGAAGCCGCCCAGCGGCCGCGCGGCAAGGTCGGCTGCATTGCGCGCATCCGCCGCGAACGCCGCGCCGTCGGCCGCGGGCGACCGCCCCTGCGCGCGCAATGCGACGCGTACACCGAGGTTGCGCGAGAAGCCCTGTTCGCCTTCGACGATGCGCGCCTCGATCCGGACCTGCCGCGACGGCCGGTCGATCGCGTCGATCAGGCCCGCGATCTGCGCGATGCGCGGCGCGAGATCGGTGACGAACAGCAGGTTCGTGCGCGGATCGGCCGCCGCGGCGCCGCGTTTCGACAGCAGGCGCTGGCCGGTCGCACCGGCGAGCAGCCGCTGTACGTCCTGCGCACGCGGATAGTGCAATGCGAAGGTCCGGCTCGCCAGCGGCTCCAGTTCGGCCGCCCGTGCGTGCACTTCGAAGCGCTCGCGCTCCCGCGCCGCCAGCTCGGCCGCCGGCGTGACCCAGACCACGTTGCCGCGTCGGGACATCGCGAGTCCGTGCGTGTCGAGCAACGTATCGAATGCATCGCGCCAGCGGACATTGTTCAGACGTAACGTCACGGTACCGTGCACCTGCTCGCCGACGACGATGTTCAGCCCGGTAAACCGCGCAAGCGCATCGAACGCGGCCGCGAGTCCGACACCCTGCAGGTTCAGCGAGATCCGGCGCGCATCGTCGGCATCGCCGGCGTGCCGTGCCGCAGCATCGCTCATGCGCGCAGGCGGCGGCAATGGAATCGGCGGCCCCTCCAGCAACGGCGCCGGCACGACGGGTTCTGCCTGAACCGCCGCGCGCGCCGCGTCGCTGAACGGCCGCGGATCAGCCTGGGCCGAAGCGGCGCCGACCTCCCCGTCGGGCACGCTGCCTGCCGGCAGCGGCGTGTCCTCGGCCTGCGCATGCATAGATGCAAACGGCCACCCGGGCGGCGGCAGAGGCGGCAATGCCGCACGCGCCATGGTCGCCGCGGTAGCGCTCGCCCCGATCCAGAATACGATTGCCCACCACCGGCACGTCGTCATGGGCGACCTCCGTTGCCGACGACGAACCGGCGCGCGCCATCGGCCGTCGCAAGCATCACGGCACCGGCATCGACGCGCATCACACGGGACGCCCCGAGCGCTTCCCCCGGTGCGACGGCCACGAACGCGCCGTCGCCGGCGTCGAACAGCGCGAGGCCGGCCCGCACGTCGCGAATCGTACCGGCCAGACGCGGCGCTTGATCGTCAACTGCCGTGGGCTGGCCGGCGCCGCCGAACGGATCGTCGCCCGGGCCACCCGAGGCAAGAACGCGCGCCGCCTCGTCCCCGGCACCGCCCCAAGACAGCGCCGGAAACACGTCGACGGACATGTCCACCCGCAACCCCGGCGGTTTTCGCTCGATATGCAACACCGACGGCACTGCCAGCGCAGAGAAGCTCGCCAGCCCGCCGACCATGCGCAGCAGTGCCGGGTATCCGCCGTCCGCGACGATGCGCACCGTGCGCCGTCCATCCGGCGCTGCGCCGTCCGCGTGCCGCGGCTCGATCGACACGACCCGCAACCCGCTCGCGCCGGCGAGATCGGCAAGTTCCAGCATCAGTACGGGCCACGCAGGCGGACGTGCCACGCGAGCGTTCGTCCCGGCCGCCGGACCGGTATCACCCGGCTGCGCCGCGGCCGCGAGCACGCGCTGCGCATCGGCGGCGCGCATTCGCGAAGCTGCCAGCAACGCACGGCTGTGCGCCAGCCCGCTCCAGTCGGCGCTATCGGCAAAATGAACGCCACCCGCCATCACGGCCACGCATGCGAGCACGCAGCCCACGGCGTGCGCCGTGCCCGACCGCACGCGCCGCATGCGGCCAGGCCAGCCGGCGTCTCTCGACATGGATCCATGCGCGATCGCCGTCATGCACCGCCTCCCGCGGCTTTCCGTCGAGGCTCGCGGTCCTGCCAGCGCACCTGCACGGAGAACCGGAACGGCATACCTGCAGCCGAAGCCGAGCTCAGCTCGCCGATGTCGATTCGCCAGTTGCGCTCGTCGGTTGAGATCAGGGCAAGCCATCGCGCGGCCGCCCGGTAACTTACGGCGCGCGCATCGAGCACGACGCCAGACGGGGTCGTGCGCAACGCGTCGAGCCGGACGGTATCGTCCCGAACCTGCGCGAGCGTCGCGAGCAGCCTGGCAACACGCCGGAAAGGCGCTGCGAGCACGGCCGCCTGCGCATCGCGTTGCGCAAGTTCGGCGGCCGTCCCGGCGGCGCGCTTTGCGGCGTCCACCTGCGGCTGCCATTGCCGCAGCCGCGCGTCCACGCTTGCGCGCTCGGCATCCACGCGCGATCGCCACGCTGCCGCCGCCCCCGTCCACAGCACGGCCCCGAGTACGCCGAGCACGATCGCCGCCCCGCACTGCGCGGCCCGACGACGGCGCAGCCGCTGCGCCAGCCGCTCACGGTGCGGCAGCAGATTGAAACCGCCGAGCGCGGCGGGGCCGGCCACGGCCCGCCCGAATGCAGGATCGGCGATCATTCCCACACCCCGCGCAGTGCCAGCCCGACTGCCACGGCAAACGCCGGACCGCCCGACGAGCCGGCGGGTTCGGCCAGCAGACCGTCCCAGCCGGTGCAATCGAACGGCACGGCGGCCGCGCCGAGCGCATCGCCGATGTCCGCCACCGACGTCTGAAAACGGGCGATGCATCGCTCGCCGCCAGCCACGAGCACGCTGCGCACCGGCTCGAGCGCGCACTGGCGCAATGCATCGCAGAATGTCGTGCGATCTCCGCCGGACAGCGCGAGCACCGGCGCGGCAAGCTCGCCGTCGACCCGCCAGCCATGCACGCCCGTGTCGCAGAACCAGAACGCCGCATAAGGGCCATGCGCGTCGAGTTCGAACTGCGCGGCATAGCGCAACCCGCGCAACGCAGCGGCCGACTCGGCGTCGACGGCCGTCAGGTCGACGCCAGCCTGCGCGGCCACGTCGACGCGCCGCTCCAGCAACGCCTGCGGAGCGACTGCGACCGCGATCTCGCCGGCGTGCGCGCCGCCGTCCTGCCGCCAGTCGAATGCGAAGCTGTCCGGCGCCAGCCCCGAGATGCGCTCGGCCGCCTGCCGTGCGGCGTCCGCGACGTCGTCGCGCCCGGCCAGATCAAGCGTCGCGGTCCGCATCTCGTCGTCGCGCAACGCCATCACGCCGCGCGTATCGCAGCGCACACCGGCCGCCGACAGCCGCGCCACCGCCGCGGCCAACGCGCGCGACACCGCGGCCCAGCGCGCATCGTCCGGGCCGCCCGCCAACCCCACCGGCTCCCGCTCGAGTCCTTCGACGCGCACATCCGCAGCCCGGCCGAGCCGGCTCAGCACGGCCACCCTCACCTCGTCCGCCCCGACGTCGATTCCCGTCGAACGGTGTCTGCCCGGCACGTACCGCGCCACCCATCGTCCCGCCATCCCAGCCTCCCGCGATCGTTGCGGCTCATGCCGCGTTTCCGAGGCCTGATTCTGCAAAGCGGCGCGCTGCCCGGACAGTCGGCCGGACGGCCAGCCCCTGCTCGTGACGGCCGCGCAGACGCTATGCTGTCCGCACGGCGACCCGCGGCTTTCCGGCGGGAGCCCCCCGCGTCAGGGCCGGTCATACCGGGCAGCTATAATCGCGGGACTGTTTTCCGGTATGCCTATGCAATCCACGTCTCCTACGTCCCCGCCTCCCGCCCCGGAGCCGAAGAAACGGCCCTGGTGGCAGAAGGCCGTGCTCGGCCTCGTCGCAATGTGCGTGGCGCTCGTCGTGGCCGGCGGCCTCGTGCTCGGCTATGCGCTCGTCGTCGCGTGGCCGAACATGCCGTCGCTCGACGCGCTGACCGACTATCGTCCGAAGGTTCCGCTGCGCATCTATACGTCCGATCACGTGCTGATCGGCGAATTCGGCGAAGAGCGCCGCGACATCGTCCATTTCAAGGATGTGCCCGATTCGCTCAAGAAGGCGATCCTCGCAATCGAGGACGCGCGCTTCTACGATCACGGCGGCGTCGACCTCACCGGGATCGTCCGCGCCGGCGTCGTCGCGCTGACGAACGGCCACGCGTCGCAGGGCGCGAGCACGATCACGATGCAGGTCGCGCGCAACTTCTTCCTGTCGAGCGAAAAGACCTACACGCGCAAGATCTACGAGATGCTGCTCGCGTACCGGATCGAGCGTGCGCTGACGAAGGATCAGATTCTCGAGGTCTACATGAATCAGATCTATCTCGGCCAGCGCGCGTACGGCTTCGCGAGCGCCGCGCGGGTCTACTTCGGCAAGGACCTGAAGGACATCACGCTCGCGGAAGCCGCAATGCTCGCCGGACTGCCGAAGGCGCCGTCCGCGTATAACCCGGTCGTCAATCCGAAGCGTGCGAAGGTGCGCCAGGAGTACATCCTGCAGCGCATGCTCGAGCTGAACTTCATCACGCGCGAGCAGTACGACGAAGCCGTCGCGCAGCCGCTCGTCGTCAAGGGCGCGGGTCGCGAGTTCAGCGTGCACGCCGAGTACGTCGCGGAAATGGTCCGGCAGATGATGTACGCGCAGTACCGCGAGGAAACCTACACGCGCGGCTTCAACGTCGTCACGACGATCGATTCCGCCGACCAGCAGTTGGCGTACACCGCGCTGCGCAAGGGCATCATGGACTACGAGCGCCGCCACGGCTATCGCGGGCCGGAAGGCTTCATCCAGTTGCCGGCCGCCGCGGACGACCGCGAGCAGGCGATCGACGATGCGCTGCTCGAACATCCCGACAACGGCGAACTGATCGCGGCGGTCGTGACCGCGGCAACCCCGCGCCAGATCACGGTCGCCTTCATCGACGGCAGCAGCGCGACGGTCGAAGGCGACAACCTGCGCTTCGCATCGAGCGCGCTGTCAGCCAATGCGCAGCCGAATCGCCGCATCCGCCCGGGCGCGATCGTCCGTGTCATGAAGAACGACGCCGGCAAGTGGTCGATCACGCAGTTGCCGCAGGTCGAGGGCGCATTCATCTCGATCGTGCCGCAGGATGGCGCGATCCGCTCGCTCGTCGGCGGCTTCGACTACAACAAGAACAAGTTCAACCACGTCACGCAGGCGTGGCGGCAGCCGGGTTCGTCGTTCAAGCCGTTCATTTACTCGGCGTCGCTCGACAAGGGCCTCGGGCCGGCAACGATCATCAACGACGGCCCGCTGTACTTCAGCGCCGCAGAAACCGGCGGCCAGCCGTGGGAGCCGAAAAACTATGGCGGCGGCTTCGAGGGCCCGATGTCGATGCGCACCGCGCTGCAGCGCTCCCGCAACCTCGTGTCGATCCGGATCCTGAACCACATCGGCACGAAGTACGCGCAGCAGTACATCACTCGCTTCGGCTTCGATGCCGATCGCCATCCGGCCTATCTGCCGATGGCGCTCGGCGCGGGCCAGGTCACACCGCTGCAGATGGCCGGCGCGTACTCGGTGTTCGCGAACGGCGGCTACCGCATCAATCCGTACCTGATCGCGGAAGTCACCGATCCGAACGGCGCGATCGTCGTGCGCGCGCAGCCGCTCGTCGCCGAGGAGAACGCGCCGCGCGCGATCGACGCACGCAACGCGTACGTGATGAACAGCCTGCTGCAGAGCGTCGCGCAGCGCGGCACGGGGGCGCGGACCAACGTGCTGAAACGCGGCGACCTCGCAGGCAAGACCGGCACGACGAACGACTCGCACGATGCATGGTTCGCCGGCTACCAGCACACGCTCGCCGCGATCGCATGGATCGGCTACGACAATCCGCGCAGCCTCGGCGATCGCGAAACCGGCGGCGGCCTGTCGCTGCCGGTCTGGATCGACTACATGGGTGCCGCGCTCAAGGGCGTGCCGGAATTCAAGCCGACGATGCCGGACGACGTCCAGTCGCTTGGCGGCGAGTTGTACTTCACCGAGTTCACGCCGGGGCACGGCTTCGTGTCGACGGTCGGCGTGCCGCAAGCGCCGGCGGCGCAGAGCGCCGACGATTCGGTGCCGCACGTCGACGAACAGGAAAAGCAGGACATCATGAACCTGTTCCGCGGCCACTGACCCAGCGGCCCGCGCATGAAAAAAGCGCCCGCGGGGCGCTTTTTTCTTTGGTACGACGTTTCAGGCCCGGCCTGCGGGCGCCGATGGCCGTCGATCGTTACGCGCTAAACGTGATCGGCAGGCCGGCCTGCTGCGTCGCGTATTCAGAGAGCGCCGAGAAGAACTCGGTGCTGGTGCGCGTATCGCGCCATTCGCCGTCCAGGAAGCGGTAATGGAAACCGCCCGCCTTCGCGGCGATCCACACTTCCTTCATCGGCGGCTGCAGGTTGATGATGATCTTCGAGCCGTTCTCGAACGTCAGCGTCAGGACGCTGCCGTTGCGCTCGAGATCGATGTCATGGTCGCCGTCATTTGCGGCGTCGACGGTACGCTCGACGGCCGCCAGCACGGCCTCGGCGCGGGTCAGGTAATCAGTATCGGGCATGCTAAACTCTATCGGTTCAATTGTTCAGGGACGATCATGCGAGTCGTTTTCCGGATGAGCGCGATTGTAGCGGCTTTGGCGATTCTTGCCGGCTGCGGTCAAAGCGGCGCGCTCTATCTGCCCACCGTGCCCCCGTTGCCGGCAAAGCCCATCCAGCAGCAGGACACGCCGCCGTCGGATGTCACCCCGACCGATGAAAACGCGTCGTCCGACAGTATTCCCGACTCTTCGGGCACGCCGCTCACGCTGTCGCCCGAACTGTCGAACAGCGCATCGAAAACCGCTGCGCCGGCATCCGGCCCGGCCGCCACGCAATAATCCCGCGCCGCCGCTCACGCGGTTTGGCGACGCGAAGGCGATGACTTCCCGGTCATCGCCTTTCGTTTTTTTCAGGCCAGCCTCGTCATACGCGGATGCGCCGCCATCCCCACACGAGCAACCGCCAGCCGAGCAGCGCCGCGACGATCGTCGCGTAGAGCTTCGGCTGCGCGAGATCGTGCTTGCCAGCCCTCATCCACCAGAAGTGCAGCACGCCGAACAGCGCGATCGCATAGATCGCGCGATGCAGCGTCGCCCAGTGTCGGCCGAGCCGGCGCACCATCGCGCGCGGTGACGTCGCCGCGAGCGGAATCAGCAGTACGAACGCCACAAAGCCGACCGTGATGAACGGGCGCTTGCCGACGTCCTTCAGGATCGCGACGACGTCGAACCATTTGTCGAACCACAGATACGTCGTGAAATGCATCGCCGCGTAGAAAAACGCGAACAGGCCGATCATCCGGCGAAAACGCAGCAACGCGGGAACGCCCGTCACGCGGCGAAGCGGCGTGACGGCGAGCGTGACGCACAGCATGACCAGCGTCCACAGGCCGGTCGAGCGCGTGATGAATTCGATCGGGTTCGCGCCGAGCCGGTCGGTCAGCCCGAACAGCACGAGACGCGCGAGCGGATAAAGGCCGGCCGCGAATAGCAGCACCTTGGCCGGCGCGAGCCAGCGCGGCGCAGCCGTGCGCGCCGGACCCGCTGCGCCCGCCCGGGAAGTGCCTGCTGCGGCCGCGCTCGTGCCGGTTGCGCGCGCCGGCGTCAGCGTCGAAGGAGGCATGTCGTTTGTCGCCATCGCGCTCAGAAGTTCTTCTTCAGGTCCATGCCCTGATACATCGACGCGACGAGGTCTCCGTAGCCATTGAACATCAGCGTCTTGCGCTTCGGCGTGAAGAAGCCGTCCTCTCCGATCCGCCGCTCGGTCGCCTGGCTCCAGCGCGGGTGATCGACGTTCGGGTTCACGTTCGAATAAAAGCCGTATTCGTTCGGCGCATACGTGTTCCAGCTCGTCTTCGGCTGCTTGTCGACGAAGCGGATCTTCACGAGCGACTTCGCGCTCTTGAAGCCGTACTTCCAAGGCACGACGATCCGCACCGGCGCGCCGTTCTGGTTCGGCAACACCTGGCCATAGACGCCCATCGTCAGCAGCGTCAGCGGATTCATCGCCTCGTCCATCCGCAGCCCTTCCGAGTACGGCCAGTCGAGCACCGGCGTCGACAGGCCCGGCATCTGCGACGGATCGGCCAGCGTGACGAACTGCACGTATTTCGCGTTGCCGGTCGGCTGCACGCGCTTGATCAGCTCGGACAGCGGCACGCCGATCCACGGAATCACCATCGACCAGCCC
Organism: Burkholderia sp. Bp9016; assembly: GCF_003857765.1. Taxonomy (NCBI): domain Bacteria; kingdom Pseudomonadati; phylum Pseudomonadota; class Betaproteobacteria; order Burkholderiales; family Burkholderiaceae; genus Burkholderia; species Burkholderia sp. Bp9016. The sequence continues at coordinate 147,038 of NZ_QTPY01000015.1, forward strand.
TCGACGCAGCGCAGCCGGTACACGCGCTCCTCGAGCGGCGCGAGCTTCAGCAGTTCGTCGAGATCGAACACCTTCGGGTGCAGCACCTCGCCTTCGACGCTCACGCGCCACGGACGCGACCTGAGCGTGCCCGCGTTCTGCGCCGGGTCGCCCTTGTCGGTGCCGAATTCATAGAAGTTGTTGTAGGACGTGATGTCCTTGAACGGCGTCACCTTGTCGGCCGCGACGAACTTCGTGTTGGTTTTCGCCGCGAGCTTCGTCGCCCGGGCGTCGGGTGACGCATAGGCAGCGAACGCCGCACCGCTGCCGCCGAGCAGTCCCCCCGCGGCCGCCACGCCGGCGGCCTGCAGGACGCGCCGCCGGTTCTCGAATATCGTGCGCGGCGTAATGTCGCTTTGCGCGATATCGCTGCCGGTCAGCAGGGTGCGCAAAGGGTGTTTGATCCACATCGTGCGGCTCCTCGTGCATGCGCGGCGCGCATGCTTCATGAGCGTTCGACCCGACCCATCATGCGCCGTTCGACGCGTGGGCCGCCCGCCCGTTACAAAAGAAAAACCGCCGGGCACGCAGTGCACCGGCGGTCTTTTGTCGGACCAGCGTCGGAAATCTTACAGCTTGCCGTAGCTGTGCAGCCCGGACAGGAACATGTTGACGCCGAGGAACGCGAACGTCGTCACGAGCAGGCCCGTGAGCGCCCACCACGCGGCGACCGTGCCACGCAGGCCCTTCATCAGACGCATGTGCAGCCATGCCGCGTAATTGAGCCACACGATCAGCGCCCAGGTTTCCTTCGGGTCCCAGCTCCAGTAGCCGCCCCATGCTTCAGCAGCCCACAGCGCGCCGAGAATCGTCGCGATCGTGAAGAACGCGAAACCGACCGCGATCGACTTGTACATCACGTCGTCGAGCACCTCGAGCGTCGGCAGACGATCGGCGAGCACGCCACGCTCCTTCATCAGGTACGCGACCGACACCATCGCCGACAGCGCGAAGCTGCCGTAACCGATGAAGTTCGCCGGCACGTGGATCTTCATCCACCAGCTCTGCAGCGCCGGCACGAGCGGCTGGATCTGCTGCGCATCGCGCGCGACCGAGTACCACATCAGGAAGCCGACGGCGGCGCTGATGACCAGCAGCACGAACGCGCCCAGCGCACGCGTGCCGTAGTGGCCTTCGTAGTACAGATACAGCAGTGCGGTAATCAGGCTGAACAACACGAACACTTCATACAGGTTCGACACCGGGATGTGCCCGACGTCGGCACCGATAAGGTAGGACTCGTACCAGCGCACCATCAGCCCGGTAAAGCCCATCAGCACCGCGAACCACGTGAGCTTCTGACCGATCGCCGAGCCCGACTCCGAACGCGCGAGCAAGCCGATCCAGTAGAAGATCGTCGCGAGCACGAACAACGCGCTCATCCACAGGATCGCGGACTGGCTCGACAGGAAATACTTGAGGAAGAACGCCGAATCGGCACGCGTGAGGTCGCCCTGATAGATCTGGATCGACAGCAACGACAGCACGGCGATCGACGCCATCAGCAGCCGCGCGGGCTTCCAGCGCCAGCCGAGCACGACAAGCGCCGGCACGGTGCCGATCATCACCGCCTTGTCGTAGTAATTCATGTGCTCGTTGTAGTGCACGAACGCATAGCCCGCGCCCACCACGAGTGCCAGAGCGAACAGCCAGTCGACCAGCGACAGGCGGGCGAGGAACGGGCGGTCGTCGAACAACGGTGCCGAAATCGAGGCCTGGGCGGGCCCTGAACGGGAAGAGGAAACTTGAGTGAGATCCATGATGTTACCGGGTGGAATTCTCGGAATCGGAACCGTCGCCGGCGGGCGGACGGGCAGTCGCGGTCGCACCGGCGGGCGCGGCATCGCGGGGTGCGGCGCGCAAGGCGGCGCCGGCCGCGTCGCGCGTCTGCACGAATTCTTTCTCGAAATCGAAGGTCTTGCGGGCCGTCGACATCGCCATCACCACATCGACGCCGGAGCCGCCATCCTTGAGCCAGAACCAGAGGCGCCGCTCGCGCACGTAGAACATCGAGAAGATGCCGGCGACCAACAGCAGGCTGCCAAGATACACCAGATTCTTGCCCGGTGCGCGCGTCAACTGAAATACCGAAGCTTGCACCTGCTTGAATGAATCAAGCTGTAAATAGACCGGCGATCCATACAAAAAGCTGTCGGATAGCGCATTGATCGCGTTCTGCACGAAGCGTACCGTGTCGTTGCCCTGTTGCGCCGGCGGCTCGCCGGCACGCTCGCGGGCGATCTGCCAGACTTCCCACATCGAGCCCTCGAGCATGCGCAACAGCAGGCTCGCGGCCTTTTCCTGCTCGGCCTTCGGCACCGAACGGTCGATAAACGTGGCGACCGCCTGGAAGCCGCCGATCGGCTGGCCGTCGGCGCCGCGGCCGACGCTGTCGTCGCTTGCAGCAAAAAGGGTCAGCACCTTCGATGCACTGTCCTGCAGGCGGGTCCGCAGCGATGCATCGGTACCCGGCAGCGAACGCTGCGCGAAACGCGCGGCGGCTTCGGCGCGCACGGCCGGATCCTCGAGCGCGGCGCGCAGACGCATCCACTCGCCGATCGAATCCTCGCTGTCGGCCGGAATGCGCATGTAACGGAACGGATCGTTCGGGCTCGCGCGCACACCGGCGAGGAACACGCGCGCGCCGCCCATGTCGACCGGCAGCATGTAGTTGTTGAACTCGCGCGCCTGGCCGTCCTTGCCGCGAATCTTGTACTGCACCGACGGGCCAATGTTGTGGAGCTGCATCGGTTTCGACGTCTTCGCGCCCGAGCCGAGCCGATCGTCGAACACTTCCTTCAGCGTCTCCGTCTTCGCGACGCCGCGCACGTCCGGCTTGCCGCTCGCGTCGGCCATGTTCTCGACGTTGATCGCTCGGAAGTCGGAGAACTCGATCGTGTCGCCGTCGCTGCCCGACATCTGCAGCGGGGTCGAACTGCCGATCGTGCCCTTCACCGCGAACGTCTTCGCGTTATCGCCCGTCATCGGGTAGGCCGTCATCTGCATCTGCGAGCCGCCGTCCTGGAAGCTCGACTGGTAGATCGACACGCCCTTGTAGGTGAACGGCTTGTTGACCTCGACACGCGCCGGGATCTTCTTGCCCGTCTCGCGATCGATCACGACGATGTCGCTCGCGAAGAGCTTCGGCATGCCGGTCGTGTAGTAGTCGACGATGAACTTGTTGAGCTGGATCGAGAACGGCAGGTCCTGGATCAGCGACCCGTTCGGCTGGTTCAGGATCGCCGTCGACACGAACTGCCCTTCCGGCACCCAAGCGTAGCCGCGGAACGTCGGGTTCGACGCGGACAGGCGATGGTCGGCCGGGATATCGCTGATCGTCGCGCTGGTGTTGACGGGGCTCTTGCCGAACATCCACATCTGGAATTTGATCGGCAGGTTGCTGTCGAGCAGGCCGCCGATACAGATCACGATGATTGCGAGGTGCGCGGAGATATAGCCCCATTTCGTCAGCGCACCGCGCTTCGCGGAGATCAGCGTCGCGCCGTCGGTTTCGCGCACGACGTGCTTGTAACCGGCCTTGGTGACGAACGCGGCGAGCGTGGCGGCCACGGTCGCACGCGTGCCCGACGCCGTGTATTCGGCCTTGTGATGGAACGCGCGCAGGCTGCCTTCACGGACCTTGTCCTTCCAGCTCTTCGCATCGGCGAGCATCTTCGGCGCGTTGCGGATCACGCACAGCGAGATCGACGCGACGAGGAAGATCAGGATCAGCATGAACCACCACGCGCTGTACACGTTGTACAGGCCGAGCGAGCGGAAGATGTCCGCCCAGAATGGCCCGAACTGGTTCACGTAGTTCGGATACGGGTCGTCCTGGGTCAGGACCGTGCCGATGATGCTGGCAATCGACAGCACCACCAGCAGCGCAATCGCGAAGCGCATCGAGCTCAGCAGCTCGACCGCGCGCCTGGACGCACTCTGACCCGACTTCGACTGCAACCCCGACGTGGTAACGCTCATTCAAACTCCGACTGACAACAAAAAAGGGCAAGGCGGCCGCAAGCGCGGCGCCCCACCCTTTTCTTGTTCTGACTCCGGCCGCCCTTCGGACGCCCGGTCATTCCATTCGCGACTGTCCGTTCAATGCAGGCCGGCGATGTAATCCGCGACGGCCTTGATCTCGGTATCCGACAGACGCGACGCGATCTGATGCATCGCCTCGTTGTTGTTGCGCGCGCCGGCACCCTGCTGGAACGCGGTCAACTGGGCAACGGTGTAATCCGCCCATTGCCCCGACAGCCGCGGGTACTGGACCGGAATCCCCTGCCCCGTCGGCCCGTGACAGCTCGCGCAGGCGGGCACACCCTTTTCCGCGATGCCGCCGCGGTATATCTTCTGGCCGATCGGCACGGTCGCCGCATCGCGCGCGGCCCCGACCTTCATCGTCTGCGACCCGTAATACGCGGCAACATTGCGCATGTCGGCCGCGCTCAATGCGCTCGCGAACCCGACCATCACTGCGTTGGTCCGCGCCGGCCCCTTCGCGCCCGGCTGGGTCTTGAAGTCGTTCAACTGCTTGACCAGATATTCGGGATGCTGACCGGCGAGCTTCGGAAAACTGCCCGACGCGCTATTGCCGTCGGCGCCATGACACGACGCACAGACCTGTCCGGCAATCGCCTTGCCGCGGTCCAGATCCGGCTTTGCCGCATCCGCCGCTTTTGCCTCCACCACGAAACCTACGAACCCTGCTGCAACCTGAAGCACCATCAGAGACTTGCACAGTCGATTCATTCGCACACCCTGTTTCGTCTTGTGGGAATTAGAGGTTCTGCAAAAAACGACGTCGACCAGTCTACCGCAGAAGCTGCATAAAAGCGCGAGGCAGGCGCCCGCAACCCTTCGGCAAAACCGGCGTATTGTACAATATCGCGCTGAAAGCTCCCGCGCCTATCGGGGCTACCCCGCCTCCACCAAGCGGCTCGTGCCGCCCGTCCCACCGGTTCCCCCCATGGCCTTTTTGCTCCATCAAGCCCGCTTCTACACGACCGTCAACCATCTGCGCGACCTGCCGCCGACGGTACAACCGGAAATCGCATTCGCCGGCCGCTCGAATGCCGGCAAATCGACGGCGATCAACGTGCTGTGCAACCAGAAGCGGCTCGCGTTCGCGTCGAAGACGCCCGGCCGTACACAGCACATCAACTACTTCTCCGTCGGGCCGGCCGACGAACCCGTCGCGAACCTCGTCGACCTGCCCGGCTACGGCTACGCGGAAGTACCGGGGGCCGCGAAGGCCCACTGGGAAATGCTGCTGTCGTCCTATCTCGCGACCCGGTCGCAACTTTGCGGCCTGATCCTGATGATGGATTCGCGTCGTCCGCTGACCGATCTCGATCGCCGAATGATCGAGTGGTTCACGCCGACCGGCAAGCCGATCCACACGCTGCTAACGAAGTGCGACAAATTGACGCGGCAAGAGAGCATCAACGCGTTGCGAACCACGCAAAAGGGGCTCGACGCGTATCGCGACCAGGGCGTGAAGGGGAAGCTGACCGTCCAGCTGTTCTCGGCGATGAAGCGCGTCGGGCTCGACGAGGCGCACGAACTGATCGAAAGCTGGGTGCGGCCGTCCGTCGCCGACGAAAAAAGCGAGCCTGTAGCAAAATGATCGGACAACGCGCGGCCGGATTCGGCGTGCGCACCTGACGGCGCCTGCGAATTCGGCCGGCTCATAAAAAAACCCGCCGTTGAACGGCGGGTCAAACAGCCTAATCGAATAACGACAGGCACCCGCTCAGGGAGGAGAAGCGGGGAGCAGCGCGCGACGCGTGCCGCTCGATCGCTATCATATACCAACGGTCTCGAAAATGACCTAAGGGTTCCGTAAGGTCTTTCTTGCCCTGATTTCTGCCAAATCGCCATGAGCTTCCATCCGCTTCATCGTCCGCGCCGGATGCGCCGCGACGACTTCTCCCGGCGCCTGATGCGCGAAAACCGCCTGACCACCGACGACCTGATCTACCCGGTGTTCGTCGTCGAAGGCACCAACGAACGGCAGCCCGTGCCGTCGATGCCCGGCGTCGAGCGCGTGTCGGTCGATCTGCTGATGCATGTCGCCGAGCAGTGCGTCGAACTCGGCGTGCCCGTGCTGTCGCTGTTCCCAGCCATCGAGCCGTCGCTGAAGACGCCTGACGGCCGCGAGGCAGCCAATCCGGAAGGCCTGATCCCGCGCGCGGTGCGCGAGCTGAAAAAGCGCTTCCCCGAGCTGGGCGTGCTGACCGACGTTGCGCTCGACCCGTACACGAGCCACGGCCAAGACGGCGTGCTCGACGAAAACGGCTATGTGATCAACGACGAGACGATCGAGATCCTGGTCGACCAGGCGCGTGCGCAGGCCGAGGCCGGCGTCGACATCGTCGCGCCGTCGGACATGATGGACGGCCGGATCGGCGCGGTGCGCGAAATGCTGGAAAGCGACGGCCATATCCATACGCGCATCATGGCCTATTCGGCCAAGTTCGCGTCGGCGTTCTACGGTCCGTTTCGCGATGCAGTCGGTTCGGCATCAAATCTGGGCAAGGGCAACAAGATGACCTACCAGATGGATCCGGCGAACAGCGACGAAGCGCTGCGCGAAGTGCGCCTCGACATCGACGAAGGCGCCGACATGGTGATGGTCAAGCCCGGCATGCCGTATCTCGATATCGTGCGCCGCGTGAAGGACGAGTTCCGCTTCCCGACGTACGTGTATCAGGTGAGCGGTGAATACGCGATGCTGAAGGCCGCCGCGATGAACGGCTGGCTCGACCACGACAAGGTCGTGCTCGAATCGTTGCTCGCATTCAAGCGCGCGGGAGCCGACGGCGTGCTCACGTACTTCGCGCTCGACGCCGCGCGCCTGCTGAAATCACAGCGCTAAGCCGCACGTCGTACCAGCGCAAAGAAAACGGCGGAACACTTCTGTGTTCCGCCGTTTTTTATTCGTGTCGATCAATCGAGGGGACAGAGGCCGCCGGTGCGTGCCGGCGAGCGCGCGTCACACCGTCGGAACCGCAGCCCGATCGAGGCTGCGCAGGAATGTTTCGGCAGCCTGATAGCCGACCACGCGACCGATTTCGTTGCCGCTGCGATCGAAGAAGATGATCCCCGGCGGCCCGAACAGGTTGAAGCGCTTGAGCAGCGCCTGGTCGTCCGGATTGTTCGCCGTGACATCGGCGCGCACCAGGTGCAGTTGTCCGAGGCGCGCCTGCACGCGTGCGTCGGTGAACGTCAGATGCTCCATCTCCTTGCAGCTCACGCACCAGTCGGCATAAAAATCGAGCATAACGGGCCGGTCTGACGCCTTCAGCAGCGTGTCGAGCTCCGCGCTGGAGCGCACCGATGCGAATGCCGGGCCAACCTGTCCGGAGGCAGCACCGGCCGCCGACGCGTCGCCCGATGCGACGGTGCGCGACGCGAGCACGGCCAGCGGCTTCACGGGATCGTTCGAGCCGGCAGCGAGACCGACGAGCAACGTCGCCGCCCAGATCGCGAGTGCTGCGCCGAGTCCGCGGCCGAGACGGCGCCAGATCGAGGCCGCCCCCAGATTCGGCGTGAACAGGCCGAGCGCCGCGGCAGCGACAAGCAGCCACAATGCCGAGAGCACCATCTTCAGGCCGCCCGCCAGCACCGGCCACACGATCCACAGCGCAGCTGCGAGCAGGACGATGCCGAAAAACACCTTCACGCCGTCCATCCATGCACCGGCGCGCGGCAGCACCGTCCCGGCGCCGATGCCGACGATGAGCAGCGGCACGCCGAGCCCCAGCCCCATCGCGAAAAGCGCGGCACCGCCGAGCAGCGCGTTGCCGGTATGCGCGATGAAGGCGAGCACCGCAAACAGCGGTGCCGTCATGCAAGCACCAACGACCAGCGCCGACAACGCACCCATCGCAGCGACCGCGGCAAAATGGCCGCCCCGGCGCGCGCTCGATGCCTCTGCCGCGCCATTCTGCCAACGCGCGGGCAACGCGATGTCCTTGCCTGAAATCAGCGACACGGCAAACGCGGTGAGCAAGAGGCCGAACGCGCCGAGCACCCACGGGTTCTGCAACCATGCGCCAAGGCTCTGGCCGACCAGCGCCGCGGCAATGCCGAGCACGGTATAGACGAGCGCCATGCCGACCACGTAGGTCAGCGACAGCGCAAAGCCACGCGTGTGCGTCGCGCGCGTGCCCTGCCCGATGATGATCGCGGACACGATCGGTATCATCGGGTACGAACACGGCAGCAGGCTCAGCACGACGCCCGCGACGAAATACAGCGCGACGATCGTGAAGAAGCCGTGCCCCTCGAGCAGCGACTGTGCGAAATCGGCGCTCGTCACCTTGTCGAACCAGTTGCCCGAAGCCGTTGCACCATCAGCCGACGCTGCCGCGCCCAGCGCGGCTCCATCGACTTTCACGATGTGCTCGGCAGGCGGATAGCAGATACCCTCGTCGGCGCAGCCCTGGGATGTCACCGCGAGCTTGAACGGCCCTGCCGCCTGCTTGACGGGCACGTGAATCACGACCTCGTCACGATAAGTCTCGACTTCCTTCTGGAACGTCTGGTCGAACTTCACGTGACCGGCCGGGAATTGCGGCTCGCCGAGCGTCGCCTGCCCGCTCTTCACCGCGAACGCGAATCGCTCGCGGTACAGGTAATAGCCTTTGGCTACCTTGAAGCTGACGTCCACCTGCCCCGGCGATTCGCTCGCGCTGAACTTGAACGCGACCGACGGATCGAGGAAATCGTCGGCCGCACGCGCGACCGACAGGCCGCCCAGCACGAACACCAGCGACAACAGGACTGCAAGGAACCGCAGCGCGCGCACCCGCGCGGAAAGTGCCATACCGTTAAACATGAAATAGACGTTGAGTTTCGCTGGTCACCCACTGACCGTACCCGGCCGAAGCCGTCGCTTGCCACGAGACGATTTCGGGAGTCTCGTATGGATGATGCGCGAGAATAAACCGCTCCAGTTCGAGCGAGCGCACCGGGCTCGTCTTGAACAGCAACTGGATCTCGTCGGCCGTTTCGACCTTGCCCTGCCAGTGATAGCGCGACCTGATCGTGCCGAGCTCGGACACGCACGCGGCCAGCCGTGCGTCGAGTGCCCCGCCGGCAAGCGCTGCAGCCGTCGCCGCATCGGGCACCGTCGTCAGCATCAACACCACCACCATACGCACCCTCCAGGCTGGTTGACCGGCCTGCGGGACGCGGACCTTCCGTCCGGGGCCCGCATCGGCAGTCCCGTATCGTAGCTCAGCCCGCGCAACACTGCCGGCACCGGCCTGCGGCAATCGATCGCAGGCACGCGTCAAAAACAAAAAGGGCCAAGCAATCGCTCGGCCCCTTTCAGATACTGCTGCGTACCGGAAGCTTACTCAGCTTCTTGCACGTTTTCCGTTTCGTCGACTTCCGGACGATCGAGCAGCTCGACCAGTGCCATCGGTGCGTTGTCGCCGACGCGGAAGCCGAACTTCAGCACGCGCAGGTAGCCGCCCGGACGGTTCGCGAAACGCGGACCGAGCACGTCGAACAGCTTCGCCACCGAGTCACGATCGCGCAGGCGGTTGAACGCCAGGCGACGGTTTGCCAGCGACGGCTTCTTGCCGAGCGTGATCAGCGGCTCGACGACTTTACGGAGTTCCTTCGCCTTCGGCAGCGTCGTCTTGATGACTTCGTGCTCGATCAGCGAGTTGGACATGTTACGGAGCATAGCCAGACGGTGGCTGCTCGTGCGGTTCAGTTTCCGCAGACCATGACGATGGCGCATTTCAGTTTCCTTGATTCAAAGTTTTGATCCAGCTCTTCTATCGCACCTCTATGGGTGCACGGGCCGGTAGAGAAAAAAGCAAGATGCGGATTTTAAAGGAAAATCCGCATCTTTGCCAACTACAGCTATAGCCAGGCTACAAGCGGGCTTACTTGTCGAGACCAGCCGGCGGCCAGTTTTCGAGCTTCATGCCCAGCGTGAGACCGCGCGAAGCGAGCACTTCCTTGATCTCGTTCAGCGACTTGCGACCGAGGTTCGGCGTCTTCAGCAGCTCGTTTTCCGTGCGCTGGATGAGGTCGCCGATGTAGTAGATGTTCTCGGCCTTCAGGCAGTTCGCCGAACGAACCGTCAGCTCGAGATCGTCCACCGGACGCAGCAGGATCGGATCGATCTGCGGTGCGCGCGACGGCGCTTCGGCAGCCGTTTCCGTGCCTTCCAGTGCCGCGAACACGGACAGTTGGTCGACCAGGATGCGCGCCGATTGACGGATCGCCTCTTCCGGGGTGATCACGCCGCTCGTCTCGATGTTCATCACGAGCTTGTCGAGGTCGGTACGCTGCTCGACGCGTGCGCTTTCAACGGCATAGCTCACGCGGCGGACCGGCGAGAACGATGCGTCGAGGACGATGCGGCCGATGATCTTGGCCGTGTCTTCGCCATAGCGACGGACGTTGCCGGGCACATAGCCGCGACCCTTTTCGATCTTGATCTGAACGTCGAGCTTGCCGCCCTTCGACAGGTGTGCGATCACGTGATTCGGGTTGATGACTTCGCAATCGTGAGCCAGCTCGATATCGCCGGCCGTGACGACGCCTTCGCCTTCCTTGCGCAGGGTCACCGTCACTTCGTCACGGTTGTGCAGCTTGAACACCACACCCTTCAGGTTCAGCAGCAGGTTGACGACGTCCTCTTGCACGCCATCAAGCGTCGAGTACTCGTGCACCACGCCTGCGATCGTCACTTCGGTCGGCGCGTAGCCAACCATCGACGACAGCAGCACGCGGCGAAGCGCGTTGCCCAAGGTGTGGCCGTAACCGCGTTCGAACGGTTCCATGACCACCCTCGCGTGGTTCTCGCCCAGCGATTCCACGGCGATGATCTTGGGTTTCAGCAAACTGGTTTGCATGGGCTTTCCTTTTCAATACCCTCGGCTCGTTACACCGATAAGGCTGACCGGTAACAACCAGAAAATAAACAGCCGAGGCCCCTCCTTGCGCAACGCAATCGGGGTACCTCGGCCGTCAATCGGATTAACGCGAATACAATTCGACGATCAGGCTTTCGTTGATGTCGCCTGCGATGTCAGCGCGTTCCGGCATTTGCTTGAACGTGCCTTCGAACTTCTTCGCATCGACTGCAACCCAGCTCGGCATGCCGCCTTGCTCGGCCAGCGACAGCGCTTCGACGATACGCGCCTGCTTCTTCGCCTTTTCGCGGATCGCGACGACGTCACCAGCCTTCACTTGCTGCGACGGCACGTTCGCGACGACGCCGTTCACGGTGATCGACTTGTGGCTCACCAGCTGACGCGCTTCAGCGCGAGTCGAGCCGAAGCCCATGCGATACACAACGTTGTCGAGACGCGACTCGAGCAGTTGCAGCAGGTTTTCACCCGTGTTGCCCTTGCGGCGGTCGGCTTCGGCGAAGTAACGGCGGAACTGACGCTCCAGGACGCCGTAAATACGCTTGACCTTCTGCTTTTCGCGCAGCTGCGTACCATAGTCGGACGTACGTGCGCCCGAGGTACGGCCATGCTGGCCCGGCTTGCTGTCGAGCTTGCACTTGTCGGCGAGCGAGCGACGCGCGCTCTTCAGGAACAGGTCGGTGCCTTCACGACGGGACAGCTTGGCCTTAGGGCCGATATAACGTGCCACTTTGCATTCCTTTATCAATCAGTCACGCGGAGCAAAATCCGCGCTAGTTCGCGCCCTTTGGGGCGAACGGTGGGCTTAGTCAATCAAAAAAGCAACGCCCGTCGACGCTACGCGGCGACAGGCAAATGTGCCAGCACGAACGTGCCAGCAGCATTCTTAGATACGACGGCGCTTCGGCGGGCGGCAGCCGTTGTGCGGAATCGGGGTGACGTCCGAAATCGCGGTGATCTTGATGCCGAGGCCATGCAGTGCACGCACTGCCGACTCACGACCCGGGCCCGGGCCCTTGATCCGCACTTCCAGATTCTTCACGCCGTATTCCATCGCGACGCGACCGGCCGACTCAGCAGCAACCTGAGCAGCGAACGGCGTCGACTTGCGCGAGCCCTTGAAGCCCTGGCCGCCCGACGTCGCCCATGCCAGTGCATTGCCCTGGCGATCGGTGATCGTGATGATCGTGTTGTTGAACGACGCGTGAACGTGAACCACCCCTTCAGCGACGTTCTTCTTAACCTTCTTGCGAACGCGTTGCGCCGCGGTGTTCGAAGCCTTAGCCATTACGTTTTCCTGTAACTGTCAGTTCCGCTTACTTCTTCAGCGCTTGCGCTGCACGACGCGGACCCTTGCGGGTACGTGCGTTCGTACGCGTACGCTGACCGCGCATCGGCAGGCCCTTGCGATGACGAACGCCGCGGTAGCAACCGAGGTCCATCAGGCGCTTGATGTTCATCGTCACTTCACGGCGCAGATCGCCTTCGACGATGAACTTGCCCACTTCTTCACGCAGCTTTTCGAGGTCTGCGTCGGTCAGGTCCTTGACCTTCTTCGAGAATTCCACGCCAGACGCCACGCAGATGCTGCGCGAGCGCGTGCGGCCGATACCGAAGATTGCCGTCAGGCCGATCTCGGTATGCTGGTGATTCGGGATGTTAACCCCTGCGATACGAGCCATTGTTTTTCCTCAAACAAAAAGCGCAAACAAACGCGCGGTCAGCCTTGGCGCTGCTTGTGGCGCGGATCCGAGCTGCAGATCACGCGAACGACGCCTTTGCGCTTGATGATCTTGCAATTGCGGCAAATGCGCTTAACCGATGCCATCACTTTCATGATAATACCCTTTTTTCAAATCACTTCGCCCGGAACACGATCCGCGCACGAGACAGATCGTAAGGCGTCAATTCAACCGTCACCTTGTCGCCCGGCAGGATGCGGATGTAGTGCATCCGCATCTTCCCGGAGATATGCCCCAACACGACATGGCCGTTTTCCAGCTTCACACGGAAGGTCGCATTCGGGAGGTTTTCGATCACCTCACCCTGCATCTGGATTACATCGTCTTTGGCCATAGTCCTGAATTAACGCATTGGGATGTTGCCGCCCTTGAAGTTTGCCTTCTTGAGCAGCGACTCATACTGTTGCGACATAACGTACGACTGCACCTGCGCCATGAAGTCCATCGTGACGACGACAATGATCAGCAGCGACGTTCCACCAAAATAAAACGGCACGTTCCAGCGCAGCACCAGGAATTCCGGCAGCAGACACACGAAGACGATGTAGATCGCACCGGCCAGCGTCAGACGCGTGAGGATGCGGTCGATATATCGTGCGGTCTGGTCGCCCGGACGGATGCCCGGAACAAACGCGCCGCTCTTCTTCAAGTTGTCTGCGGTTTCCCTGCTGTTGAACACCAGCGCGGTGTAGAAGAAGCAGAAAAACACGATTGCCAGCGTGTACAGCAGCACATAGACCGGCTGACCCGGCTTCAGTGCCTCCGCGACGTCATGCAACGTGTTGGAGAGCCAGCCTCCCGTCGGTTGACCCGTGCTGAACCAGCCAAGAATCGTGGCCGGAAACAGGATGATCGACGACGCAAAGATCGGCGGAATCACGCCCGACATGTTCAGCTTCAGCGGCAAGTGCGACGACTGCCCACCGTAGATCTTGTTGCCAACCTGACGCTTCGCGTAGTTCACGAGGATCTTGCGCTGACCGCGTTCGATGAACACGACCAGGTAAGTCACCGCGGCAATCAGAACGACGATGATGATCGCCGAGAACGGCCCCATCGAACCCGTTTTCACCAGTTCGAGCAACCCACCCACGGCATTCGGGAACCCTGCTGCGATCCCGCCGAAGATGATGATCGAGATACCGTTGCCCAGACCACGCTCGGTGATCTGCTCACCCAGCCACATCAGGAACATCGTACCGGTCACCAGCGTCACGACCGTCGTCAGACGGAACAGCATGCCGGGGTCGATGACGAGGCCCGGCTGGTTTTCCAGCGCAGCCGCGATACCGAACGCCTGGAAGGTCGCGAGCACCACGGTGAAATACCGCGTGTACTGCGTGATCTTCCGTTGCCCTGCCTGCCCTTCCTTCTTCAGCGCCTCGAGCTGCGGCGAGACGATCGCCAACAGCTGCATGATGATCGACGCCGAGATGTACGGCATGATCCCCAGCGCAAAGATCGTGAAGCGGGAAAGCGCGCCACCCGAAAACATGTTGAACATGCCCAGGATGCCGCCCGCCTGGCTCTGGAACAGCTTCGCCAGTTGATCCGGATCGATGCCCGGCACGGGGATGTGCGCGCCGATGCGATAGACGATCAGCGCCAGGAGCAGGAACATCGCTCGCCGGCGCAGATCGCCGAATTTCGCCGTGCTTCGACCGGGTTTTGCAAGACTCGGGCTGTTAGCCAAGTACCTTCTCCGATGAATGCAAGTAACGACGCGCTACGCGTGTCACTCGGCGAACGAACCGCCAGCCGCTTCGATCGCAGCGCGCGCACCCTTGGTGGCACCCAGACCCTTCACGACGATCTTGCGCTTCAGTTCGCCCGTCGCGATGATCTTTGCGCTCTTCGTCAGCTCGCCGACCAGGCCGGCTTGCTTCAGTGCGAGCAGATCGACTTCATCGACCGGCAGCTTCTCGAGGTCGGAGAGGCGCACTTCACCGACGAATTCCTTCGTCAGCGACGTGAAGCCGCGCTTCGGCAGACGACGTTGCAGCGGCATCTGACCGCCTTCGAAACCGACTTTGTGGAAGCCGCCCGAACGCGATTTCTGACCCTTGTGACCACGGCCAGCCGTCTTGCCGAGGCCCGAACCGATGCCGCGGCCGACGCGACGCTTGGCGTGCTTGGCACCAGCGGCCGGCTTCAGGTTATTCAATTCCATATCAACTCCTTGATCCGTAGGGCCGCTTACGCGATGACCTTAACGAGGTACGAGACCTTGTTGATCATGCCGCGGACCGCCGGCGTATCCTGCAGCTCGCTAACCGAGTTGAGTCGGCGCAGGCCGAGGCCACGCACGGTCGCACGGTGCGATTCGCGGGTCCCGATCAGGCTCTTCACGAGCTGAACCTTGACAGTTTTTTCAGACATGGTGACCACCCGGGCTTAGCCCAAAATATCTTCGACGGACTTGCCGCGCTTCGCCGCGATGTCTGCCGGGGTCGACTGCTTGCGCAGACCGTCCAGCGTGGCGCGAACGAGGTTGTACGGGTTCGTCGAACCGTGGCTCTTGGCCACGACGTTCTGAACGCCCATCACGTCGAACACTGCGCGCATCGGGCCGCCGGCGATCACGCCCGTACCTGCCTTCGCCGGAGCGAGGAGGACAGCGGATGCGCCATGCTTGCCGTGCACTTCGTGCTGCAGCGTGCCGTTCTTGAGCGGCACCTTGAACATGTTGCGGCGAGCTTGTTCCATTGCCTTCTGGACAGCGACCGGCACTTCCTTCGCCTTGCCCTTGCCCATACCGATGCGGCCATCGCCGTCGCCAACCACGGTCAGTGCGGCGAAGCCGAGAATACGGCCACCCTTCACGACCTTGGTCACGCGGTTGACCGAAATCATCTTTTCGCGAAGGCCGTCGTCGCGCTCGTCAGCCTGAACTTTCGCTTGCATCTTTGCCATGACGAATTCCTTCCTTAGAACTTGAGCCCAGCTTCGCGAGCTGCCTCAGCCAGCGCCTTGACGCGGCCATGGTAGCGGAAGCCCGAGCGGTCGAAGGCGACGGATTCGATGCCGGCAGCCTTTGCCTTCTCGGCAATACGCTTGCCGATCAGCGTCGCGGCATTAACGTTGCCGCCCTTGCCCGACTTGTCGGCCAGTTCAGCGCGCACTTCTGCTTCGAGCGTCGACGCGCTTGCGAGCACCTTGGTGCCGCAGGGCGAGAACACTTGAGCGTAGATGTGCGTGTTCGTGCGATGCACGGCGAGACGCGCGACCTGCAGCTCAGCGATCTTGATACGCGTCTGGCGAGCGCGGCGCAGGCGAGATTGAGTCTTATCCATGATTGCGCACCCTTACTTCTTCTTCGTTTCTTTGAGGATCACAACCTCGTCGGAATAGCGCACGCCCTTGCCCTTGTAGGGCTCCGGCGGACGGTAACCGCGAACTTCCGCAGCTACTTGACCGACTTGTTGCTTGTTGATCCCCTTGATCACGATTTCGGTTTGCGTCGGGGTTTCAGCCTTGACGCCTTCCGGCATCTGGTGCACCACCGGGTGCGAGAAACCCAGCGACAGGTTCAGCTTGTCGCCTTGCGCTTGCGCACGATAACCGACGCCAACCAGCGTCAGCTTGCGCTCGAAACCCTTGGTCACGCCGTGCACGGCATTCGCGATGATCGCGCGCATCGTACCCGACAGTGCATTTGCTTCGCGGCTTTCGTCGACCGGCGACAGATTCAGCGTGCCGTCGTTGTTCGCCACGTTCACGAGCGGATTGATCGCTTGCGTGATGGTGCCCAGCGGGCCTTTGACGGTGATTGCACCGTCGGCCAGCTTGACTTCCGCGCCTTGCAGCGCGATCGGGCTTTTACCTACTCGAGACATGTTTCTCTCTCCTCGGCTTTAAGCAACGTAGCAGATGACTTCGCCGCCGACGCCGGTAGCGCGCGCCTTGCGGTCGGTCATCACGCCCTTCGGCGTCGACACGATTGCCACACCCAGGCCGTTCATGACCTGCGGAATGTCGTTACGGCCGCGGTACACGCGCAGACCAGGCTTCGAAACGCGCTCGAGGCGTTCGATGACCGGGCGACCTGCGTAGTACTTCAGCGCGATATTCAGTTCGGACTTCGCACCTTCCGCCTTGACGGCGAAATCGTCGATATAACCTTCGTCCTTCAGGACTTGCGCGATTGCAACCTTGACCTTCGACGAGGGCATCGCGACCGATACCTTCTCGACCATCTGCGCGTTGCGGATGCGAGTCAGCATATCGGCGATAGGATCACTCATGCTCATTTACGTTTCTCCTATTACCAGCTCGCCTTGGTCAGGCCAGGAATCTCGCCACGGAATGCGATTTCACGAATCTTGTTACGCGCGAGGCCGAATTTACGGAACGTGCCACGCGGACGGCCCGTGATCGCGCAGCGGTTACGCTGGCGGGTCGGGTTTGCGTTGCGGGGCAGTTGCTGCAGCTCCAGGCGTGCTTCGTAGCGCTCTTCTTCCGACTTGCTTTGGTCTTCGACGATCGCCTTCAGCGCTTCGCGCTTTGCTGCGAACTTCGCGACCAGGCGGGCGCGCTTCTTTTCACGTTCGATCAGTGCCAGTTTAGCCACGGTAACCTCAGTTTCTGAACGGGAACTTGAAGCTGGCGAGCAGAGCCTTTGCTTCGTCGTCGGTCTTCGCAGTCGTCGTGATGCTGATGTTCAGCCCACGCAGTGCGTCGATCTTGTCGTAGTCGATTTCGGGGAAAATGATCTGCTCTTTCACACCGATGTTGTAGTTGCCGCGGCCATCGAAGGCACGACCCGACACGCCGCGGAAGTCACGCACGCGGGGCAGGGCAACGGTCACGAAACGGTCGAGGAATTCGTACATCGCTTGACCACGCAGCGTCACCATCGCACCGATCGGGTAACCCTGGCGGATCTTGAAGCCTGCGATTGCCTTGCGCGCCTTCGTGACGACCGGCTTCTGACCAGCGATCTTCGTGAGATCGCCAACGGCGTTCTCGATGATCTTCTTGTCAGCGATCGCTTCGCCAAGACCCATGTTCAGCGTGATCTTGGTGATGCGCGGCACTTCCATGACCGACTTGTAACCGAACTTCTCGATCAGGCCGGGCACAACCTTTTCTTTGTAAAACTCTTGAAAACGAGCCATTTTTTACTCCGCTGCGTCAGGCGCTCAGTACGGCACCGGTCGTCTTCAGGAAGCGAACCTTCTTGCCTTCCTCGACCTTGATGCCAACACGCGACGCCTTGCCATTCGCGTCGACCAGTGCGACGTTCGAAATATGCAGGGGCATCGTCTTCGCTTCCACGCCGCCCGTCGTACCCTTCATCGGGTTCGGCTTCACATGCTTCTTGACGAGGTTGATACCTTCAACCGTCACATGTTCTGCACCGACAGCCAGCACGACGCCGCGCTTGCCCTTGTCTTTGCCGGTGACGACGATAACTTCGTCACCCTTGCGAATCTTGTTCATCGCGACTCCTTACAGCACTTCCGGCGCCAGCGAAACGATCTTCATGAATCGTTCGCTACGCAGCTCACGCGTCACCGGCCCGAAGATACGGGTGCCGATCGGCTCGAGCTTGTTATTCAAAAGCACAGCGGCGTTGCCGTCGAACTTGATCAGCGAGCCGTCTTGACGGCGAACGCCCTTGGCGGTGCGGACCACCACGGCGTTGTAAATTTCGCCTTTCTTCACGCGCCCGCGCGGCGTTGCTTCTTTGACGGTCACCTTGATGATGTCGCCAATGCCGGCATAACGACGCTTCGAGCCGCCGAGCACCTTGATGCACATGACTTCACGCGCACCCGTGTTGTCGGCTACTTCGAGCCGAGATTCGGTCTGGATCATGGTTTGTCTTTCCCAACTTAATCCGGATGCACCACCATGATGCATTCGGTCAGTCTTGGTCCCGTCAGCCAATCGGCTGCTTGGGTTGGAACAGCAGCGACGGCAAACGAAACCCGCCATCGCAATTCGGTGAATCTTTCGGACAGGCTGGCGCCAGTCCGCTTCCCCCACCAACTTCGCCCGCGACGGGGCTCCCATAAAGAGGGAAGACCAGGATTATAACAAATAACCCTGGTCACGCAAGCAAAAACTTTGCGATTCAAGCACTTCGTGGCGAAGTGCCTGTTACTGCCTACTGCGCTGCCCGCTTAGATGACGCGAGCTGCTTCGACGAGGCGCGACACCGTCCAGGCCTTCGTCTTCGACAGCGGACGAGTTTCCTGGATTTCAACGAGGTCACCCTCGTTGTAGGTGTTCGCTTCATCATGCGCGTGGTACTTCTTCGAGCGCACGACATACTTGCCGTAGATCGGATGCTTGACGCGGTGCTCGATCAGCACGGTGACGGTCTTGTCCATCTTGTTGCTGACGACCCGACCGACCAGCGTCCGCTTCAGCGAGGTTTTCACGCTATCGTTCATTTCTGGTTCGCCTTCTGAGTCATGACGGTCCGCACACGTGCGATGTCGCGACGAACCTTCTTCAGCTGGCTCGTGTTCGTGAGCTGCTGGGTCGCGAGTTGCATGCGCAGGCCGAATTGCGCCTTCAGCAGGTCCGCCAGCTCCTTGTTGAGCGCGGCCTGGTCTTTCTGGAGAAGTTCGGAAGCCTTCATGTTTTCTCCTTAGGCGCCGAGCTGGCGCACGATGAATGCCGTCTTCAGCGGCAGCTTGGCTGCAGCCAGACGGAACGCTTCGCGTGCCAGTTCTTCGGTTACGCCGTCCATTTCATAGAGCATCTTGCCCGGCTGGATCTCAGCGACGTAGTACTCCGGGTTACCCTTACCGTTACCCATACGTACTTCTGCCGGCTTTTGCGAAATCGGCTTGTCCGGGAAGATCCGGATCCAGATGCGGCCGCCACGCTTGATGTGACGCGTCATTGCACGACGCGCTGCTTCAATTTGACGCGCGGTCAAACGGCCGCGACCGATCGCCTTCAGGCCGAATTCACCGAACGACACTGCGTTGCCGCGCGTCGCCTTGCCGGTGTTACGACCCTTCTGCTCTTTGCGATACTTCCTGCGTTTCGGTTGCAGCATCGTTATTCTCCAGTCTTGCCGTCTTCCGGCTTGCCGGCGCCGCGGCGCGGTGCGCCACGACGAGCACCCGGAGCGCCGCCTTCGCCATCACGGCGCGGACGACGGTCGCCCGGACGCGCATTGCGACGCGGACGCTTGTCTTCGGCTACTTCTTCGACCACCGGCGCGTCATTGCGGCCGAGCGTGTCGCCCTTGTAAACCCACACCTTGACGCCGATGATGCCGTAGGTCGTCTTCGCTTCCGAAGTCGCGTAGTCGATATCGGCACGCAGCGTATGAAGGGGCACGCGACCTTCGCGATACCACTCCGTACGAGCGATTTCGATACCGTTCAGACGGCCTGCGCTCATGATCTTGATGCCTTGGGCACCCAGACGCATCGCGTTCTGCATCGCACGCTTCATCGCGCGACGGAACATGATCCGACGCTCGAGCTGTTGCGTGATCGAGTCAGCGATCAGTTGAGCATCGGTTTCCGGCTTGCGGATTTCTTCGATGTTGACGTGAACCGGCACGCCCATGCGGCGTTGCAGTTCCGTCTTCAGCTGTTCGATATCCTCGCCCTTCTTGCCGATGACCACACCCGGACGCGAGCTGTAAATCGTGATACGCGCGTTCTTCGCCGGACGCTCGATGACGACCCGACCGACCGAAGCGTTCTTCAGCTTCTTCTTCAGGTATTCACGAACACCGATGTCTTCCTGCAGCATCGCCGCGAAATTGTTGTTGTTCGCGTACCAACGCGAAGCCCAATTACGGCTGACAGCCAGGCGGAAGCCAGTCGGATGAATTTTCTGTCCCATCGTATGGCTCCTTAATTCCCGACCGTCACAGTGATGTGACAGGATTGCTTCTCGATGCGGTTACCGCGGCCTTTGGCGCGCGCGGTGAAACGCTTGAGCGATGCAGCCTTGTCGACGTAGATGCTCTTGATCTTGAGCTCGTCGATATCAGCGCCTTCGTTGTGCTCCGCATTCGCGATTGCCGACAGCACAACCTTCTTCACGATGCCAGCCGCCTTCTTCGGCGAGAACGTCAGAACGTTCAGCGCCTTGTCGACCGGCAAACCGCGGATCTGGTCAGCCACAAGGCGCGTTTTTTGCGCCGAGATGCGGGCACCGCGATGAATTGCTTTCACTTCCATCTTGATTGCCCCTTATTTCTTGGCCTTCTTGTCGGCTGCGTGACCCTTGAACGTACGGGTCAGTGCGAACTCGCCAAGCTTGTGGCCGACCATGTTTTCCGAGATGTACACCGGAACGTGTTGACGGCCGTTATGAACAGCGATCGTCAGGCCGATGAAATCCGGCAGAATCGTCGAGCGACGCGACCAGGTCTTGATCGGCTTTTTGTCGCGCGAAGCTGCAGCCGCCTCAACTTTCTTCAGCAAATGGGCGTCGCAGAACGGACCTTTTTTAACAGAACGTGCCATTGCCTACTCCTTAACGCTTGTGACGGCGCTGGACGATCATCGTCGTCGTGCGCTTGTTGCTGCGGGTGCGGTAACCCTTAGCCGGCGTACCCCACGGGCTTACCGGGTCGCGACCTGCAGCCGTCTTGCCCTCACCACCACCGTGCGGGTGATCAACCGGGTTCATCGCAACGCCGCGCACCGTCGGGCGGATACCGCGCCAGCGGTTCGCGCCAGCCTTGCCGATCTGGCGCAGGCTATGCTCTTCGTTGCCAACTTCACCGATCGTTGCACGGCACTCGATGTGCACGCGACGGATTTCGCCCGAACGCAGACGAACCTGCGCGTAGACGCCTTCACGCGCCAGCAGCATGGCCGACGTGCCAGCCGAACGCGCCATTTGCGCGCCCTTGCCCGGCAGCATCTCGATGCAGTGGATCGTCGTACCGACCGGAATGTTGCGGATCGGCAGCGTGTTGCCTGCACGGATCGGCGCTTCCGAACCCGACATCAGCTGTTGGCCGACCGTCAGGCCCTTCGGGGCGATGATGTAGCGACGCTCGCCGTCTGCGTAGAGCACCAGCGCGATGTTCGCGCTACGGTTCGGGTCGTACTCGAGACGTTCGACCTTTGCCGGGATGCCATCCTTCGTACGACGGAAATCGACGATACGATAGTGCTGCTTGTGACCACCACCCTTGTGACGCGTGGTGATACGGCCGTTGTTGTTACGGCCGGCGGTCGAGCTCTGCGAGTCGAGCAGTGCCGCGAACGGCTTGCCCTGGTGCAGGTTCTTGTTGACCACCTTGACCATCGCGCGGCGACCCGGCGAAGTCGGTTTAACTTTAACGATTGCCATGATTACTTGGCCTCCGCTTCAAAGTTGATTTCCTGGCCGGGCTTCAGGCAAACGTACGCCTTCTTCACGTCCTTACGGCGGCCCATCGAACGGCCGAAGCGCTTTTGCTTGCCCTTCTGAACCAGCACGTTGACCGAATCAACTTCAACCTTGAACAGCAGCTCGACAGCCGCCTTCACTTCCTGCTTCGTGGCATCCGGTGCGACTTCGAACACGACTTGCTCGTTCTTGTCGGCAACCAGCGTCGCCTTTTCCGAAATCACCGGCGCGAGCAGGACCTGCATCAAACGATGATCGTTCTTGCGAATCTCGCTCATGACAGCAACTCCTCGATCTGGGCGACCGCAGCCTTCGTGACCAGCACTTTCTTGAAGTAGATCAGCGACAGCGGGTCAGCGTAGCGCGGCTCGACAATCGCCACGTGCGGCAGGTTGCGCGAAGCCAGGTACAGGTTCTCGTCGACCGTATCCGTGATGATCAGAACGGAGTCGAGACCCATGGTCTTGAATTTGTCGGCCAGCAGCTTGGTCTTCGGCGCTTCGAGGATGATGTCCTCGACGACCGACAGACGGCCTTCACGGGCCAGCTGCGAGAAGATCGAGCAGAGACCTGCGCGATGCATCTTCTTGTTGACCTTGTGCGAGAAGTTTTCTTCCGGCGAGTTCGGGAAGATACGACCACCGCCACGCCACAACGGGCTCGACGACATACCGGCACGAGCGCGGCCCGTACCCTTCTGACGCCACGGCTTCTTGGTGGTGTGCTTGACTTGCTCGCGGTCCTTCTGTGCGCGGTTACCCTGGCGAGCATTCGCCTGGTACGCAACGACGACCTGGTGGATCAGCGCTTCGTTGTAGTCACGACCGAACACGACGTCCGACGCGTTGACCACTGCACCTTCCTGACCATTTTCGTTCAGGAGCTTGAGTTCCATTATTTCGCCCCCTTGGTCTTGACGGCCGGCGTCACGAAAACCTTGCCGCCCTTCGCGCCCGGAATCGCACCCTTGACGAGCAGCAGCTTGCGCTCTGCGTCGATACGAGCGATTTCGAGGTTCTGCACCGTCACCGTAACGTCACCGAGGTGACCCGTCATGCGCTTACCCGGGAAAACACGACCCGGATCCTGCGCCATACCGATCGAGCCCGGCACGTTGTGCGAGCGCGAGTTACCGTGGGTAGCACGACCCGAGGAGAAGTTGTAACGCTTGATCGTACCGGCGTAGCCCTTACCGATCGACACGCCCTGCACGTCGACCTTCTGGCCCACTTCGAAAAGATCAGCACCGACCACGGCGCCATTCGACAGCTCGGCTGCCTTGGCCGCGTCAATGCGGAATTCCTTGAGGATTTCACCGGCTTCGACACCGGCTTTGGCGAGATGACCTGCCAGCGGCTTCGTCACGCGCGATGCGCGGCGGGAGCCGAATGCAACCTGCACGGCCGTGTAGCCGTCGGTTTCAACAGTCTTGATCTGCGTCACGCGGTTGTCCGACACGTCCAGCACGGTGACGGGAATCGAATCCCCTTCAGCCGTGAAGATACGGGTCATGCCAACCTTGCGACCTACGAGTCCAAGGCTCATCATTTTCTCCATTCCCGACTGCGATTGGTCGGGGCTGATTTACAAAATGCCGGGCACGCAAGGCCCAACTTTTTTTCGCGAATGCACGAAAAGCCAAGCAGTATAGCCCGACTTCTCGATTTCCGCAAGCAATACAAAGACTTAGCGCCACTCGGGAAACCGGCTGACGCCCAAAGCCTTACTGCAGCTTGATTTCCACGTCGACGCCAGCCGGCAGATCGAGCTTCATCAGCGCGTCAACCGTCTTGTCGGTCGGATCGACGATGTCCATCAAGCGCTGGTGGGTACGGATTTCGAGCTGATCGCGCGACGTCTTGTTGACGTGCGGCGAACGCAGGATGTCAAAACGCTGAATGCGCGTCGGCAGCGGCACCGGGCCACGGACGATTGCGCCAGTCCGCTTCGCGGTATCGACGATCTCGGCAGCCGATTGATCGATCAGACGATAGTCGAAAGCCTTCAGGCGAATGCGGATTTTCTGTTGCTGCATGACGATTCCTTGAAAAGAGCGAGGCGATGTTGCATCGCCGGACACTAAAAGAACGCGAAACAGGTTGCCCGCGGGGAGCGAGGCACCAGATTCCGAACGGCACTTCCACTGCTAAGCCCGCGATTCTACACGAAAATCCGGAGTGGTGGTGCGGGTTTCTCGAGGTGCGCACAGCGCACAACAAAAACAAAACCGGGTGCCCGATCAAACTGGACACCCGGTTTCGACGGTAAAACTGCCTACCGCGGAATCGCGGACCCCGGCGGGATCCACGAATCGTCGATATTACTCGATGATCTTGGCGACGACGCCGGCGCCGACGGTACGGCCACCTTCGCGGATTGCGAAGCGCAGACCTTCTTCCATCGCGATCGGAGCGATCAGCTTCACCGTGATCGACACGTTGTCGCCCGGCATCACCATTTCCTTGTCCTTCGGCAGCTCGATCGAGCCCGTCACGTCCGTCGTACGGAAGTAGAACTGCGGACGGTAGTTGTTGAAGAACGGCGTGTGACGGCCGCCCTCGTCCTTGCTCAGCACGTACACTTCAGCCGTGAAGTGCGTGTGCGGCGTGATCGAACCCGGCTTCGCCAGAACCTGGCCACGCTCCACGTCTTCACGCTTCGTGCCGCGCAGCAGGATACCAACGTTGTCGCCCGCCTGACCTTGGTCCAGCAGCTTGCGGAACATTTCAACGCCCGTGCAGGTCGTCTTCACCGTCGGCTTGATACCGACGATTTCGATTTCTTCGCCGACCTTCACGATGCCGCGCTCGACACGACCCGTCACAACCGTACCACGGCCCGAGATCGAGAACACGTCTTCCACCGGCATCAGGAACGCGCCGTCAACTGCACGCTCCGGCGTCGGGATGTACGTGTCCAGTGCGTCTGCCAGGTTCATGATCGCCACTTCGCCCAGCTCGCCCGTGTCGCCTTCCAGCGCCAGCTTGGCCGAACCCTTCACGATCGGCGTGTCGTCGCCCGGGAAGTCGTACTTCGACAGGAGTTCGCGAACTTCCATCTCGACCAGCTCGAGCAGTTCAGCGTCGTCCACCATGTCGCACTTGTTCAGGAACACGATGATGTACGGAACGCCAACCTGACGCGCCAGCAGGATGTGCTCACGCGTTTGCGGCATCGGGCCGTCTGCTGCCGAGCAAACCAGGATCGCGCCGTCCATCTGCGCCGCGCCCGTGATCATGTTCTTCACATAGTCAGCGTGGCCCGGGCAGTCGACGTGTGCGTAGTGGCGGTTAGCCGTTTCGTACTCGACGTGTGCCGTGTTGATCGTGATACCGCGCGCCTTTTCTTCCGGTGCCGCGTCGATCTGGTCGTAAGCCTTCGCTTCGCCGCCGAACTTCTTCGTCAGAACCGTCGTGATCGCTGCCGTCAGCGTCGTCTTGCCGTGGTCAACGTGACCAATCGTACCAACGTTGACGTGCGGCTTGGTCCGCTCAAATTTACCTTTTGCCATGATTCTCTTCTTTCAAAAAATATCGGTTGGTAGCTACAGATTTACTTCGACTTCGCGCTGATGATCGCTTCAGCAACGTTGCGCGGAGCTTCAGCGTAGTGCTTGAACTCCATCGTGTACGTTGCACGACCTTGCGTCAGCGAACGCAGCGACGTCGAGTAACCGAACATTTCCGACAGCGGCACTTCGGCGCGAACGATCTTGCCGCCGCCAACCATGTCTTCCATGCCTTGGACGATGCCGCGACGGCCCGACAGGTCGCCCATCACGTTGCCCATGTAGTCTTCCGGCGTCTCGACTTCGACAGCCATCATCGGCTCGAGGACGACCGGGTTCGCCTTGCGCATCGCTTCCTTGAACGCCATCGAACCGGCCATGCGGAACGCGTTTTCGTTCGAGTCAACGTCGTGGTACGAACCGAACGTCAGGTGAACCTTCACGTCGACGACCGGGAAGCCGGCCAGCACGCCCGACTTCAGCGTGTCCTGGATACCCTTGTCGACCGCCGGGATGTATTCACGCGGAATCACACCACCCTTGATCTCGTCGAAGAACTCGTAGCCCTTGCCTTGTTCGTTCGGCTCGAGCGTGATGACCGCGTGACCGTACTGGCCGCGACCACCCGACTGCTTGACGAACTTGCCGTCGACGTCCTTCGCCGTCGAACGGATCGTTTCGCGGTATGCAACCTGCGGCTTGCCGACGGTCGCTTCCACGCCGAATTCACGCTTCATCCGGTCGACCAGAATTTCGAGGTGGAGCTCGCCCATGCCCGAAATGATGGTCTGGCCCGACTCTTCGTCGGTCTGCACGCGGAACGACGGGTCTTCCTGCGCCAGACGGTTCAGCGCGAGGCCCATCTTTTCCTGGTCAGCCTTGGTCTTCGGCTCGACAGCCTGCGAAATCACCGGCTCCGGGAACACCATGCGCTCGAGAACGATCGGGTTCGCCGGGTCGCACAGCGTGTCGCCCGTGGTTGCTTCCTTCAAGCCGACCGCAGCTGCGATGTCGCCTGCACGGACTTCCTTGATTTCTTCACGCTGGTTCGCGTGCATCTGCAGAATACGGCCGAGGCGTTCCTTCTTGCCCTTGGTCGAGTTCAGCAGCGTATCGCCCGAGTTGACGACGCCCGAGTACACACGGAAGAAGATCAGTTGGCCGACGAACGGGTCGGTCATGATCTTGAACGCGAGCGACGAGAACTTCTCGTCGTCCGAAGCCTTGCGCTCTGCTGCTTCACCGTTTTCGAGTTCGCCCTTGACCGGCGGAATGTCGACCGGCGACGGCAGGAAGTCGATCACGGCGTCGAGCATACGCTGCACGCCCTTGTTCTTGAACGCGGTACCGCACAGCATCGGCTGGATTTCGCACGCGATCGTACGGTCGCGCAGCGCCTTGACGATGTCGGCTTCCGGCAGATCGCCTTCTTCCAGGTACTTGTTCATCAGGTCTTCACTGGCTTCAGCAGCCACTTCGACCATCTTTTCGCGCCATTCCTTGCAGGTCTCTGCGAGCTCGGCCGGGATGTCGACGTAGTCGAACTTCGTGCCTTGCGACGCTTCGTCCCAAATGATCGCCTTCATCTTGATCAGGTCGACGACGCCCTTGAAGTTTTCTTCCGCGCCGATCGGCACCACGACCGGAACCGGATTAGCCTTCAGGCGCAGACGGAGCTGGTCGTAGACCTTGAAGAAGTTCGCGCCGGTACGGTCCATCTTGTTGACGAACGCGAGACGGGGCACCTTGTACTTGTTAGCCTGGCGCCACACCGTTTCCGACTGCGGCTGCACGCCACCCACTGCGCAATACACCATGCACGCACCGTCGAGCACGCGCATCGAACGCTCCACTTCAATCGTGAAGTCGACGTGACCCGGGGTGTCGATGATGTTGATGCGGTGTTCCGGATAGTTGCCGCCCATGCCCTTCCAGAAGGCCGTGGTAGCAGCGGACGTGATCGTGATGCCACGCTCCTGCTCCTGCTCCATCCAGTCCATCGTTGCTGCGCCGTCGTGGACTTCACCGATCTTGTGGTTCACACCGGTGTAAAACAGAATGCGCTCGGTCGTCGTCGTTTTGCCGGCGTCGATGTGAGCGCTAATACCGATATTGCGGTAGCGCTCGATAGGAGTCTTGCGAGCCACTTTGATCCTCTACTGGGATGGCACGATGCAGCCCAGCTGCATCGTGCTTCAACACAAACGGGCGAGGCGCCTGAAAAGCGCACCCGCCCGGAATTTATTTCCGCAAACAGCCCAGCCAGGCGCTTAGAAACGGAAATGCGAGAACGCGCGGTTGGCTTCTGCCATGCGGTGAACTTCGTCGCGCTTCTTCATCGCGCCGCCACGGCCTTCAGCCGCTTCGGAGAGTTCGCCTGCCAGGCGCAGAGCCATCGACTTCTCGCTACGCTTCTTCGCAGCCTCACGCAGCCAGCGCATCGCCAATGCCATACGACGCGACGGACGCACTTCGACCGGAACTTGATAGTTGGCACCACCAACGCGGCGGCTCTTCACTTCGACCACCGGCTTCACGTTGTTGAGCGCAACGGTGAACACTTCCAGCGGGTCCTTGCCACCCTTGGTCTGGATTTGTTCGAATGCGCCATAAACGATGCGCTCTGCGACCGACTTCTTGCCGGACAGCATCAGCATGTTCATGAACTTGGCTACATCAACGTTGCCGAACTTCGGATCCGGCAACACTTCCCGCTTGGGGACTTCGCGACGACGCGGCATGATTCTTCCTTTACCTGTTCAGTTGGAGCTGTATTCAGCCCCGCGGCCACCAACAAACCCGATCACATCTTCACGACTAACCAGCTTGGCCGGGTGACCACTTACTCGACAGCACCGGCAATCCGGCACTCCCGCCTTGACCGCCCTGCGGCGATCCCTGATCAAAAACTGCTTACTTGGCAGCCTTTGCACGCTTCGCGCCGTACTTCGAGCGCGCTTGCTTACGGTCCTTGACGCCCTGGGTATCCAGCGAGCCGCGAACCATGTGGTAACGCACACCCGGCAAGTCCTTCACACGGCCGCCGCGGATCAGCACAACCGAGTGTTCCTGCAGGTTGTGGCCTTCACCGCCGATGTACGAAATCACTTCGAAGCCGTTCGTCAGACGAACCTTGGCGACCTTACGGAGTGCCGAGTTCGGCTTCTTCGGCGTCGTCGTGTACACACGGGTGCACACGCCGCGACGCTGGGGGCAGTCCTGCAGGGCCGGGCTCTTGCTCTTCGTCGTTTCCGACTGACGGCCTTTGCGAACCAGTTGGTTGATGGTTGGCATTGTTTATTCCTGAAATTGAACAAAATCTGCACATCGATTTCGGGCAAAGCGAGAATCGGCGCACAGTTGACTTCCGAACCGGCGAATCGGGTGCGAACCTTCGAACGCGACTCGGCCCACCGAATACCGGAACCCAACATCATATTCCGGAAATACCAACTAAGTCAACGGCTTGCGTGATTTGCCAGCCGCGCGGGCGGTTTACCGGAGGGGTCGGAACATCTGCGTCATGCCGATTCGACGACGTCGATGATCTCGTCGCCGAAGCGTTCGAGCTTGCGTACGCCCATGCCGGGAATGTGACGCAGGTCGTCGATGGTCTCGGGCGCGTTGCGCGCGATCTCGGCGAGCGTCGCGTCGTGGAAGATCACGTAGGCCGGCACGCCATCGGACTTCGCGGTTTCCGCACGCCAGGCGCGCAGCGCGTCCCAGCGGGCACGTTCGCGCGTGCCCATGCCGGCCGTCGGGTCGACGCGCGTGCCGCTGCGGCTCGACGACTGGCGCGTGCGCTGCGGCTTCACGTAGCGGCGCAGCGTCACCTTCTCCTCGTTCTTCAGCACCGGCTTCGCGGCCTCGGTCAGCATGAGCGCGCCGAAACCGCCGTGGTCGACCGCCAGATAGCCGTACGCGACGAGTTGCCGGAAAATCGCGCGCCATTCGGGCTCGGACAGCGACGCGCCGATCCCGAACGTGCTGAGCTGGTCGTGACCGCGCTGCAGCACCTTCTCGGTGCGGCCGCCGCGCAGGATTTCGATCAGATGGCTCGAGCCGAAATTGAAGCCGCTCGCACGCTGCGCGCGAAACACGCACGACAACGCCATCTGCGCCTCGCGCGTCGCGTCCCAGGAATCGGGTGGCTCGATGCAGGTGTCGCAGTTGCCACACGGCTGGCTCGCCTCGCCGAAATAGTTCAGCAGCCGCACACGCCGGCACGAGATCGTCTCGCACAGCCCGAGCAACGCATCGAGCTTCGACGTCTGCACGCGCTTATGCGCGTCGTCCGCATCGGACTCGTCGATCATCTTGCGCTGCTGGACGACGTCGCCGAGGCCATAGGCCATCCATGCGTTCGCCGGCATGCCGTCGCGGCCCGCGCGGCCAGTTTCCTGGTAGTAGCCCTCGACGCTCTTCGGCAAATCGAGGTGCGCGACGAAACGCACGTCGGGCTTGTCGATGCCCATACCGAACGCAATCGTCGCGCACATCACGATGCCTTCCTCGCGCTGGAACATTTCCTGGTGCTTCTGCCGCACCTCGAACTCCATTCCCGCGTGATACGGCAGCGCGCGCACGCCCTGTGCCTTCAGCCATTCGGCCGTTTCCTCGACCTTGCGGCGCGACAGGCAGTACACGACGCCCGCGTCGGTGGTGCCGTCCGCGTTCGTGTGCTCGGCCCGGATGAAATCGAGAAGCTGCGACCGCGCGTTGTCCTTTTCGACGATCCGGTAGCGGATATTCGGCCGATCGAAACTCGAAACGAACACGCGCGCATCGTCGAGCGCGAGACGATGAATGATCTCGTCGCGCGTGATCGCGTCCGCGGTGGCCGTCAACGCAATCCGCGGCACCGACGGAAAACGCTCGTGCAGTACCGACAACTGGATGTATTCGGGACGGAAGTCATGCCCCCACTGCGACACGCAGTGCGCCTCGTCGATCGCGAACAGGCCGATCTTCGCACGCTCGAGCAGTTCGAGAAAGCGCCCGGTCATCAGTCGCTCGGGCGCGACGTACAACAGGTCGATCTCGCCTTCGCGCAGCGCCCGCTCGGTTGCCGCGGCCTCAGCGCCCGACAGCGTCGAATTCAGGTAAGCCGCGCGCACGCCGACTTCGCTGAGCGCAGCGACCTGGTCCTGCATCAGCGCGATCAGCGGCGACACGACGACGCCTGCGCCCTGCCCGGCCTCGCGGCGCAGCAGCGCCGGAATCTGGTAGCACAGCGACTTGCCGCCGCCCGTCGGCATCAGCACGAGGCAATCGCCGCCGCCGGCGACATGCTCGACGATCTCCCCCTGCTGGCCGCGAAATGCGGAGTAACCAAAGACTTCGTCGAGGATTTCGAGGGCGCGGGACATGAATGAGAACGAGGACGGCGGAACGATGACCGTAATTTTAACAACCCGCTCGCGCGGCGCGCGGCGAATCGTGCGATGTTGGCCAATCGGACAGGGGTCGTGCGCGCGCATGACGGTCCTGCAGCAACCGTGCGACAAGCCCGTCATGCGCGTAAACGACGGATAAAAAAAAACCGCCCGGCGGAACCGGGCGGTTTCGGTGACAGCGAGATAGCAAGGCGGCCCACGCCGCCCGTGCTTACTCGGCTGCCGGGTGTTGCGGCTCTTCTGCCGGCGTGCTCGGCGTACCGAAGTCGAATGCCTCTTCCGCTGCGATCTGATCGAAACGCTCGCGGTCGGACATTTCCTTCGCCTTGCGCGCCTTGTGGAACGCGAGACCCGTACCGGCCGGGATCAGACGGCCGACGATCACGTTTTCCTTCAGGCCACGCAGATCGTCGCGCTTGCCCATGATCGCCGCTTCGGTCAGCACGCGGGTCGTTTCCTGGAACGATGCCGCGGAGATGAACGAGTCGGTCGACAGCGATGCCTTCGTGATACCGAGCAGCACGTTGTCGTACGAAGCCGGGCGCTTGCCCTCGGCGATCATGCGATCGTTCTCGTCCAGCATGTCGGAACGCTCGACCTGTTCGCCCGGGATGAAGCGCGTATCGCCGTTGTCGGTGATCTGCACACGACGCAGCATCTGGCGAACGATCACCTCGATGTGCTTGTCGTTGATCTTCACGCCCTGCAGACGGTACACGTCCTGCACTTCGTCGACGATGTAGCGCGACAGCGCCTCGATACCCTGCAGACGCAGGATGTCGTGCGGATCGGCCGGACCGTCCACGATCATTTCGCCCTTGTTGACGACCTGAGCATCGTGGACCAGAACCTGCTTTTCCTTCGCGATCAGGAACTCGTGCTGATTGCCTTCGAGGTCCGTGATGACGAGACGCTGCTTGCCCTTCGTGTCCTTGCCGAACGACGTCGTACCGGTGACTTCCGCGAGAATGCCGGCATCCTTCGGTGAACGCGCTTCGAACAGTTCCGCCACCCGCGGCAGACCGCCGGTAATGTCACGCGTCTTCTGCGCTTCGGTCGGGATACGTGCGAGCACTTCACCCACCTGCACCTGCTGGCCGTCCTTCACGGTGATCAGCGCGCCGACCTGGAAGCCGATCTGCACTGCGTGCTCGGTGCCCGGGATCTTCACTTCGTCGCCGTTCGCGTCGAGCAGTTTCACCTGCGGACGCACGCTCTTCGAGGCTTGCGAACCACGACGCTTCACGTCGATCACGACCAGCGTCGACAGGCCGGTCACGTCGTCGATCTGCTTCGCGACGGTCACGCCTTCCTCGACGTTCTCGAACTTCACCGTACCACCGTACTCGGTGATGATCGGACGCGTCATCGGGTCCCACGTCGCCAGCTGCGTACCAGCCTTGATCGTTGCGCCGTCAAGCTGCAGCAGCGTCGCGCCGTACGGGATTTTGTGACGTTCGCGCTCGCGGCCGATATCGTCGGTGATCAGCGCTTCGCCCGAACGCGAAATGACGATCTGCTCGCCCTTCGCGTTCGTGACGTAACGCATCGTCGCCGTGAAACGCACGATACCGTTGCTCTTCGCTTCGACCGACGACGCCACTGCCGCACGCGATGCCGCACCACCGATGTGGAACGTACGCATCGTCAGCTGCGTGCCCGGTTCACCGATCGACTGTGCCGCGATCACGCCGACTGCTTCGCCGACGTTCACGAGCGAGCCGCGGCCGAGGTCACGGCCGTAGCACGACGCGCACAGACCGTAACGCGTTTCGCAGGTCAGCGGCGTGCGCACGCGCACTTCGTCGATGCCGAGGCGTTCGATTTCCTCGACCGCCGTTTCGTCGAGCAGCGTGCCCGATTCGTACAGCGTTTCCTGCGTTTCCGGATTCACGACGTCCGCGACCGCGACGCGGCCGAGGATACGGTCGCGCAGCGCTTCGACGACTTCACCGCCTTCGACCAGCGCCTTCATCGCGACGCCGTTCGACGTGCCGCAATCGTCCTCGACCACCACCAGATCCTGCGTGACGTCGACGAGACGACGCGTCAGGTAACCCGAGTTCGCGGTCTTCAGTGCCGTATCAGCCAGACCCTTACGTGCACCGTGGGTCGAGATGAAGTACTGCAACACGTTCAGGCCTTCGCGGAAGTTCGCGGTAATCGGCGTCTCGATAATCGAGCCGTCCGGCTTCGCCATCAGGCCTCGCATACCGGCCAGCTGACGAATCTGCACCGCGGAGCCCCGGGCGCCCGAGTCGGCCATCATGTAGATCGAGTTGAACGACTCCTGGCGCGTCTCGTTGCCGTCGCGGTCCGTCACCGGCTCCGTCGACAGCTGCTCCATCATCGCCTTGCCGACCGCTTCCGACGTTGCCGACCAGATGTCGACCACGTTGTTGTAGCGTTCCTGCGCGGTGACGAGACCCGACATGTACTGGCGGTCGTACTCCTTCACCTTCTTTGCGGCGTCGCCGACAATCGTTTCCTTCTGCGGCGGCACCAGCATGTCGTCCACGCAGATCGAAATACCGGCGCGCGTCGCGAGACGGAAACCCGACTGCATCAACTGGTCGGCGAACACGACCGTCGCACGCAGACCGCACTTGCGGAATGCGGTGTTGATCAGGCGCGAGATTTCCTTCTTCTTCAGCGGCTTGTTCAGCACCGAGAACGGCAGACCGTGCGGCAGGATCTCCGACAGAATCGCGCGACCGACGGTCGTCGCGTACAGCGAGATCTTCGGCACGAATTCCGGCGCGCCTTCCGACGTGTCTTCGTTGCGGACCATTTCGGTGATCCGCACGTTGACGCGCGATGCCAGCTCGACTTCCTTGTTCTCGTACGCACGGATCACTTCCGACACGCCGGTGAACGACAGACCTTCGCCCTTGCCGTTGATCGCTTCGCGGGTCGCGTAGTACAGACCCAGCACGATATCCTGCGACGGCACGATCGACGGATCGCCGTTGGCCGGGAACAGCACGTTGTTCGACGCGAGCATCAGCGTGCGCGCTTCCATCTGCGCTTCGAGCGACAGCGGCACGTGAACGGCCATCTGGTCACCGTCGAAGTCGGCGTTGAACGCCGCGCAAACGAGCGGGTGCAGCTGAATTGCCTTGCCTTCGATCAGCACCGGCTCGAACGCCTGGATACCGAGACGGTGCAGCGTCGGCGCGCGGTTCAGCATCACCGGGTGCTCGCGGATCACCTCTTCGAGGATGTCCCACACCACCGGCGTCTGGTTCTCGACCTCCTTCTTCGCAGCCTTGATGGTCGTCGCGACGCCCATCACTTCCAGCTTGTTGAAGATGAACGGCTTGAACAGTTCGAGCGCCATCAGCTTCGGCAGACCGCACTGGTGCAGCTTCAGCGTCGGGCCGACCACGATGACCGAACGGCCCGAGTAGTCGACGCGCTTGCCCAGCAGGTTCTGACGGAAACGACCGCCCTTACCCTTGATCATGTCGGCGAGCGACTTCAGCGGACGCTTGTTCGCGCCCGTCATCGCCTTGCCGCGACGACCGTTGTCGAGCAGCGAGTCGACGGCTTCCTGCAGCATCCGCTTTTCATTGCGGACGATGATTTCAGGCGCCTTCAGCTCGAGCAGACGCTTCAACCGGTTGTTACGGTTGATCACGCGGCGATACAGGTCGTTCAGGTCCGACGTCGCGAAACGGCCGCCATCCAGCGGCACGAGCGGGCGCAGTTCCGGCGGCAGCACCGGCAGCACTTCGAGGATCATCCACTCGGGCTTGATGCCCGAGCGCTGGAATGCCTCGAGGACCTTCAGGCGCTTCGCGTACTTCTTGATCTTCGCTTCCGAGCCGGTGTTCTTCAGCTCGGTGCGCAGCGTCTCGACCTGCTCGTCGATGTTGATCGCGCGCAGCAGTTCACGCACGCCTTCCGCGCCCATTTCGGCACGGAATTCGTCGCCGTATTCCTCGACCTTGTTGTAGTAATCCTCTTCGGTCATGATCTGCCGCGCCTTCAGCGGCGTCATGCCCGGTTCGATCACCACGTATGCTTCGAAGTACAGCACGCGCTCGATGTCGCGCAGCGTCATGTCGAGCACCATGCCCAGACGCGACGGCAGCGACTTCAGGAACCAGATGTGCGCGACCGGCGAGGCCAGTTCGATGTGGCCCATGCGTTCGCGACGCACCTTCGCCAGCGTCACTTCGACGCCGCACTTCTCGCAGATCACGCCGCGGTGCTTCAGGCGCTTGTACTTGCCGCACAGGCACTCGTAGTCCTTGATCGGCCCGAAGATCTTCGCGCAGAACAGACCATCGCGTTCCGGTTTGAACGTACGGTAGTTGATGGTCTCCGGCTTCTTCACTTCGCCGAACGACCACGAACGGATCTTGTCCGGCGAGGCCAGACCGATCTTGATCGCGTCGAAAACTTCTTCCTGTTGGACTTGCTTGAATAGATCGAGCAGAGCTTTCATTGCCTTCTCTCCGTAGTCCGATTAATTGCGGTCGAGATCGATATCGATACCGAGCGAGCGGATTTCCTTCACGAGCACGTTGAAGGATTCCGGCATGCCTGCATCGATCACGTGATCGCCCTTGACGAGGTTTTCATAAACCTTGGTCCGGCCATTCACGTCGTCCGACTTCACCGTCAGCATTTCCTGCAGCACGTAGGACGCGCCATACGCTTCAAGTGCCCACACTTCCATTTCACCGAAACGCTGGCCACCGAACTGCGCCTTACCACCCAGCGGCTGCTGCGTGACGAGCGAGTACGGGCCGGTCGAACGCGCGTGCATCTTGTCGTCGACCAAGTGGTGCAGTTTCAGGTAGTGCATGTAGCCAAGCGTCACGCGACGTTCGAACATTTCACCCGTGCGGCCGTCGTACAGGCGGACCTGGTTCTTCGACGGGTTCATGCCGAGCTGTTCGGCGATCTCGTCCGGGAACGCGAGGTCGAGCATCTTGCCCATTTCTTCCTCGGTCGCACCGTCGAACACCGGCGTCGCGAACGGCACGCCTTCGCGCAGATTCTTCGCGAGTTCGAGGATCTCGTCGTCGCTGAAGCTTTCCAGATCTTCCTTACGGCCCGAATCGTTATAGATCTTCGTCAGGAATACGCGCAGTTCCTCGATCTTCGCCTGACGCTGCAGCATTTCGCCGATACGCCAGCCGAGGCCCTTCGCGGCCCAGCCGAGGTGCACTTCCAGAACCTGACCCACGTTCATCCGCGACGGAACGCCCAGCGGGTTCAGCACGACGTCTGCCGGACGGCCATCGGCCATGTACGGCATGTCTTCGATCGGAACGATCTTCGACACGACACCCTTGTTACCGTGACGGCCTGCCATCTTGTCGCCAGGCTGCAGACGACGCTTCACCGCGAGGTACACCTTGACCATCTTCAGCACGCCCGGCGGCAGTTCGTCGCCTTGCGTGAGCTTCTTGCGCTTCTCTTCGAACGCGAGGTCGAACTGGTGACGCTTCTCTTCGATCGAGTTCTTGATCGCTTCGAGCTGCGCCGCCGCTTCGTCTTCCGCCAGGCGGATGTCGAACCAGTGGTAGTGGTCGAGGTCTTCCAGGTAAGCCTGGTCGATCTTCGTGCCCTTCGCGAGCTTCTTCGGACCGCCGTTCGCGACCTTGCCCACCAGCATGCGTGCGAGACGCTGGAACGCGTCGCCTTCCACGATGCGCAACTGGTCGTTCAGGTCGAGACGGTAGCGCTTCAGTTCGTCGTCGATGATCTGTTGCGCACGCTTGTCGCGCTGGATGCCTTCACGCGTGAACACCTGGACGTCGATCACGGTGCCGTTCATGCCCGACGGCACGCGCAGCGACGTGTCCTTCACGTCCGAAGCCTTCTCGCCGAAGATCGCGCGCAGCAGCTTCTCTTCCGGCGTCAGCTGGGTTTCGCCCTTCGGCGTGACCTTGCCGACCAGCACGTCGCCCGCTTCGACTTCGGCACCGATGTACACGATGCCCGATTCGTCGAGACGGCCGAGCTGGACTTCCGCCAGGTTCGAGATGTCGCGCGTGATTTCTTCCGGCCCAAGCTTCGTGTCGCGTGCAACGACGTTCAGCTCTTCGATGTGGATCGACGTATAACGATCGTCGGCCACGACCTTCTCCGAGATCAGGATCGAATCCTCGAAGTTGTAGCCGTTCCACGGCATGAACGCGATCAGCATGTTCTGGCCGAGCGCGAGCTCGCCCAGGTCCGTCGAGGCGCCGTCGGCCAGCACGTCGCCGCGTGAGACCTTGTCGCCCATCTTCACGATCGGACGCTGGTTGATGTTCGTGTTCTGGTTCGAACGCGTGTACTTGATCAGGTTGTAGATGTCGACACCGACTTCACCCGCGACTGCTTCGTCGTCGTTCACGCGAATCACGATACGGCCTGCGTCGACATAGTCGACGACGCCGCCACGGAACGCCTGAACCGTC
Organism: Burkholderia sp. Bp9016; assembly: GCF_003857765.1. Taxonomy (NCBI): domain Bacteria; kingdom Pseudomonadati; phylum Pseudomonadota; class Betaproteobacteria; order Burkholderiales; family Burkholderiaceae; genus Burkholderia; species Burkholderia sp. Bp9016. The sequence goes on from NZ_QTPY01000015.1 coordinate 184,379, forward strand.
GTGCCCGAGTCGACCGCGCAGGTACGCTCGATGCCCGTACCGACCACCGGCTTCTCCGGACGCAGACACGGCACGGCCTGACGCTGCATGTTCGAACCCATCAGTGCACGGTTCGCGTCGTCGTGCTCGAGGAACGGAATCAGCGAAGCTGCAACCGACACGATCTGCGACGGCGCGACGTCCATGTACTGGATACGGTCTGGCGTGACCATCATCGTTTCGCCGGCTTCACGCGACGACACGAGTTCGTCGATCAGCTGGCCGTTCTCGTCGATCGCGGCGTTGGCCTGAGCGATCATGTAGCGGCCTTCTTCGATCGCCGACAGGTAATCGATCTGGTCGGTCACCTTGCTGTCCACGACCTTGCGGTACGGCGTCTCGAGGAAGCCGTACTCGTTCAGGTGCGCGTACAGTGCGAGCGAGTTGATCAGGCCGATGTTCGGACCTTCCGGCGTTTCGATCGGGCACACGCGGCCGTAGTGGGTCGGGTGCACGTCACGCACTTCAAAGCCTGCGCGTTCGCGCGTCAGACCGCCCGGGCCCAGTGCGGAAACGCGACGCTTGTGCGTGATTTCCGACAGCGGGTTGGTCTGGTCCATGAACTGCGACAGCTGCGACGAACCGAAGAACTCGCGGATTGCCGACGAAATCGGCTTCGAGTTGATCAGGTCGTGCGGCATCAGGTTTTCGCTTTCGGCCTGGCCGAGGCGTTCCTTGACCGCGCGCTCGACACGCACGAGACCCGCGCGGAACTGGTTTTCCGCCAGTTCGCCGACGCAACGCACACGACGGTTGCCGAGGTGGTCGATATCGTCCACTTCGCCCTTGCCGTTGCGCAGCTCGACGAGGATCTTGATCGTCGCGAGAATGTCGTCGTCCTGCAGCGTCATCGGGCCGGTGATCTCGTCACGGCTGACGCGGCGGTTGAACTTCATACGGCCGACCTTCGACAGGTCGTACGCTTCTTCGCTGTAGAACAGACGATTGAACAGCGCCTCGACCGCTTCTTCGGTCGGCGGCTCGCCCGGACGCATCATGCGGTAGATCGCAATGCGCGCGGCCGTCTTGTCGGTCGTTTCGTCGACACGCAGCGTCGACGAGATGTACGGACCCTGGTCCAGATCGTTCGTGTAGAGCGTCTGGATGTCCTTGATGCCCGCTTCGCGCAGCTTCTCGAGCACGCTTTCCGTGACTTCGTCGTTCGCGCTCGCGATCACTTCGCCGGTGTCGCCGTCGACGACGTTCTTCGCCAGCACGCGGCCGAGCAGATAGTCTTCCGGCACCGAGATGAACTTGGTCTTCGCGGCTTCGAGGTCGCGAATGTGCTTCGCGTTGATCCGCTTGTCCTTCTGGACGATGACCTTGCCATCACGATCCGTGATGTCGAAACGCGCGACTTCACCACGCAGGCGCTCGGGCACGAACTCGAGTTGCGCGCCTTCGTCCATCAGCGTGAAGTTGTCGAAGACGAAGAAGTTCGCGAGGATCTGCTCCGGCGTGAGGCCGATGGCCTTCAGCAGGATCGTGACCGGCATCTTGCGGCGACGGTCGACACGGAAGTACAGGATGTCCTTCGGATCGAATTCGAAGTCGAGCCACGAGCCGCGGTACGGAATGATCCGTGCCGAGAACAGCAGCTTGCCGGAGCTGTGCGTCTTGCCCTTGTCGTGTTCGAAGAACACGCCCGGCGAGCGGTGCAGCTGCGAGACGATGACACGCTCGGTGCCGTTGATGACGAACGAACCCGTCGGCGTCATGAGCGGCATTTCGCCCATGTACACTTCCTGCTCTTTCACTTCCTTGACGACCGGCTTGTTCGGCGATTCCTTGTCGAGGATGACGAGGCGGACCTTCGCGCGCAGTGCGGAACAGTACGTCAGGCCGCGCTGCTGGCATTCCTTGATGTTGAATGCCGGCGCGGACAACGCATAGCTCACGAACTCGAGGCGCGCGAAACCGTTGTGCGAAACAATGGGAAATACCGATGTGAATGCGGCCTGCAAACCTTCAGGCTTGCGTTGCGTGGCCGGCACATCAGCTTGCAGAAACGTGCTGAATGATTCAAGCTGGGTAGCCAGCAAGAACGGAACTTGGTGAACGATGGGGCGCTTCGCGAAACTCTTGCGAATGCGCTTCTTCTCGGTGAAGGAATATTGCATACGATCTCCGAATCACGGCGGGTGCTGTCGAGGCGGGATACCTGGACGTTTCAAACCCGAGTGTTCACCGACTGAGACCCGATGGCCGCCCGATGGCTTGAACGAGCCGAGAAGCTTGGTGGTTGGCCGCTACCAACCGCTGGCTGACGGCAGCGGATGCCTGTGTTGCCCGCTACCCGACCAAACTTGCCTTCTGCAGTCGCTTCAGAAGACAAAGAGAAACGCCAATCGTGACCACTGACAACGATTTGGCGGTTTTCTTTGGCCTCTGGGGCCGATTATTCGGGCTCCCAAAAGAGTGCCAGAATAACGTCCCCACAAAGCACAAAAAGGCCGGCGGTGAAAATACCGCCAGCCTTCGCACAGCGCGTCGAAACTTACTTGACTTCGACCTTCGCGCCTGCTTCTTCCAGCTTCTTCTTGGCTTCTTCAGCAGCAGCCTTGTCGACGCCTTCCTTGACAGCCTTCGGTGCGCCGTCAACGACGTCCTTCGCTTCCTTCAGGCCCAGGCCCGTCAGTTCGCGAACTGCCTTGATGACTGCAACCTTGTTGCTGCCTGCTTCAGCCAGGACGACCGTGAATTCGGTCTTCTCTTCTGCTGCAGCAGCTGCGCCGCCGCCTGCCGGGCCAGCGACTGCAACTGCAGCTGCCGACACGCCAAACTTCTCTTCGAACGCCTTGACCAGTTCGTTCAGTTCCAGAACGGTCATCCCTTCGACTGCTGCCAGGATGTCTTCTTTTGCGATTGCCATTTGAAATACTCCTAAATTGAATTCGGATACAGCCAGCGATCAGTAACGCTGATGCACGTTCGCTTACGCAGCTTCCGCTTGCTTCTTCTCGGCCAGCGCGGCCAGAGCACGCGCGAAGCCCGAAACAGGCGATTGCATAACGAACAGCAGCTTCGAGAGCAGTTCTTCGCGGCTCGGGATGCTTGCCAGCGCTTGCACGCCAGCCTTGTCCATCACCTTGCCATCGAACGAACCAGCCTTGATGACCAACTTGTCATTGCTCTTGCTGAAGTCGTTAACGACCTTAGCAGCAGCAATTGCATCTTCCGAGATGCCGTAGATCAGCGGACCAGTCATCTGCTCTGCCAGCGGAGCAAACGGCGTACCTTCAACAGCGCGACGCGCCAGCGTGTTCTTCAACACGCGCAGGTAAACCTGTTGCTCACGCGCTTTCGCGCGCAGCTTGGTCAGATCGCCAACCGCAATTCCACGATACTCAGCCAGCACAACGGTCTGAGCCTTCGCGACTTGCGCGGAAACCTCAGCGACGACGGCTTGCTTGTCTTCTCTATTAAGCGGCACGGTTAGCCTCCAGAAACGATACGTTCGGCATGCCGGTATGACACGAAACCTCACGTACCTCGTTCAACAACGGCGTCCGACCTCGTTAGGAGTATTTCCACCTCACGCCGTGAATCGCTTCACGACCTGCGGCTTCACCACTGCAAAACTTTTTCGGGTTCGCCATCTGCGTTGGCTTGAATTAAGGGATCGCCTGCCTGCTGCGCCCCACCAACGGTCTTTGATAACCGGTTGCCCGCCCTACTGCGCGAACAACCGCCCAAAGCCCATGTAGGCCGCTTCGCGAACGAAGCAGCCCGAATACTTGCTTACTGTGCTGCCAGCGTAGCCTGGTCGACACGCACGCCGACGCCCATCGTGCTCGACAGTGCGATCTTGCGCAGGTAGACGCCCTTGCTCGTTGCCGGCTTCGCCTTCTGCAGCGCTTCGATCAGCGCCGACAGGTTCGAACGCAGCGCGGTCGATTCGAACGATGCACGGCCGATGGTCGCGTGGATGATACCGGCCTTGTCGACACGGAATTGCACCTGACCGGCCTTCGCGTTCTTGACTGCAGTCGCAACGTCCGGCGTGACCGTACCGACCTTCGGGTTCGGCATCAGGCCGCGCGGGCCAAGGATCTGACCGAGCGTACCGACGATACGCATCGTGTCCGGCGAAGCGATCACGATGTCGAAGTCCATCTGGCCAGCCTTGATCTGCTCAGCCAGGTCTTCCATACCGACGATTTCCGCGCCTGCTGCACGAGCCTGCTCAGCCTTCTCGCCTTGCGCGAACACGGCAACGCGAACCGACTTGCCCGTACCTGCCGGAAGAACGACCGAACCACGAACGACCTGGTCCGACTTCTTTGCATCGATGCCGAGTTGAACTGCGACGTCGATCGACTCGTTGAACTTCGCGCTCGCACATTCCTTCACGAGTGCCAGTGCGTCTTCGATCGCGTACAGCTTCTGACGGTCGACCTTGGCAGCAAATGCCTGACGGCGCTTGGAGATCTTAGCCATTTACACGCCCTCCACAGTGATGCCCATCGAGCGTGCGCTACCAGCGATGGTGCGAACGGCTGCGTCCAGATCAGCTGCCGTAAGGTCCGGCATCTTGGTCTTCGCGATTTCTTCGGCTTGAGCGCGCGTGATCGAACCGACCTTGTCGGTGTGCGGCTTGCTCGAGCCCTTGTCCACCTTCGCCGCCTTCTTGATCAGGACGGTTGCCGGCGGCGTCTTCATCACGAACGTGAAGCTCTTGTCAGCGAATGCCGTGATGACCACCGGCACCGGCAGACCCGGCTCCATGCCTTGAGTCTGCGCGTTGAACGCCTTGCAGAACTCCATGATGTTCAGGCCGCGCTGGCCCAGTGCCGGACCGACCGGCGGCGACGGGTTGGCTTTACCTGCAGGGATCTGCAGCTTGATAAAGCCGACAATCTTCTTTGCCATTTGAAAACCTCGTTGGAACGTCAGACGACGTTCGGTGAGTGATAACGCGCTTTCGCCGCAGGCTACTGACGCTCCTCAACAGTCATAACGCGGACCGTAAGCGCGAAGGTGGGCAGCCGAGGCTGCCCACCGAATCGGGATCAAACTTTTTCGACCTGACCGAACTCGAGTTCGACCGGGGTGGAGCGGCCAAAGATGGTGACCGACACACGCACGCGCGATTTTTCGTAGTTGACCTCTTCGACCGTGCCGTTGAAGTCCGTGAAAGGACCTTCCTTGACACGCACCATCTCGCCAACTTCGAACAGGGTCTTCGGGCGCGGTTTCTCAACGCCTTCCTGCATCTGCGACATGATTTTTTCGACTTCCTTCGGGGAAATCGGAGTCGGGCGGTTACGCGCACCGCCGACGAAACCGGTGACCTTTGCCGTGTTCTTCACGAGGTGCCACGTTTCGTCCGTCATTTCCATTTCCACCAGCACGTAGCCGGGGAAGAAACGACGCTCGGTCACAGCCTTGTGACCACCCTTTACTTCGACCACTTCCTCGGTCGGAACCAGGATCTGACCAAATTTGTCCTGCATGCCAGCACGTTCGATACGCTCCTGAAGCGCACGTTGCACGCTCTTCTCCATACCGGAGTAGGCGTGCACGACGTACCAACGCTTTCCGCTCGGGGATGCCGGAGTATCGCTCATATCATTTCCAACCCAGAATCGCCGAGAAAATCACCCATTCGATCGATTTGTCACTCAACCAGAGGAAAATCGCCATCACGAGCACGAAACCGAACACGACGAGTGTGGTTTGCGTTGCTTCCTTGCGGGTGGGCCAAACGACCTTGCGGACTTCCTTGTACGAATCCTTGGCAAATGCGATGAGGCTCTTGCCAGGTGCGGACATCAGTCCGACGGCCACGCCGGCGATGATACCTACCGCCAATGCGGCACCGCGGACATACCACTGCTGGTTGGCCAGCCAGAAGAAGCCCACGAATCCGGCCAAGACCAACAATACGCCCAGGGCCAGCATCAGCTTATCGCCGGAGGTATTTACAGTTTCGACGGATGGATTCGCCATAACACCTTAAAACAAATGCCACGTGTGGCACGTGGCGATTTTTGGCAGGGGCAGAGGGAATCGAACCCCCAACCTTCGGTTTTGGAGACCGACGCTCTGCCAGTTGAGCTATACCCCTAAACCATGTTGGGACCGGCTGCTGCCAGCCCCAAAACTGTCGATCAACGAATAACTGGCTTACTCGATGATCTTGGCGACGACGCCGGCGCCGACGGTACGGCCACCTTCGCGGATTGCGAAGCGCAGACCTTCTTCCATCGCGATCGGAGCGATCAGCTTCACCGTGATCGACACGTTGTCGCCCGGCATCACCATTTCCTTGTCCTTCGGCAGCTCGATCGAGCCCGTCACGTCCGTCGTACGGAAGTAGAACTGCGGACGGTAGTTGTTGAAGAACGGCGTGTGACGGCCGCCCTCGTCCTTGCTCAGCACGTACACTTCAGCCGTGAAGTGCGTGTGCGGCGTGATCGAACCCGGCTTCGCCAGAACCTGGCCACGCTCCACGTCTTCACGCTTCGTGCCGCGCAGCAGGATACCAACGTTGTCGCCCGCCTGACCTTGGTCCAGCAGCTTGCGGAACATTTCAACGCCCGTGCAGGTCGTCTTCACCGTCGGCTTGATACCGACGATTTCGATTTCTTCGCCGACCTTCACGATGCCGCGCTCGACACGACCCGTCACAACCGTACCACGGCCCGAGATCGAGAACACGTCTTCCACCGGCATCAGGAACGCGCCGTCAACTGCACGCTCCGGCGTCGGGATGTACGTGTCCAGTGCGTCTGCCAGGTTCATGATCGCCACTTCGCCCAGCTCGCCCGTGTCGCCTTCCAGCGCCAGCTTGGCCGAACCCTTCACGATCGGCGTGTCGTCGCCCGGGAAGTCGTACTTCGACAGGAGTTCGCGAACTTCCATCTCGACCAGCTCGAGCAGTTCAGCGTCGTCCACCATGTCGCACTTGTTCAGGAACACGATGATGTACGGAACGCCAACCTGACGCGCCAGCAGGATGTGCTCACGCGTTTGCGGCATCGGGCCGTCTGCTGCCGAGCAAACCAGGATCGCGCCGTCCATCTGCGCCGCGCCCGTGATCATGTTCTTCACATAGTCAGCGTGGCCCGGGCAGTCGACGTGTGCGTAGTGGCGGTTAGCCGTTTCGTACTCGACGTGTGCCGTGTTGATCGTGATACCGCGCGCCTTTTCTTCCGGTGCCGCGTCGATCTGGTCGTAAGCCTTCGCTTCGCCGCCGAACTTCTTCGTCAGAACCGTCGTGATCGCTGCCGTCAGCGTCGTCTTGCCGTGGTCAACGTGACCAATCGTACCAACGTTGACGTGCGGCTTGGTCCGCTCAAATTTACC